>CAZYVH010000030.1:2916-30706 GCA_964650905.1 uncultured Wenzhouxiangellaceae bacterium | reverse complement strand
TTAACGAAAATGAGCGGAGAAATGGGCCGAAATAGCTTTTCCACAGTAGGTTCTCCATTCTCGGACAGGCTCCTAGTGCCGATATTCCTGCTCGGTGTCAAACATCAAATCTTCCATCCAGGCAAAGTTTGCTTCCTGGCCGGGTTGATTGAACAGAACCATCAAAACCACCCATTTCATGTCATCAAGTGTGACTTCGTCTGTGTCCAGGGCGGCCAGGCGATCGAGTGCTAATTCGCGTCTCTGTGCATCTACGATGCCAATATTTTCCAGGTACATCAGGAAATCACGGCATTCGGTATCAAGACGGGCCAGTTCGGAGTCGACATACACCCGGATAGGCTGGTCGCTGTGCATGATCAACTCGGGTTGATGGCGTTGCTCGGCGAGACCGTCCAACCATTTGAAAGCTTTGTTAATTTCACCATTGGTGAAGCCTGCCTGGTGGAGATTTTCCTGCAGGGATCCCCTGTCGGGGCTCTCTTCCGGTTCGTCGTAAAAATAATTTTCAAAAAGAAACATCAGTACGTCGAGCACGTTTTCTTTCATTGTTCAGTCTCTGTAATTAGGGCCTGTTGCCACCGTGTTCTCAAGGTCACAGCATGGCCGAGACAGGCTCCAGCGTCAACATATGCTGTGCAAAAAGTTGGGACTGCCGCGCCCATGTTCAAGGTTAAGCACGCAGGTAGCGCCCGTGGCCCTGGTTTTCCACCAGGCCTCTGAGTTCCATCATCAAAAGAATGGAAGATACGGTGGCGGCACTAAGCCCTGATTTTTCAATAATTTTATCGATCGGCCTGGGATCGTAGCCGAGCACATCCCACACGGTCTTGTAATCAGTATCATCGAGAAGGTCTGTGGATGCTCGTGTGGATTTTTCAACCCGCGCTGCTGCCGGCTCAAGCCGCTGGCTGATCTCCATACGTAACTCTGCAGCGAGCGGCCCGAGTTCCTGCATGATGTCAGTGGTCGTTTCAACCAGTCGTGCGCCCTCACGAATCAGGCGGTGGCAGCCTTTGACCATCGGGTTGTGTAACGAGCCGGGCAAGGCAAACACATCGCGACCCTGTTCGCCAGCCTTGCGGGCTGTTATCAAGGTGCCGCTGTTGAGTCCGGCTTCAATGACCAGTACCCCCAGGCTGAGGCCCGAAATAATGCGGTTGCGTGAAGGGAAGTGGCGTCGTTTTGGTGGTGTTCCAAGCGGGAATTCTGACACCATCGCACCCTGCAATGGTATACGCTCTGCCAGCGCCCGGCTGCTGGTGGGATAAACGATGTCAAGACCGGTACCGGTCACGGCGATGGTGTTGCCACCAGCACCCAGCGCCGCAGCATGAGCCGCGCAGTCAATGCCGCTTGCCAGACCGCTGGTGATGGTCATACCCTGGCGGCTCAGTGTGGCGGTGAAATCCTGGGCGTGGTCCAGCCCACCCGCAGTTGGATTGCGGCTGCCTATCACCGCGATTTGTGGTTGCCACAAACAACCGGGGTCACCGTCAATGAACAATGCGGCAGGGGGGTTGCCGATACGGCGTAACAGTGCCGGGTAGGCATCATCATCCCAACACAACAGGTGGTGTGCAGGCTGGGCAAGCCATTCAAGAGCCTTTTCGATAACAGCTTCATCCGGCTTGACAATACCGCGTGCGGTTACATCGCTAAGACCGTGTTGTGTGAGGCTCCGGGTATCGGCTGATGTGACCCCACTGACCCCACCCAGTGATTCAACCGCCCTGATAAGAGCTGCGGCACCGGCTGAGGGTGCGTTCAGAATGACCAGCCAGTCACGCTGCTGAACGGCAGCTTGTCCCATGCTCCCCCTTTTGTATATTTGTATGTTTGACCGTTGTTAAAGCGTCTCATCCGGGTGTTTGAGCACATCGTGTTCGCGGACCGGGCGTTTGCCATCCATGACCATGGCATAGCTGACCTCATCGAATACTCTGAACACCAGGATGTGGGCACTGAATTCGTCCGGCAGGGTAACTTTGTCACCTCCCCGGTTTTTTTGGTCCTGCCAGCTACCCTTGGGGTATTTGACGGAGTCGCGGATTTCTTCGCCTGGCCGAAAAGCTGAAAAAACCAGCCCCGTTTCGACCTCCTGGCTACGGCCGGCATTGATTGCAACGACCTGGTAATGACTGGCGCCATACGTACTTTGGGTCAGGGCGATAACTTCCAGCCCGTCAGGAATGGAACTCATGGCGTGTGGCATTAGCTGCTGTGGGTACTGATGTGTATCAACTGGCAAGACAAAATCACCATCTTTTACCTCGGTACGACCGGTTTCCACTTCCAGCGTTGCCGGGTCACCGGCCTTCAGCAGCTTGGCACGGGCAACATCCCAGTATTCAAAGCCCAATACCGGCGGGTTTTTTCGCCGCCACTCAAGTGTTGCATTCCAGATGCTGTCGGGGTATTCAAGACCGGCAGCCAGGTGTTCGCGATAACCGTGATTCACCGCTCTTTTCATGACACCCTTGTCATCGTAGTAGATGTGGACCAGGCGCACGATGTTATATTCGCTACCGACCTCTCCATCCAGACCCCGCACATAGGTCAGATCATTTCGGGCAGCCATGCGGCGGTTGCTTTCATTGGCAACAACATAGGGTAACTCAGCCAGATCACCGGGTTGAAATACCCGCACGTTGGTCACGAATTGCTTGATTGCATCCCACTCAATTGGTTCGATCGCCTCGCGCTGTTGCCTGCGCGTTTGGGGTGACAGCCGCACAACCGGTTTGTTACCGTTAACTATCAGCCGGGGCCGACCGTCGATGTAAACCAGCGATAGTCGGTCTCCTGGATAGATCAGGTGTGGGTTTTCGACTTGTGGATTGGCCTGCCAGATAGCGGGCCATTGCCACGGTTTCTCCAGAAATCTTCCTGAGATGTCCCACAGCGTATCGCCCTTCACGACGACATATTCGTCGGGGTGATCGGAGCGCACGGACACATCCTGTGCCATAGCTGCTCCCGCCAAAACCGTCACCAGGATAAAGTGAATAATTTTCTTAATCACGTTCCATTCCCCATATAGTAGGCATCCAGCCATCATGACCGATGCGGCCATTATTCTAGTGGCGAACATAGTCCGTCATTAGCTATCATAATTCCTGCGGTGAAAAAGTTCACCTAAATTATTTATCAGGTACGAAAGCATATGGCAAAATTAAATATTTTGGAATTCCCAGACGTGCGTCTCAGAAAAGTTGCGAGCGCGGTCGAGAATTTTGATCCGGCACTGAAAAACCTGATTGAAGAAATGCTCCAGACCATGTACTCAGCACGTGGAATCGGGCTGGCTGCTACCCAGGTGAATGTCCACAAACGCTTGCTGGTAATGGATGTCAGCGAAGACCGGAAGCAACCGCATGTGTATATCAACCCCGAGATACTGAGCGAGTCGGGCAATGAGAGTTGTGAAGAGGGTTGCCTGTCGGTTCCGGGTGTTTATGCGAGTGTTAAACGTGCTGAAAATGTCACAATCAGGGCACAGGACAGTGATGGGAATTTTTTTGAAGAACAGCTCGATGGCATGCACGCGGTCTGCATCCAGCATGAAATGGACCATCTGGTCGGGCGTCTGTTTGTTGATTACCTGTCGCCATTGAAACGTAACATGGTGCTTAA
Organism: uncultured Wenzhouxiangellaceae bacterium; assembly: GCA_964650905.1. Taxonomy (GTDB): domain Bacteria; phylum Pseudomonadota; class Gammaproteobacteria; order Xanthomonadales; family SZUA-36; genus SZUA-36. The sequence goes on along the minus strand of CAZYVH010000030.1, from coordinate 27,070 downwards.
AAAGCTCGAAAAACAACGTCGGGCCGCTGCTCAGGATGCAGCGGAACACCTGGTAATCTGAGAAGCATCTGATTCGTGAAAAGTGGTCATACACCTTTACGCGTCCTGTTTGCAGGCACGCCCGAGTTCGCGCTACCGGCGTTGCAGGTGCTGCTGGCCGAGGGCTGCGATATTGTCGCAGTCTTAACCCAGCCTGACCGGCCTGCGGGTCGTGGAAAAAAACTACGTGCAAGCCCGGTCAAACAACTGGCTCTCGATCGGGGCTTGACGGTATTGCAGCCAACCACGCTTGGCAGCAAACCCTGGCAGGAGAAAATTGTCCGCTTGCAGCCTGATCTGATTGTCGTGGTCGCCTATGGATTGATGATCCCGGCTGGCCTGTTGTCCTCCTCGCCTCTGGGTTGTTGGAATATCCATGCATCCCTGCTGCCACGCTGGCGTGGTGCGGCACCCATCCAACGGGCAATCGAAGCAGGGGACCCAGAGACCGGCGTGTGTATTATGCAAATGCAAGAGACACTGGACACCGGCCCTTTATACCATTGCCGGAAAACACCCATCGGGCCCGACGATACGGCGGGTACATTGCATGACCGGCTCGCGCAACTGGGCGCCAGGGCTTTGCGTTTCTGTCTGCGTGCGGCCATCTCTGACCAGCTTGGCCAGGCGCGCGAGCAGGCCGGTGATCAGGTCATTTATGCAAGCAAGCTCAGCAAGGCCGAGGCGCAACTGGACTGGTTACAACCGGCGCAAATACTTGAACGGCGTGTGCGAGCATTCAATCCGTGGCCGGTGGCCTGGTGCGAGCTTGGATCTCAGCGATTGCGTATCTGGCGGGCCGCAGTGATTAGCCCAGTGGTTGCTTTGGAGCCTGGAGAGGTATTCAATGATGGCGCTTCATTGATCATCGGAACCGCAGACAAAGCACTGAATATACTGGAGTTACAAAAGGCAGGCGGAAAACGCATGCCGGTGGCTGAGTATCTGCGTGCACACCATCTTCAGAGCATTCAATAGCGTGTCGAAAACGTCGCTGGACAACCCGCGTGTGGCAGCCGTAATGGCACTGGCGGACGTGCTGGATGAGCATGTCAGCCTGAACGACTGCCGGGTTTTTTCGAGACTCAAAAAGCCACGTGATGCCGCCTACGCGCGCCACCTCGCCTATGCTGTGCTGCGCTGGTTGGTGGCGTTGCATTGGCTGGCGGATCAGTTGCTTGAAAAACCGCTGAAAAAACGTGACAGCAATATCCGCTACCTGCTGTTGCTGGGGCTCCAGCAACTCTGGCGTGGCCAAACCGCCAGCCACGCCGCAGTGAATGAAACTGCCGAATGCGCCCGTTTACTCGGCAAGCCCTGGGCCGTGCGACTGATCAACGCGGTGTTGCGCCGTTTCCAACGTGAGCAACAAGACTTGCTCGGGCGACTGGCGCAGGTGCCAGAGCAATTTGCTCATCCCCCGTGGTTGTTACAGGAAATCCAAAAGGACTGGCCGCAACAGTGGCGGGAAATCGTTTCTGCAAATAACACGCAGGCGCCGTTGTGGCTACGGATTAACCGTCAGGCGAGCGATATGAACGTGTTCATAAAGACGCTGCAGGATGCGGGTTTTGAAGTTGGGCGGCACCCTTTCGCGGTTGACGCCATTCGTATCAAACCGGCCGTGGCAGTGGAAAGCATTCCAGGTTTCAAGCAAGGCTGGTTTGCGGTACAGGACCCGGCGGCACAACTGGTGCGGGATGTGCTTGATCCACAGCCCGGTGAACGTATTCTGGATGCCTGTGGGGCACCCGGCGGGAAGGCTGCGCATTTATTGGAAAGCTGTCCACAGCTTGATCTGACCGTTTTGGATAAGCACCACAAACGGCTTAAACAGGCACAGGAAAATTTCGCACGCCTGGGTTTATCTGCATGTACCCTGTTTGCTGACGCGGCCTGCACCGAAAGTTGGTGGGACGGACAAAAGTTCGCAAAAATTCTCTTGGACGCGCCTTGCAGCGCGAGCGGTGTGATCCGCCGCCACCCGGAGATCAAGTGCTTGCGTAGCCCAGCGCAGGTTGAGGCTGTGGTCGCAACGCAGGCAGGCCTGTTGACAGCACTGTGGCCGTTGTTGCAAACAAACGGGGTGCTTGTGTATACAACCTGTTCTATATTGGTGCAGGAAAACGGTCGACAAATTCAGCGTTTTTTGAATACAAATGCCGATGCGCAAGTGCTTAATATGCGAAGCTCCTGGGGTCAAGTTGTCGGGGGTGGCCGGCAGATTCTGCCCGGTGAGGCGCAAATGGATGGTTTTTTTTATGCAGTCATACGCAAAAAAAGTTAGCTATTCCACCCTGGTGTTGATGTTTTCGTTACTGGGTGCCTGCCGACAGGACACGGTCGGTTTTGGCTTTGCAATCAACCATGTTGCTGTTAATCCAGGCTACCAGGTGCTGGAAATTCATGTCGACCAGACATTGAATTTGAGTCAGCAAGCGCGTGCAGCGCTGCAAAACGGCGTGCCCCTGACGCTCAGGTTGGAGATGGAACTGCGTAGCAATGAAGACTTGATTGCGAACAAACACGTCGCCAGAAATTTTCAGATTCGTTACCTGCCGTTGAGTGAGCGCTTCCAGTTGTCTGTGGACATACCGCCCGGGCAGGAGACGTTTTCACGTCTGCGCTATGTCCTGGCGACCATGGATGCGCTGGATGTGCAATTGCCGAGTGGGCCATTACCACCGGGCAACTATGAACTGCGTACCCGCGTGCAACTGGATGAAAGCCGCTTGCCGGCACCAATGCAGTTACCGGCCTTGTTCTCACCGCAATGGCGACATGATTCGGACTGGTCCGTATGGCCTTTCAAAGTCACCGTTTGAGACCTTTCTTATTAAAGGTGCTGCCAGCACTGACGGCACTTGCTGTGTTGCTGATATCACTGATTCTGGTTAGCCGTGTGCAAACCGGAGACAGTGATCTCAATCGACGATATGTTTGGGTGATGGTGTTGACGATCTTTGCCTTGCTGGTATTGGTGGCGGCTATCCTGCACAGTGTCATTTCACTGGGACGAAAGGTTCGTACCCGGTCCCCCGGCGCCTTGTTGTCAGCCCGCTGGGTTGGGTATTTCCTGGTCCTGTCCCTGCCACCTGTGCTGATTGTGTATATGTTTTCGGTTTACTTTCTGACCCGCACCGTGGATAGCTGGTTTGATGTTGGTGTCGAGAACGCACTGGCCGATTCATTGCAACTTGGGCAGCGATTTCTCGAAAATCGTACACTTGAAGTGCGTAACCAGGTGCGCCGTCTGGGTCATGAGTTGGGCAATCCTTCCGATGACGCAGAGCAGGTGCGCCGCACCCTGTTGCAGCAGGTCAGTGCTGCCGGGCCACTTGAACTTTCATTGTTTACAACCGATGGTGGGCTGGTCGCCAGCGCCAATATAAACCTGCTCGCAGATCTGCCTGAGCGGCCGGATGACTACGCCCTGCTGCAAGCCATCGAACAGGGCGAATATGCGGCGGCTGAACCGGTTTCCGGCAGTGTGTTGCACATCCGTGTGATTGAACGCCTGCCTTCGGTGTTACCAGGATCGCAGGGTTTTCTCCTGCAGGCTATTTATCCACTGCCGGACGATATCAACACACTTGCCAGTGAAATCGAGACAGAATATCACCGTTACCAGAATATCGTCTACTTGCGTGGCGCCCTCAAACAGAGCTTTATCCTGATCCTGTCATTGGTTTTGTTGCTGACCGTACTGATGGCGATACTCGTCGCCCTTAACGCTGCGCACAGGCTGGTCACACCTATCTCAGGGTTGGCGCTGGCGACCCGCGAGGTGGCTGCCGGTGACCTGTCCCATGCCGTGGAGAGTGGGACGCGTGATGAGTTGGGTTTCTTGGTTGAATCTTTTAACGAGATGACCGCAGCACTGACTGCGGCGAGTCATGAGGCCGAACGCAGCCGGGCACAGTTGCAATCACAAAGCGAGTACCTGGAGACCGTGCTCGGGAGTCTGACAGCCGGTGTGCTGACACTGGATCATGATCAACGGGTCGTGACAGCCAATGCTGCGGCCACGCAGATATTGGGTCTGCCAAAACAATTTTTTGCCGGTCACGGGTTCTCCGAATTAGCTGAGGATGAACCATTCCTGATGCCGCTGGCAAAACTGATTGACCACTACACGCATCGCGGGCCCTCAGAGTGGCAGCGGGAGATACAGATCGAGTCCGGGGAACAGGCTGATGGGCGCAAGCTGGTATTACTGGTGCGTGGTTCGGTCCTGGGTCAGACATCATCGGTACATGGCGGTTCGGTGGTCGTATTTGACGATGTTACCGTCCTCAACCGGGCACAACGCCAGGCTGCCTGGGCTGAAGTTGCTCAGCGTCTGGCGCATGAAGTCAAGAATCCGTTGACGCCCATACGGCTGGCGGCGGAGCGTCTGCACAGGAAGTTGCTGGATAAGCTCGGCAGCGCCGATGCCGATGTACTGAAACGCGCGACGGAAACCATCGTTTCCCAGGTTGAGGCGCTGCGTTCTCTGGTGGATGCCTTTGGAGATTATGCGAGTGAGCCACGGTTGGAACGCAAACCGCTGCGTCTTGATGAACTGATCCAGGACGTGGTTACACTGTATCAACAGGGTGATCAACGGGTGCAATTCCATCTTGATTTGATGGCCGGGCCACCTGGATTCAGGGCTGATCCCGGCCAGATTCGACAGTTATTGCACAACCTGATCAGCAACGCCTGTGAAGCCGTGCCCGCTGGTGAAGGGGCACAGGTGCATATCCATACCAGACTCTCGAACCAGGCCGGCCGGCAATATCTGGAACTTGAGGTTGTTGACGAGGGCCCCGGCTATCCACCTGCGGTACTGAGTAAGCCGTTTGAGCCATACGTGACGTTCAAACCGGGTGGCAGCGGTTTGGGTCTGGCCATCTGTCGCAAAATCGCGCTTGACCACGATGGTCGTATCCGCATTGCTAACCCGGCCACGGGTGGCGCGAGTACGACCGTCACTCTGCCAATGTGATTGCTCACTGCAATAGCATTTTAACAGCGGCCACCATAAGAAACACCGCAAACAGACGTTTTGCGGTCAACGACTGACTGTTGTGAATCACGGCGGCACCGACTGGCGCGCTCAGCATACTGAAAAGGGCGACACCCGCCAGGGCCTGCAAATGTATGTAACCCAGTATCGGGACGGCTGCGCTGTTGTCACCAAGAACGATAAAACCCAGCGTACCTGCCAGGGCAATCGGATAACCACAGGCCGCAGCTGTGGCGATGGCGTTACTGGCCTTTTGACCATGCCAAAGCTGCCAGGGCACGGTCATGCTGCCACCACCGATACCCAGCACACTGGACACAATGCCGATACCAAGGGCAACGGTCGTGGTCGACACATGGCCCGGTATAGGGCGTGTGTTTGTACTCGCTTTGCCACGCAATAACTGCAGCCCGACCAAAAAGGCAAACACACCAAACACCCTGCCAAGTGTCGCGCTCGCCAGTTGATCCGCAACCAGCGTGCCGGCGAGAGCGCCTGCCAGCAGACCGGGTAGAAATCTGCGTACCAATGGCCAGGTTATGGCCTTGCGTCTCTGATGTGCAAGGATCGAACTCAATGAAGAGAACAGCATCGTGGCGAGAGATGTCGCTACCGCCATTTGCACGGCAACTGCCGCAGTTGCCGGGTCGCGGCTGAAAAGCCAGCTGAGCACCGGCACGAGTATGATACCACCGCCAATACCGAGATAACCGGCCAGGAAACCGCTGATGAGACCGGTCAACGCAAATTCAATCCAGATCATGGGAGTTGCCAGTTTCCCGATAAAGTTTCCCTGGTTTCTTTGGATTTTGCCGATTCAGCTTGCTGCACTGGCTGCATTTGCATAAATTAGACCTGATGATGAACCACAAACATCTCTCGAAGCTTAGCATTTTGCTGGTACTGGGTTGTATTTTTAATACATCATCAAGTCTCGCAGTTGAAATTGCCGATACAAAACTTGCGACGTTCAAGCTGGCCTGGGAGGCGGCACGGCAAGGTGATCACAATGGATTCAGGCAGATCAAGCCCCGCTTGCAGGGTTTTTTACTCTATCCCTACCTGCAGTACGAGGATTACCGCGAGCGCCGCGCCAGTGTGCCGGCCACTGAAATGGCTGAGTTTCTGCAATCCCATGCGGATTGGGCTTTCACTCCCGGTTTGCGTGCTGCATGGTTAAAATCACTGGCCGAAAAGGGTCGCTGGCGGGATCTCGTGACGTATTCAGAGGGTACCGGTGACACTTTTCTCAGGTGTCAACGTGCCCGTGGCTTGATTATATTGCACCAGACCGATGGTCTGTTGAAAGAAGCACAGAACCTGTGGGCTGTGGGAAAATCGCAGCCAAAAAGTTGCGACCCCGTATTTCAATGGCTGATCAGGCAAGACGCCATCCCCGCCAGCCTGGCGTGGGAACGTGTCCGGTTGGCCATGTTGGCCGGCAATCCCGCGTTGGTGAAGTATCTTGCGCGGTTTATACCCGTTGACCAGCGCCACTGGCTGGATGATTGGCAAAAACTGAACCGTACGGGCTATACCCATCTGGAGCGTGCCAGTGCCTGGCAGGAAAATTCGCATACACGTATGATCAGCGCAATCTCAATAGAACGTCTGGCCAGTCGTGATGCTGACCTGGCCGCAGTGAAATTCAGATCGCTGGAAACGCATTTCAATTGGGGTGAAGCGCGAAGGGCGGGTCTGTTGCACGCCATTGCACTGCATTCAGCCATCGACCTGCTTGATAATACCGCTTCGTATATGGAGCAGGTACCCGTGAGCTACCGGGATGCCACATTGCTTGAATGGTGGGCTCGTTTCCTGCTTGGTCGCGAGGACTGGATGGGTCTGTCGGCGGTGATCAACTCCATGCGCTCAGAAACCCGCAGTAAAGAGCGTTGGCGTTACTGGCTGGCGCAGGCAGAATTACGTTTGGCTAAGGCCCCGGGCGCTTCCGCTGGGCTTGCCTCACTGGCGCAGGAGGCCAATTACTATGGTTTCCTGGCAGCAGATGAACTGAGTCAACCCTACAACATTTGCCCATTGACACCCAACGTGGAAAGTAAAGAAGTTGCGAATTTGGCGGCACAGCCCGGGTTCGCGCGCGCACTTGAACTCAGAAAAGCGGGCCTCGACAACTGGGCTGTTGAGGAATGGAAGCTGGCGGTGGGTGACCTGCCGGCCCCCGAGTTGCAAACAGCGGCGGCGCTGGCGCAGCGTGAGGCCTGGTACGACCGGGTAATTTTTGCGTTGGGCAACAGTGGTGACCGGCGGTTTTATACATGGCGTTTTCCATTGTTGTGGGAAGGTGAAATCAGTCATCATGCTGTCGCCAACCAGCTCGACCCGGCCTGGGTGTATGGCACTATCCGTTCCGAGAGTGCCATGCTCGCCACCGCTCGTTCACCCGCCAACGCGCTCGGTCTGATGCAGCTTACCCCGGCAACAGGTCGTCGTGTTGCCAGGAAATACGGACTCAGCTGGCATGGTAGCGCCCAGTTGCAAACGGTCGCTGGCAATCTGCCTATCGGTATGGCCTTCATGGGCGAATTGTTAGGCGATTATCGGCGTAACCCCGTTCTTGTGTCAGGTGCATATAACGCCGGACCACGTGCGGTCAACCGTTGGCTGGAAAAACGTCCGCGTGGCGAAGCTGCCATCTGGATTGAAACGCTGCCCTATTTTGAGACCCGGGATTACATCCCCCGCGTTCTGGCGTTCACGACGCTGTATGACTGGCGTCTGGGTGGCGATGTAAAACGGATTTCTGCCAGAATGCCGGGGCTGGATTCCGGTAAGATACGATTTGCCGGTGTGACGCAGGTGGTCTGCCACGATGAGAACGACCGGCGTTGAGGATATGACATGCGTATTGTATTGATTGGCGCAGGCGGCTTTCTGGGCCGCTACGTGCTTTATGCGTTGTTACATGACCGGCATCATTGTGTGGTCCTCAGTCGTGCACCGGCGAGTCACGGCGCAACACGGTTGTTACCGGGAGTCGAACTGGTCCAGGCGGATGTTTACGACCCCGAAGTGCTGGCAGAGCAGTTTACCGGCGCGGATGTGATTATCAGCATGGCCGGCATATTGAACGAAACCGGTCACAAGGGCCAGGGGTTTTACCGGGTACACGTCGGCATTGTAGAGGCCGTTATCGAAGCCTGCCGCTTGGCGGGCGTTAGCCGCGTTTTGCACGTGAGCGCCCTCAACGCCGGCCAGGGAAGCAGTTATTACCTCAAGACCAAGGGCCAGGCTGAAGCCCTGCTTATGGCGGCTGAAGGTCTCAATGTCAGCATTTTCCAGCCATCGGTCATCTTTGCCCCCGGTGATGAGTTTTTTAATCGTTTTGCTGCCATGTTACGGGTGTTGCCAGTGCTGCCACTGGCCTGTGCCGGGGCGCGGTTGCAACCGGTGTTCGCGGGGGATGTAGCCGCAGCGATGTGTGCCGCCCTGGATGATCCCATGACCTGGGGGAAGCGTTATCAACTTGCCGGTCCGAAAAGCTACACGCTCAAAGAACTGGTGCAGTGGACCACACACCAATTAAACAGGCGCCGTTCCATCATTGGTCTGCCGCGTTGGTTGTCCGCCGTCATGGGGTTGGTCATGGAGTGGGTGCCTGGCAAACCCTTCTCGCGTGACAATTACAGATCCCTGCAAACAGACAACACAGCCCGGCAAAATGGCTTTGCCTACTTTGGTATTTATCCACGGACTATCGATACCATCGTGCCCGATTACCTGACCAGTTCTGTGCGCCAGCGACGTTTACAGGGTTTCCGTCGCCAGGCACGGAGATGATCCCGGGCACCTGGTGAAATGTCCGGTGTAATGGAAACTTACCTGGTCGGTGGCGCTGTGCGTGATGCCTTGCTGGGGCTGGAAGCCACCGAGCGTGACTGGGTGGTGGTAGGCAGTTCAGCCGATGACATGCGGGCTGCCGGTTATAAACAGGTCGGTGCCAACTTTCCGGTTTTTCTGCACCCGCAAAGTGGCGAAGAATATGCGCTGGCCCGAACGGAAAAAAAACAGGGTCACGGTTACCATGGATTCAGCGTCGATTTTCACGCGGGTGTGACCCTTCAAGAAGACCTCGGGCGGCGTGATTTGACCATCAATGCCATGGCCCGGGCAGCCGATGGCAGCCTGATCGATCCTTTTGACGGTAAGTCCGATATTGAGAACCGCGTGTTGCGACATGTTTCGCGTGCGTTCGCCGAAGATCCGTTGCGGGTTCTGAGGGTGGCACGATTTGCTGCCCGTTTTGCCCACCTGGGTTTTCGTGTACACCCATCGACATTGGCGTTGATGCATACAATTACGCAATCGGGTGAGCTGAAACATCTTGTGGCTGAACGTTGTTGGCGTGAGATCGAACGCGCCATGCAAACACCAACGCCTTCCGTGTTCGTCAGTGTGCTACGCGCCTGTCATGCGCTCAAAGCCCTGTTACCCGAAGTGGATGTTCTGTTTGGGGTTCCGCAAGTGGAGAAATTCCATCCGGAAATCGATTGCGGTGCGCATCTGTTAATGGCGCTTGACCAGGCTGCAAAACTGGCCAATGGCTCTGCGACCGTCATTTTCGCGGTCCTTTTGCATGACCTGGGAAAGGGGTTGACCACCCGCAGCGCATGGCCGTCACACACGGGTCACGAAGCCGCTGGTTTGCCACTGGTCGATGCAGTCTGTGAACGATTCAGGGTGCCAAAAGCTGTCCATGATCTGGCACGCAAGGTCTGCCGCTGCCACCTGGATTGCCACCGCATTATCGAGGCCAGAGCGGCAACCGTATTACGTTTGCTGGAGCGCCTGGATGTATTCCGGGACAAGCGGGTGTTGGCAGATTTTGTGACCGCGTGTGAAGCCGATTACCGGGGCCGCAAGGGCTTACATGACCGTCCCTACCCGCAACGTGACTTTTTACTCAATGCTGGCCGTGTGGCATCCCACATTCATGCCAGGGACCTTGATCTCAAGGATATCAGCGGCCGGCAGGTGGGCGAACGCCTGCGCATGGCTCGTATTGAGGCGATATCCAAATTACAATCTGTGACGCAAATCCGACAGTGAAAAACCCCGTAAGTCGAAATCCAACGCCCGGCCCAGCACCATCACCTGGAAGCGTTCACCCATTTCTCCCGGTAGGGTCAGACGACGGACTTCGTTATTTTTCAACAACTGCTCCCTGGCGGACAAAGACTGGAAACCGGCCATGATCTCTTCCAGACCACAGGCCAGCAGGAACATGGCCTGGGTGGTATAACCGCTGACCTCGAGCGCGCAATGGTCGGCTGCTTCAGCAAGGGCGGTAAAATCCACCGAGGCACTGATGTCGGTCAGACCCGGCCACAAAAAGGGGTCATCGTGGACACGCTGCTGGTAGTGACAGACGAGCGTACCATCGCTGCGCTGAGGCAGGTAGTATTCATGGCGTGGATAACCGTAGTCGATAAAAAGGGCAGCACCGCTGTCAAGACTTGCGGTGACCGCCTCGAGCCAGGCAGGCAGGTGGATATTGATTTCGGAACAATAATCTTTCGGCAGGGATGCCACGAGATCACCCAGTGTGGCGTCCAGACGTTTTTGCACCTGAGGCGAAAATGCCCGCCTGTGCCATTCAAAACCAGCGTTGCCAGCTCCTACCAGCAACTGGCTGATACCGTTTTCTTCAATGCAAAAACGCTCAACCGTCAATGCGTCAATGACCTCGTTGGCCAGAAAAATACCCTGCCAGGTGTCAGCGGGAGGTGTACCCAGCCATCGAATCCTGTCCACCCAGCCAGGTACGGCATGGGACAGGGTGTCTTTTTGAACCTGACGCAGATGAGCGCTGCGCTCCAGAATGCTGTAGCGTTCAGGTGGATGGCTGTGCTCGAGGGCCATGAGCAGGTCGGCTGCCAGTACACCGCTGCCGGCGCCCGCCTCAACAATTTCATAGTCATCGAGGTGGTCGCCGATTTGCTCAATCTGTTTTGCCAGGCAGCGTGCAAATACATCACCCATTTGCGGTGCTGTGACAAAGTCACCACCCTCACCAAATTTTTTCAGACCGGCACTGTAGTAACCAAGCGCGGGTTGATACAAAGCCATTTCCATGTACTCTGAAAATGGTATGGGGCCGTCGCGCCTGATCGCGGCGCTAATAATTTCCGCCAGTTCGGTACTCACACACTTGAGCTCTTCGCTGGGTTCGGGCAGGATGACACGCGTCGTTGCAGAGCACATGGGCAGGTAGTTTCAGTGAGTGACACATCAAAGTCCAGAGGTGGCCCACCTATCGCATTGATCACCGGTGCCGCACACCGTATCGGTGCGTCGATTGCGCAGACCCTGCACGGGCGTGGTTGCGACCTGATCCTGCACTATAAGCACAGTGGTGATGCCGTGTGTACCCTCAAGAAGCGTCTTGAGGCGGAACGCCCCGGCAGTGTATCCATCGTGGCAGCAGACCTGGGCGACGGTGAATCGGTTCAACAGTTGGCTGTGGCGGTAAAACAGCAGAGTCCCCGACTGGATTTACTGGTCAATAATGCATCCCGGTTCTATCCCACGGTTGTCGGTGAAACCACTGCGCAGCAATGGTTCGATCTGATGACGAGTAATCTGCGCGGACCGTATTTCCTGACCCAGGCACTTGTACCCGAACTGGCTGCTGCCAGAGGTTGTGTTATCAATTTGCTGGATGTGCATGCCAGGCGGCCGATGCGTGGCCACGCGGTCTATTGTATGGCCAAGGCGGGCCTTCAGATGATGACCCTGGCGCTGGCCAGGGACCTCGGACCCGATATACGGGTTAATGGCGTTGCACCAGGTGCCATCCTTTGGCCTGAAGGTGGACACAACGTCGCGAAACAGACAAAAATAATTGAAAACACGGTGCTTGGCCGCATTGGCGAGCCATTTGAAGTCGCCTCGGCTGTTGCCTACCTCGGCCTGGACGCACACTATGTCACCGGCCAGGTACTGGCCGTCGACGGTGGCCGTGGTTTAAATATCTGAAAGTTTTCAGTCAAAGGGTTGCAGCAACACCAGCTTACTGCCTTCACCGCTCATCGATTCCCAGAGCTCCGCCATGCAACGGTTTTCGGTTGGGTGTATAAGCCCGGGGTCAAGATCCGCGAGGGGTTTGAGCACATGCGAAAACTTTAGAATTTCAGCACGTGGGATGTCCAGTAACGGTGATCGCAGCACCAGGTCATCATAAAGCAAAATATCGATATCCAGGGTTCGGTCTGAATACTTGGGTACATCGCGACGGCGGCCGTAGCTGTCCTCCAGCCTGCGTAAGTATGTGCGTAGCTGCAGCGGGCCCAGCAGCGTTTCAACACGTGCGACCAGATTAATGAAATCAGCGCCCTCAAAGCCTACCGCAGCGCTAATGTAGACCGGCGAAAGATGGACTTGAGCAAAATCCTTACGCAACTTCTCAATGGCCGTGCGGATATTACCATGGGCGTTGATATTCGAACCCAGACCAAGCCATGCCCTGCTCATGCTGCGGGGTCTCCCCGTTCAATGATGACACCGACCGCGCTGGAGCCGCGTACGGCGCCGGGTTTGCTGAGCTTCAGGCGCAACCAGCTAACCGGGAATTCGTCCAGTACGATGTTGGCACAATGCTCGGCCAGCGCTTCGACCAATTGGTACTCGCTGGCTTCGACAAACTGGATCAGACGCTTGGACACGGCCTTGTAGTCGAGCGTATCGGTAATGGCATCGCTGGCAGCCGCACGGCTTATTGAGTAAGCCATTTGCAGATCGAGGCTCACGGTCTGGGTAATCTCGCGTTCCCAATCGAATACACCGATGATTGTCTGAATACGTAAATCTTCTATAAACACATGGTCCGGTGTGTTGCGCCTGGTCGTCATTTGGACAGGTTCTCCAGTAGGGGTAGCTGGTCAAGGGGCCAGCGGGCACGCGCCTCCAGACCGGGGCCGGTGGATTGGCCGGCCAGCAGTCGTTGGCAACCGGCAAAGGCTATCATGGCGCCGTTGTCCGTACAAAACTCGAGACGCGGAAAGGCTACTTTCCAACCCTGTTTGCGACCCGCTTGTTGCAGCGTTAGACGCAGTGCCAAATTGGCGCCGACACCACCGGCCACCACCAGTTGCCGTGCGCGTGTTTGTTGCATCGCCCGGCGGCACTTGATGGTCAGTGTGTCCACCACCGCCTGTTGAAAACCCGCGGCAATATCGGCACGGGTAGTGTCGCTCTTATCGCTGCTGATCCAAAGCTTACGGGTATGCGTTTTCAAACCACTGAAACTGAATTCCAACCCGGGGCGGTCGGTCATGGGCCGCGGAAAGCGAAACCGTCCGGCGTCGCCCTGCCCGGCCAGGGCTGCCAGCGCGGGGCCGCCGGGGTAAGCAAGCCCCATCAGCTTGGCGGTTTTGTCAAAAGCTTCACCCGCCGCATCGTCCAGGGTTTCGCCGAGTATGTGGTAGTCACCGATAGTGCGTACTTCCACCAGCATGGTATGACCGCCGGAAACCAACAAGGCAACAAAGGGGCAGACAGGTGGCTGTGGTTCGAGCATGGGGGCGAGTAAATGACCTTCCATGTGGTGTACCGCGATGGCCGGTTTGCCCAGCGCCATGGCGATGCTGCGACCGGTTGCCGTACCGACAAGCAGAGCGCCGATCAGCCCGGGGCCGGCGGTGTAGGCGACGGCATCGATAGCCTCGCGTCCAAGACCAGCGTCACCGAGACATTGGTTGATTAGCGGCAACAATTTGCGTACATGGTCACGCGATGCGATTTCCGGCACGACACCGCCGTATTCGGCGTGAATTTCAACCTGACTGAACAGGGTATGTGCGAGCAGACCCGTTGCGCTGTCATAAAGCGCAACGCCGGTTTCATCACAGGAGGTTTCTATGCCAAGTACGATCACGGTCTTTGCATGAATGGATCAGCGGTTTTGCAACTGGACTCGCGATTGTAAATCATACCTGAGCAAACTGCTGCTAAGTGAATCGGAGAATATTCCTGCAAGCTGGGGATGGGGCAGGTAACTACCCCCTGGACACGCCGTGAATACATCCATGTAGGCTCGACGCCAGCTTCCCTGCTGGCGACGGTCCATGGTCCAGTTACCTGCCCCATCCCTCTGAGACCCTGACGCCATTTAGCTGATCTTTTGTGGGCCTTAACAGCTGGTGCCTAATGGAGGCCTGCACTCCCTCAAGCGCTTGGGTTAATATGTTGTCCAAATTTTCGCCGGGAAAGAATTTGAGCTCGCTGGGTATCGTTTCATCGGGACATACGGAAACCTCAAGGGCGGCAAAGGTGCTGCTCGAAGAAGGCGGCAATGCATTTGATGCGGCCCTCGGCGCCATGTGCGCCGCCTGTGTGTGTGAACCGATGCTGGCCAGTCTTGGTGGTGGTGGTTTTCTGTTGGCCCAGGAGGCCGGTCAAAGTGCGAGGGTGTTTGATTTTTTTACCCAGGTGCCTTCGCAATCTCACGGTGAGTTGGACTTTTACCCCATCCAGGCAGATTTTGGTACGGCGACCCAGGAATTTCACATTGGTATGGCTTCCATCGCCGTACCGGGCGTGGTGGCCGGGTTATTTGCCATCCACGCGGCACATTGCCGTCTGCCATTACAGAAAATATTTGAACCTGCCGTCCTTTTGGCGCGCAAGGGTGTGCGGGTCAACGCGCTGCAACGTTACATCAGTGAAATTTTGCGGCCCATTCTCGAGACCGGCCCGGGGGGACTGGCACTGGCATCACCGGCGGGTGGTCCCACACGTCTTGCAAAAACTGGCGAACGTATCAGTAATCCTGCCCTGGCGGACACATTCGAAGCACTCACCCGGCATGGTCCGGAGTGGTTCTACACAGGTGATCCAGGCGGGCAATTGGTAAAGGATTGCGCCGCCGCTGGTGGCCTGATTACGATGGATGACCTGCGCGACTACCACGTGGTCTTGCGTCAACCGGTCGTTGCCCGGTCTCACGGCGCCAGTATCGCTATCAACAGCCCGCCTTCACCCGGCGGGACGCTGGTTGCATTTGCGTTGTCGTTGCTCGATGAGCTTGGACCGGGGTCATTCCCATGGGGTAGCCGGCAACACGCAATGGCACTGGCGCGGGTGATCCAGGCCTCCAGCCTGGTACGGAAAAGCCATGGTCTTGCAAGTGGTCTTGACGATGCAATTGCAGCGAAAATACTGGGTAGCACAAACCTTGAATTTTGGCGCAGAACATTAAAAACTGGTGGCCTGGCAGTACGTGGCACAACCCACCTGAGTGTCGCGGACGCTGAGGGTAACCTGGCGAGCCTGACCCTGTCCAACGGTGAAGGCTCCGCCTATGTGCTGCCTGACAGCGGCATCATGTTAAACAATATGCTGGGTGAGGAAGACCTTAATCCGGGCGGGTTCCACCGCCTGCCTCATGGTGAGCGTCTGGCTTCCATGATGACACCCACGATTGTCACACTGGCCGATGGCGGGCAAATTGCGTTGGGCTCGGGTGGCTCCAACCGGATACGCAGCGCTATTTCACAGGTGTTGGTTAACAGGCTGGATTTCAACATGGGTCTTGAACAGGCGGTCGCTGCGCCACGTCTGCATCTTGAAGGCAGCCACCTGAGTGTTGAGGCCGGGTTTTCTGCTGCCGCTCTGGCGGCATTGGAGGACACCTGGCCCGGACTGCAACAATGGCCGCAAGCCAACCTGTATTTTGGTGGTGTGCATGCGGTTGAACGTCGTGTCAATGGTGAATTTTGTGCTGCAGGTGACCCGCGTCGTGGTGGTGCTGTCGCCGTTGGCGAGGCTTAAATATTCTTTGCATGGTTCTGGGGTAAAAGGTTAAAATGACTGGCTACGTCGATTTTTGACACAACTTAACAAACGGAGTCACAATGCCCAGCGTAAAAGTTCGCGAAAACGAGCCGTTCGAATATGCACTGCGTCGCTTCAAGCGTTCGTGTGAAAAGGCCGGTGTACTGGCGGAAACCCGCCGCCGGGAGTTTTATGAAAAACCAACCCAGGAACGCAAACGTAAGGCTGCTGCAGCAGTTAAACGCAACCTGCGCCGCCTGGCACGGGACAACATTCGCCGTACCCGTCTGTATTGATTTTCAGGCTCCGCAACGGGGCTGAAATACGTCCATGTCACTCAAGCAGAAAATCCAGGACGACGTCAAAGCCGCGATGCGCAAACGGGCAAAAAAACGGCTCGGTGCTTTGCGATTGGTAACTGCTGCGATCAAGCAAATCGAGGTTGACAAGCGCATTGAACTGGATGACCAGGCAGTGCTGGTTGTGCTTGACAAGATGGTCAAACAGCGTCGTGAGTCATTGCAGCAATATGAGGCTGCTGGCCGCGACGACCTGGCTGCACAGGAAAAATACGAGCTGGAATTGATAAGCACCTACTTGCCCGAAGCACTGGGCGAGGACGAGGTGGCTGCATTGATCAGCCAGGCCATTACCGCAACCGGGGCCAGCAGTATACGTGACATGGGCGCCGTCATGAATCGTCTTAAGGGGGACTTACAGGGCCGTGCCGATATGAAAGCCGTCAGTAGCGCCGTCAAGGCACAACTCGGCGTCTGACATGCCCCCGGCTACAGGCCGTATACCCGACTCTTTTATCGAAGAATTACTTGCACGGTGTGATATCGTTGACTGTATTGAGCGGCGTGTTCCCTTAAAGCGAGCCGGTAGTGAATTCAACGCTTGCTGCCCTTTCCACGAAGAAAAAACCCCGTCATTTACGGTCAGCCCCAAAAAACAGTTCTACCACTGTTTCGGTTGTGGAGCACACGGCTCGGTGATTGGCTTTCTAATGCAATATGAAGGTCTGGAGTTCATTGACGCCGTTGCCGAACTGGCACGTTCGGCTGGTCTTGAAGTGCCGCGTAGCGGTCGTGCGAAGAAACGACCGGAAACGGGTATTTACGAACTACTGGCGGCGTGCCAGAAATATTATTGCGAGCAACTCAAGTTGCATGAACCGGCGCGCGAATACCTCGTGAAACGTGGTCTGTCAGAAGCAGTCAGCCAGGAATTCAGTATTGGTTACGCACCAGCCGGCTGGGATGGATTGATCCGGCACCTGGGGGGTGATGCGCATAAGCTGGACCTGCTCAAAAAAGCAGGTATGCTCAGCACGGGTAAAAAAGGCAGTTACGACAAGTTCCGCGATCGCATCATGTTCCCGATACACGACCGTCGTGGCCGTGTCATCGCATTTGGCGGACGGGCATTGTCAGACGACGGCCCCAAGTATCTGAATTCACCGGAAACTGATTTATATCACAAGGGTCGTGAACTCTATGGTCTTTACCTGGCACGTCAGCGTAGCGGAAGGCTGGATGACATCATCGTCGTGGAAGGCTACATGGACGTTGTGGCACTGGCGCAATACGAGTTTAAAAACGTGGTCGCCACCTCCGGCACAGCCACGACATCGGCCCAGGTACAGTTGCTGTTTCGTGCAGCAGATACTGTGGTCTTCTGTTTCGACGGTGACGAGGCTGGCCGCAAGGCCGCCTGGCGGGCGCTTGAAGCGACTTTACCCAGGTTGCAAGAGGGCTTGCAGGCAAAATTTCTGTTCCTGCCCGATGGTGAGGACCCGGACAGCATGGTACGCAAGCATGGTCGGGAGGTTTTTGCGCAGCATATCACCGCAGCCCACGGCTTGTCGGATTTTTTCTTTGAGCATTTCAAGGCTGACGGTCATACAGCTAGCCTGGATGCCCGGGCCAGGTTGATCGAGCGGGCACTGCCCTATATTGAAACGGTGCCACCGGGTGTGTTTCAGGACATGTTGAGGCAGAAGCTGGAAGCCATTGCGCAGCATAGGTTGCCGGAGCGGTCGCAACTACGGGCAGGCCGGCCAATCGAAACCGCAGGGCGGGGCAAACCGGTGCAAAAACGTACTGCCATGCGCACCGCCCTGGCCTACCTGGTGCAGGACCCGTCACTGGCAAAAAAAGTAACGAACATTGCCGATTTGACCGAGCTTGGTAACGAGGACATGAATGGGCTGGAAATCTTCACGGAAGTTGTTGATTTCTGTGCTCAGCGCCCTAATATCACAACCGCGCAGTTGCTGGAACTTTGGCATGGGCGTTCTGTCCTTGATCATTTGGAAAAACTGGCTACCTGGCATTTGCCAGGTGAAGAGGAACAGCAAACGAGGGAATTCATCGATGCAGTTAACAGGATTCGACTGCAGTGTGTGGAAATTTTGTTGTCAAGAGTGACCAATGTGATCGAACAACAGAATGAATACAGGGCCTTGCAGCAACGCCGTCAGGATTTGAAAGGGCAGTTAGAAGACATCTGACACCCATTTTTGGACAGGCTCCCAGGTCGCCGGAGTGATTTTGATGGACTATAGTTAATTATCGTGAACCAAAAATTATGAATCAAAATCAGCAGTCACAATTAAAGGATTTGATCACCAAAGGCAAGGAACAGGGCTTTCTCACCTATGCCCAGGTTAATGATCACCTGCCCGACGATATCGTCGACCCGGAGCAGATAGAAGACATCATTAACATGATCAACGATATGGGTATCTCCGTGCATGAAAAGGCACCGGATGCAGATTCCCTGTTGCTGAACGATGAGGCGACCACCGCGACCGAAGATGACACGGCGGCTGAAGAAGCTGCTGCGGCATTGGCGGCGGTGGAGACAGAAATTGGGCGTACCACCGATCCTGTGCGTATGTACATGCGTGAAATGGGCACGGTTGAGCTGCTGACCCGTGAGGGTGAAATTGTTATCGCCAAACGCATTGAGTCGGGATTGAAACAGGTACACAGGGCCCTGGCGCGTTTCCCGGCCACACATACAACCTTGCTGGAAGGTTTCATCCTGCACCAGGAGGGCAGGCAGCGTCTGGCAGAGGTCATGCTCGACTTTATTGACCCGAACGCCCCGGAACAGCCGATTCCGGTTGCCAAGAAACCTGCCGAAGTGCAAAAGAAAGAAAATAAAGCAAAGGGTATTGAAGACGATAAGAAAGACGATGAAGAAACCGAGGAAGAGGATCAGGGTCCTACCGGGCCGGATCCTGAAGAGGTTGTGGCGCATTTTGAAAAACTCGGCGAACTGCATGCCAATTTCATCAAGCTGAACAACGAACACGGGTCAGGACACGCCAAGGCACAGGAATACCTGGACGAGATGGCTGAAATGTTCACCTTGCTCAAACTACCGGCCAAGATGGTGGACCACCTGGTCGATCGTCTGCGTTACGCCGTATCGCAAATTCGTGAGCATGAGCGCGCTATCATGCAAATGGTTGTTCGCCAGGCGAAAATGCCCAAGAGCTCATTCATCAAGAGTTTCGGTGCGAATGAAGCCAACCTGGACTGGTTGCCATCGTTATTGAACGGTAAACAGAAATGGGTCGAGCCTTTGTCCGAGTACCAGACCGAAGTGCGTGAAATACAGGTCAGGCTCGGTCGTGCCGAGGTCGCCAACCGTGTGAGTATCGCTGAGCTCAAGGACATTAACCGCAGTATGTCGATCGGTGAGGCCAAGGCCCGTCGTGCCAAGAAAGAAATGGTCGAGGCCAACCTCAGGTTGGTGATTTCCATTGCCAAGAAATATACCAACCGGGGTCTGCAGTTCCTGGACTTGATCCAGGAAGGCAACATCGGTTTAATGAAGGCAGTGGACAAATTTGAATACCGCCGTGGCTATAAGTTTTCAACCTACGCCACCTGGTGGATTCGCCAGGCCATTACCCGCTCGATCGCAGACCAGGCGCGTACCATCCGTATCCCGGTTCACATGATTGAGACCATCAACAAGCTCAATCGTATTTCGCGCCAGATGCTGCAGGAAAAAGGGCGTGAACCCACCCCGGAAGAACTTTCGATACGTATGGAGATGCCCGAAGATAAAGTCCGCAAGGTGCTGAAAATCGCCAAGGAGCCCATCTCCATGGAAACCCCCATTGGTGACGATGAAGATTCGCACCTGGGTGATTTTATCGAAGACGCCAATATCGCCTCACCGGTTGAATCTGCCACCGGCACCGGTCTGACCGGCACGGTCCAGGGCGTGCTTTCCGGTCTGACGCCACGCGAGGCCAAGGTCTTGCGTATGCGTTTTGGTATTGATATGAACACCGATCACACGCTGGAAGAAGTGGGCAAACAGTTCGATGTGACCCGTGAGCGCATCCGGCAAATTGAAGCCAAGGCCCTGCGTAAGTTGCGGCACCCGACACGATCAGAGCAGTTACGCAGTTTTTTAGATCTGGACTGATTGTCATCGGGGCCGCGAATAGCGGAAACCTCTCGTGTTCCATCTTTGGTTCTGTCGTCTCGCTTTTACTAAAATAAAGTGGCGCTAGCGCTTCAAGTCAAGAATAATGCAGTCAGTGAACACCACATAAGCAACACCTAAACAATCTGGGGTGAACTGAAAATGCTGGAACAGGAAGACGTACCCGACCTGGTGATTGATTTGGAACAACGTATCAATCTGATGCAGGACATGGGTGACGAGCAACTGGGTACTTTCAATCGCCTGGACTGGGTCATCCTGATCGTTTTTGCCATCATCATTCCCGTCATTGCCATGGAACTTGCACGGTGAGCGGGCAGAAGCCAACCGGCAACAGGACAGACCAGGAAACGTTCCAGGGCGATCTTTTAAGCACCTACGGGCGCGAACCGATGTTGCCCAGGGAACGTGAATACAAGTTCTGGGGTGCCCACGGAACCTGTTTCGCTTACTCCATTGCCACCTGGTGTTTCCTCACCGGGGGAATTACGGCAAATTACGTCGGGGCCATCCAGGGCATGGTGTGTCTGATTGCCGGCAACCTCATCGGTACGCTGATGGTCAGTGCTTCCCTGTCAGCGGGTTGTCAGCGCTACGGTCTGGAGCAGATCGATTTCTGCAAGCCGTCCTTTGGCCAGAAAGGCGCACGTATCGTGTTGATTTTTTACCTGATCAACATGATCGGCTGGTCGGGCCTGATCCTGGTCATGTTTGGCAATGGTATCGTCAACGTGTACGAGGCGATGGGTTATCACGCCCCCCAGTGGCTGGCGGGCGCCGGTGTGGCGCTGGGTATCTGGATCAGCTACATCATCACCACCCGTGGTGTGCACCTGCTGAGTCTGTTCAATAGCATCATAACCCCAGCGCTGATTATCGTTGTGGGATTCATGTTCTACATGCTGGTTACCACGCACGGCTGGAGTGAAATAATCGCCGCCCCGGCGCTGGACCCCTTGCCCACCCCATGGCTGAATTACGCTGTGGTTGTAGAACTGGGCATTGCCTCGGGTGTTTCCTGGTGGGGTGGTGTCGGCTTTCTGGCCAGGAACACCAGGTCGCGGCGCAACGCCATCTACCCCGAAGTGATCCACTTTGGTCTTGTCAATGGCATCGTGTGTTCCATCGCCCTGGTCTCCGGCTTGGTGATTGGTTCGGATGATCCAACCCGGTGGATGATTCCCCTGGGCGGGATGTTCATGGGAGTGGTGGCGCTGGCTTTCGTGGCACTGGCCAACATCACCTCGACGTCGGTGTCATTATTCGCCAGCGGGCTGGCGCTGCGCCACCTGCCGTTCCTGCACAAACGTGCCTGGAAACTGCTCATTGCGTTGACCTGCGCGCCACTGATTTTTTTCGCCATCTGGCCCCACGAACTGTTTGATTTTGGTGACACATTCCTGGCCTATAACGGCACCATGCAGGCACCGGTCGCAGGTATTATGTTGGTGGACTATTTTTTCCTCAAGAGACAATACATTCACGTGCGCTCGATATTCGAATCAGCCCCGAGTGGCTTGTACTACTACACCAGGGGTTTCAATTTTCTGGCGCTGGGTGGAATTATTATCGGGCAATTCGCTTATTTTGCGGTCTACAACCCCTTCA
The DNA here is from genome assembly GCA_964650905.1 of uncultured Wenzhouxiangellaceae bacterium. Taxonomy (GTDB): domain Bacteria; phylum Pseudomonadota; class Gammaproteobacteria; order Xanthomonadales; family SZUA-36; genus SZUA-36. The sequence goes on along the minus strand of CAZYVH010000030.1, from coordinate 5,142 downwards.
CCGATGAAGCGCTGGCCCTGTTCCGGTTTTTGCCTGCCACCGTTGCCGCGTTTGTGATTCCTGCGCTGATTTACTGGGCGGGAATGAAGTTCTGGCTGGAAGAACGGTACAGTCGCCAGGTGGGAGATGAAGCTGCATTACCGGACATGCTGATAGAGCCCAATATCTAGCCGCACGTCCGAGAATAGAGAACCTACTTGCTTTTGTTGTCGTTTTCTACCTCGTTGTCTGGTGCCGCAAATTTGATACTTGAGAGTTGAACACCCAGATCACAGTTTCCGGTTTGTACCATTACCAATCCATTCGGGCGAACCTCACATGCAACCCCTTTGTATATCTCCCCATTGTCCAAAGTCACGATAACGGGAATGGGTTCTTTCAGTGTATGTGGAACATCTTTAACTTTCGCAGCCACCAATTCAGCGTTTAGTTTTTCGGCATTTGATTTAGCCATATTCACCTTCCTTGTCATACTCTCCTTTTAAGCCTACAGCACTTGCAGCTGTTCTGCTTTGTTAAATGCAGGACGTCGACTTAAGCGTATCCCTTACTGACAGGCTCCTAGTCCGATTCCCGCTATACGCAATGAACAACGGCCTCCCACAGCGCGCAGAGATACCGGTACAGGGTTTTTGCCGGGGCGAGTAAGTGGACATCCATACTGGACCGTGCCGCGACCTCGTTTTCAGCCATGCCCCATTCAACGGCCAGTGCAGCATAGTCGATCAGTTGAAGGCCACGGGTCGCGTATTCCCAGTCAATCAGGTACAGACGTTGCGGGCTACCGACAAAATTCACCACCACCGGGTCATGGTGACAAAAGCCCCATTGCGTATCGCTTTCAAGCAACATTTTGAGCACATCGCGCATCGGCTGGCGCTGCCTGAGCAGGGCCGGATCCGCAGACTCCGGGCTGATCATCCGCCAGTAGGCATCGACGTGTGCGTGGTAATCCATACGCGGTGTTTCGATCTCGAGTTCATGACAGCGCTGCAACAGGTCGAAGGCCATTGCAACAACTGCGGGATCGTCCTGAGGCCGGACAGGGAGTTGATGCTCTATATACGCACTGATCAGGAATCCATTTTGTACATCAATGAATCTTAAAGGCGGTGCAATCCCGGCGTCACTGGCTACTTGCCATTTCTGAGCCTCCGCCTGACGTTCACCACCCGGCAACAAAGAGCTGTTGGCATCCAGACGCAGCACCAGTTTTTCACCGCCTGCGTCCAGCAGGTAACTGTGATTGCTGCGGCCACCCTCGAGGGGTTTGATGACCCGCGGTCTTGCACGTAAACCGCCGCCCCATTGTCGCCAGCTTCCGATGGCCGCTGTCAGTTCAGAGGGCAACGGCTTGCCTGTTTTCATGATAATGGCGACGCCAACTGCGATAGCCCACCAAGGCGATCACCACGTAGGCAACAAACAGCAACGCCGTCAGGATCAGCCCGCGGTTGCCATAAAGCGGTACAGACAGCATGTCGATGACAACCCAGTAGAGCCAGTTTTCCAGGTATTTGCGGGTCACGAGGTATGTGGTGATCACACTTGCCCAGGTTGTGAAGGCATCCACGTAGGGCCACGCATCTGTGGTGTGTTCGCCAAGCAGGTAACCTGTAACCGCGCTCAGGATTACGATGGCCGATATCATCAGGACGTGCTGACGTTGCGTCATTGAACTGACTGCCAGCATCTGCTGATCCGCGCCACTCCCGGCGTGTGTCCATTGGTACCAACCGTAGACGGCCATCAACATATAGTACACGTTGAGCGCCGAGTTCATCAGCAGACTGACGTCCCAGAAAAGGACGGTAAATATGGCCGTGCTGATAAATGCGAACAACCAGCACCAGACGTTTTCCTTAACCGCCAGCAGCAGGTAGGTTATGGCACCCACAACCGCCGCCAATTCCCACGGCGACATGTTTTTCCCTGCCTCGATGAGCGTTTGTAAAAAACCAGTCATCAGAAAAAGCTATATTTCACATCAATACCATAAACCCGCGGTTCGCCCAGTTGACGAAACGACGTGTTGACATAACCGTTGCGTGGGTCGTTGCCAAAATAAAGACCGTGCACCGCGTAATCCTTGTTACCCAGGTTGCGGGTCCATGCTCGGATGCTGACGTTGCCGACCTGGTAACCAAGACTGGCGTTCAGCAGTGTATAGCCGTCAATTTTCTGGTCGTGGTAGTAGCCAAAGAAACTGCCACTGCGCCCTTCCAC
>CAZYVH010000030.1:0-2816 GCA_964650905.1 uncultured Wenzhouxiangellaceae bacterium | reverse complement strand
TGCCTTTGTGGACGCTGTCGAGGTAGCCGACCCAGAGGAAATTGACGTCGTCCCAGATCCACGCCTCCAACTGGGCGTCACGCCGGTCCATGTGGAAAAGCGCGGCACGCAGGCTCAGCGCATCGTTGAGGTACCTGCCCTTGATGCCGATTTCCTTGTTCAACAGGCTCTCGTTGCCAAACCGCAGACGCCCACGCATGAAGGCATGAAATTTCGGGTCCATGAAATCAAATACCGAGCTGGCCTCGGTGTTGACGCCACCGGGTTTGACCCCGCGTGAAAGCGTGCCGTAGACCAAGGTTGTGTCATTCAGGTCATGCTGTATTGTGGCCTCGCCAGTGAAATAGTGGTCGTTCGTGGAACTGACAAGACCGTTGCTGTCGTGATAATCATCTTCGAATTTTTCAAAACGCAGACCACCGGTCAGCCGCCAGCCTGTTGACATCTCGACATTCACCTGGGTGTAAGCTGCGTAACGCCGGGTTTTGTATTTGCTTTGGAAAGGTCCGTAGTATTGGCGCACAAAATCCTCGTCACGGTGTTGTGCATAAACCCCGGCCACCCAATTTAAACGCCCGGCATCGACCGACATCAGGTGGCTGTCCAGGCTGTAGTTTTTGCGTGTGCGGTCCTGCTTGTCGGTGTTGGCATAGGGGTAACAAAAATCAATGCCTGAGCAGATGCCGGGGTTGGACCAGTCCTCATCGTAGCTATACAGCGTATCAGCATCCGCGTAGCTCAAAATGGTCTCGAGCGCGGTGTGGTCATTGAAATGCCAGTAATTTTTGAGCGCGACCGAGATCGACTCCTGCGCATCCTGCCCGGGTTCATCCGAGGCAGTATGACGGCTGTTGTCGAGCGAAAACGCGTCGTAGCCATTGTCGATATTGACATAAAACAGCGTCAGGTCGGTCTGGTTGTCGCCGGCGCCGAGCCAGCGCAATTTGCCCCGCAGGCTGAGTTCATCGCGGTCATTGGTGTCATTGCGACCGAGAAAATCATTCCGGATAAAACCATCACCTTTGTTCTGGCGCACTGCAATTCGGCCCAGTATGGTATCGCTCAAAGGTCCGCTGAGCGCGGCGGCGACATTCCAGCCATTGAAATTCCCCAGACCGGCCTGTGTATAGCCGCTGGGTGTGGCTGTCGGATCGTTGGAGCGTATATTGACCATGCCGGCCAGTGCGTTGGTCCCAAAACGCGTCCCCTGTGGCCCACGCAGCACTTCCACCTGGTGGATATCCAGCATGACAGCCCCGGCAGCCAGGCCGTTCATGTCCACATCGTCGATGGTGACACCAACCGACGGGAAGTACTTGGGGTCGACAAACTGCTCAAGGTCACCGATTCCGCGCACCTGGATAAAGCGCGCCCTGGAAGCCCCCGATGAGAAATTGACATTGGGTAGCACGTTGAGTGTTTCTTCCAGGTGTTGCGCACCGCGGTCGATGAGGGTGGACTCGCGGATCACCGAGATACTGCCACTGCTTTTGAGCAGACCGGTGTCGCGGAACTGGGCCGTGACGATGACCTCTTCGAGTTCTCTAGTGGCCTCATTCCGGGCCAATACGCATTGTGGTCCCAGGCCGGTTAACAACACCAACACAACAAAAATTCGTCCAACAGGCTGCATATGCAAAGCCTCCTTAACAAAAGCGTGTTAAAGAGACCCGGAAGGTGGAGAGAAGGAACAAAAACGCGCCCTATCCCTACGCCGGTATGATCCGGATCAGGTTCAAAGGGTTCATCTCAGGCCAGTGGCCGCCCCTCAGGCATTCCCGCAGAAACACGGTGAACAAGCTGCGCAAATGTGCAGGTAGTTTAACACAGTCCGGTGGCTCTGTTGGCAATGAGACAGTAAACTGGGTATATGAAAATCAACATCGTTGGTGCCGGTATTTCCGGCCTGGCCACGGCCCAGGCCATCCTGGCGTGCAAGCCGGAAGCGGACATCACCATTTTTGAAGCGGCCACCCGTATCGGTGGCAAGGTCTGGTCGGAGTTAAGCCCTGAAGGCTATTTGTGTGAAGGCGGCGTCAACGGTTTTCTCGACAAGATTCCGCGTACGCTGGAGCTGTGCAACGCGGCGGGTGTTGAACCGGTGCGGGCTGACGCGGCGGCCGCAAAACGTTATGTCTACAGCCGTGAAGAACTACACAAGCTGGCGGAAAAACCACAGGAATTTTTGACCTCCAGGCTGTTGAGTGTGCCGGGCCGTTTACGGGTGGTATACGAACTGTTTGCCGGTGGCACTGACAAAAGTGATGAAACCCTGGCCGAATTCGGTACCCGGCGCCTGGGCCGGCAGGCCTTTGAGCGTCTGATCGACCCAATGGCCTCCGGTGTGTTCGCCGGTGACGCCACCCGGCTCAGCCTCAAGAGTTGTTTTCCGCGGATACACGAAATCGAAAGCGAGTATCACAGCCTGATCCGTGGCTTGATCAAGTTGCAAAAAAAGGCCCGACGCGAGGGTAAAAAGAAAACGCCTGGCCCCGGTCCCGGTGGCACCCTGACCTCGTTTGCAGGCGGTATGAGTGTCCTCACCGACGCACTGGCGGCGCAACTGGGTACACGTGTGCGCAGTGCCGCACCGGTGCGCGATGTCACACGTAACGGCGTACGCTACAGCCTGCAACTGGAGGACGGCAGCGTTGTGGAAAGCGAGACCCTGATCCTGGCAGCGCCTGCCCACGCGCAGGCGAAGATGCTAAGAAATTACGCTCCCGCACTGGCCGGTTTGCTGGACGAGATACCCTACCCACCACTGACAGTGTGCTGTTTTGGTTATCGTAAAGCAGTGGTGGGCAAGGTCCTCG
>CAZYVH010000029.1:1674-30810 GCA_964650905.1 uncultured Wenzhouxiangellaceae bacterium | reverse complement strand
CCGATTAAGCCGGTCATTAAAAATATTAATTTGCCTTGTTTCATTGTGGCCTCCTTGTTAGAACCGATACCGGAGTGTCAGTTGATATTCGTCTTCATTGATTGCCATGCCGACAGGACCGGCACGGAAACGCCCGAGTGGCTCAAATCCGCTCGCACCCAGGCTGCTGTAAGATGCGCCGCAAAGTGGTGAACCTGCTGCAGCAAGTGGGGGCGCACAGGTGAACGGTGGAAAGATATTCGCTGCACGATCATCATCAAATGCCTTGGCGCCGTCACCGTATTTAAAATTGATCGCAGCAGTCAGACGCCAGTTGTTATTGATTTTCCAGTCAACGGACGGGGAAACCACACCACTATGCGCCTTAAAGTCATAAGCGGTCAGAATCTGAGGGGTTATCGTGTCGCTGCGGTAACCACCCTGGAACAGGAAGGTTGCAGTGTAATTATTCTTCCAGTCGACCATACCAACCGGTGACAGTGTCGGCACACCCTGTGCATTAACATTTTGCAATTCATGGTCCAGCAAATGCTGGCCAAAGACCTGCAGTGACAACAGGAAAGCCCGGTTCTTGTTCAAAAACGGGATAAACGTCGGCCGGTCGATACCGATGACCCAACGTATGACATCGGATTTTGAGAACAACCGTTCCCTGAGCGTATTGGGGAATTCTTCACCCGATGTATGCGACACTTCGACCCGGATCGCAGATTTCATTGACTCAACATACAGGTCGGCCGAACCACCGATCATGGTCAAACGGGGGAAATTAATGTCGAAAGCAATGTTATATGGGTAGAACTGCGACTCGGTGGGTGGCGTAAACGGGTTGTCCGCACTGATACCGCCCCTCAGCGAGGGCATTTGTGAGGTATAACGCAGGAAGTTCAAAGAAAAACCAACGCCGTTTGCAACACCTTCAACTCGGAAGCCGTAATCATGCTTATTCGGTATGTTGGCCTGGCGAATGCCGATAGAGTGGCTGGGGAAGTCGACCGCAAGACCCGTGTCCGGGAAATTCCAGACGGTGCAACCGCTTTCCCAGCAGTTATTCATGGCCCGGAAGAAGTTACCAGCGCCGAGAATGGCATACGGTTCGCCGCCCTGACCGAGTTCATTGGGCCGGAAATTTTCAAATTTGAAGATACCCTGGAAATTCAGATCTTCAAAGGCTCCGGTTGCCCCTGCGCGGTATTCAACGTTGAAGATACCCATGGGGATACGGATGTCTTCCAGTTCATCATAAATATTGTGACGTGAGAAATTAACCGGGTTGATGACATCCAGAACCCGGAACAAATCGGTCCTGCCCCAGACGATCTGTTGTCTGCCAATACGAAAACCTATCTCATCACCGTTATCCTGTACGGCCGTGGCATCCACATAGAGTTCACGGATGAAATCAAGCCGGCTGTTGAAATCAGGATAGCGCAGGTTGTTCAGACTGTCGTCCATATAGCCATCGATACAGCCACGGCTGTCGATGTTACACGGGCGTGTCGGGTAGGCCATGACTATACCGCCCTGTTCGAAATGGTGTACATCTTCACCGAGCAGACCCAGACCTTCATTCGGGTTGTTGGCACCGATGTTACCGAAGGGCACACCCGGCAGGGGGATGGCGCCACTGGCCGTGGGTGGCGGAAAAATACCCGCATAGGATGGATTGGTCGACGGAGGAAAAGGCGGTGTCGCCGGGTTACCGGTGGCCAGGATTCCAAAAAAGGCCGGGTTGCCCGGGGCCGGGTAGCTGACCGCACGACCGGAGTTTTTACCAAACTCATCGTCATTGAGGTCATAAACGGCGTCGTATGTCGCCCGGAAGGTGCCGCCAATCGATAGGTCGGAAAAAATCCCGGTCGAATTGAAAGCCCTGGCCAGTTCCAGTTGCACCGTGTTCCTGGATTTGGTCAGACCCACACCGTGGTCACGGACAAAGGTTGCATTTTCGATAAAGCCACGGACCTCCGTATCCTGCGCCTGCGCCTGTGCCATAAACATTATTGGCGCGGCACAACACGCGATTACAACGCGCCTGACGGTTAAAAGAGCTGTGCGTTTAATTTTCACTTCTATTCCTCCTGTTGATCTTGTCTTGTAATGAACTCAGGTGTGAATTTTTTTATCCAGGCCGGCACCAGAAATATGGAAGCCATCGCGTTGAGGGCCAGCATAACGATCAATAACAGCGCTGCATCGGCCTGGAATTTCAGGTCAGACACAAACACCCACATCATAACACCACCGATCAGTGTGGCCGCGGTAAAACCAATAGCCCGCCCGGTCGTTGCAAGTGCGGTCCTGATGGCCTCGTTGAGGTCCGGAATACCACGGTATTCGGCCCGGATGCGGTCCATCAGATAGATCGAATAATCAATACCCACGCCAATACCGACGGCAATGATGGGAACCGTGTTGACGTTGATCCCGATACCGGAAAGACCCATGTAAGCGTAGGTCATAACGGTTGCAAATGACATGGCGACCAACATGATCAGACCGGCGTGGAAAGATGAGTAAAATGCAGCCACGGAAAGAAGAATCAGGGCAAATACCAGCGGGATGATAATCAGGTTTGTTCTAAAAGCCGCATCATTGATAGCCGCATTGACGCCGATGGTCCCACCCGCCAGCTTCAGCTTGAACCCTTCAATGGAGGAGCCCACCTGCTCTTTCCAGTGACTGACCATTTCTATCGCCCGGCGGATGGTGCCGCCCTGGTGATCCTTGTAGTAGAAAACCATGTTGGCGTTGATTTCATCGGTATCGAGAAATTCAAGCAGGGCCCCCTGTATGGGGCTGGACATCATGTACAAAAACATCAGACCACCGACCAGCCTGGGATCGTCGGGCACACTGAACCAGCGGGGGTCGTTGTAGTGGGTGATGCGGTTGACCGCGCGGATCAGGTCCGGCAAACCCTTGGTGCCGCCAAGGCTGGGATCCGTTAGCATATAGGCCTGCAGATCGGCCAAAGCCTTAATCACTTCAGGCCGTTTGAGACCACCAGCTTCATCGGTCTGGGCGATCACATAAAGCTCTTCGGAACCGGGAAAGGAATCGTTGATAAGCTTGGAGGACACATTGTAATCATGGTCCTCGTAGAGCAACGGGGAACCGGGCTCGGTTTCACCAATGGTCACCTGGGTGCTGGCAACGAGTGAGGCAATAAACAATACTGCACAGGCAGACAGGACGATGGCGGGTGCACGCGGTCTTGTCACCCTTTCGGCGACCCACCTGGAGATGTGGTCAACTACACTGGTGTGTCTGGCCTTCGCGGCCGGTGTTGGTAACAGTTGCAGAATGGATGGCACTGTGATGATCACGGTGAATACCACCGACAGGGCCCACAGGCAGGCATAAATGGCCAGCTTGTCATTAATTGGAACCGAACCGACAGAGATCAGCAACAGACCGATCGCATCGGAAATCACACCCAGTGAACCGGGTCTGAACAGGTTTGAAAATGCCAGGTGGGCTGCAAACCTCCCATCGTGACCTGCCGCTATTTCCTGGTAGTAACGCTCAACCATCTGGATGCCATGCGACATGGCCCGGGCGGATATCAGGAACGGCACAACCAGCATCAACGGGTCAAGGTTATAACCAAGATACGACAGCGTACCCAGACCCCAGATTGACGTCAGCAGGATTCCGATGACCGGCAGGACAATGCCGTACAGACGGCGGAAATGAATAATCAAAAGACCGAGCATGATGACAATGGTCAACAGGAATATGGTGATGATCTGGTTGGCATAACTGGAAACCCAACCCACCAGTACGGGCTGCCCGGTGGCATAAATACGCGTGCCTGGAACGGTTTCCTTTGCACGTAAGGCTTGCAGCTGTTGAAAAACTTTTTCGTAATCCAGTGCGCCTTCATTGAGTGTACCGCGCACCAGCGCAGATTTCAGATCCGGGGAGACCAGCAGTCCAAAGACACGTGCGTCCGCCAACACGTCCCCCCTGATACCGTTGAGTTCGCCCTCACTGTAACCACCTTTCAACGGGTCATAGTAGGTCGAGGATTTTACGGTTCCTTCACCACTCAGCCAGACCTTGCGAACATTGCGGTGTGTCAGGCTCGTGACCAGGTTGTGGTTGATACCACCGAGCGCATCCACGGCCATGGTGATGCGGTGGATCCGATCCAATGTATCGTTGGTGAAGATCGTGCCCTCATCGACCGTGACCGCGATGATAATATTATTCGCGCCCCCAAAGGTATCCCGGATTTCATTGTGTAGCTGGATATAAGGGTGGTCCTGAGGCAGCAGGTCCGCAAAATCAGACACGATTCGCACCATGGGCACGCGTATGGCAAATACAGCCGTGACAATGGCTATGAAGGTCAAGGTTAGCTTCGGGTGTCTCCAGACAACTTCCACAAAACGATTCAAAGTGGTGCTGAACTTACTCATCGTCAGTCTCCGGGCTTGCCAATGACCCATGCTCCGGAATCGTGATTGCGAAAAGGCTGCCACCACCACCGGCAACGATGAACCGTTCGTCGTCAAGACCGATAACACCACGCAGATAGGTGCGGGACTTTATGGTCTCGTCAAGTGGGGCCCATACGTCGCTGTCTGTTCCTGAATACAAAATTGTCGTGTTATCGCCGACCGCCACCAGGGTATTGCCAGACCCTTTGATACCGTACAGTGGTGTGCTGATTCCAGATTGCATGCGTTGCCAGCTTTGCCCACCGTCAAGCGTCTTCCAGATGGTCCCGCTCAGACCAACCACCCACCCTGTTGACAGCTTGGTAAAATATGCGCTTTGTGGATAAAAGCTGCCTGGCAGGTCGTTGATGCGTTGCCAGGTGACACCCGCATCCCGGGTCAGTAGCACGGTGCCGAATTCACCCGTCACGATACCATGTTGCTGATCGATAAACTGTATCGTTGTCAGATAAAGGTCTTCATCAAGTGACCAGCTTTCCCAGTTCGCCCCCGCATCACTTGAATGGTAAATCGTACTAAAGGCCCCAATGACCCAGATGACATTATCCGTATTGCAGGTCAGCGCCTGCGGTTCAGTCATATCGGGCAGTGCCTTTCTGCCCCAGCGCCCGTCGCCTCCAGGAGACCAAAGCCCATCCGTCTTGTCGATGGCGTAAAAACTGCCATCCGCACAGCTTGTGACATCCACGAGATAAGGTCTGTCCGGTAGCGTTGTGTTCTGCCAGTTTTTACCACCGTCCGCTGATTGCACGATCGTGCCCATCCCGCCGACAACCACCACACTGTCCCGGTAATGCGCAGCCGCCTGAAAAAGATCAGAGCGATGAGTAGACCGGGCCGACTCTTTCACCACACCCGACAGATCTAACGGAGCTTCACACGCTGTCAATATCAAAATTGGCAACAGTACAAAGAACGTGCAAAAGTCGACGCTATAGCGTCTGTGCGACCGATGTCCCCCCCCTGCTACGGTGAATCTGATCATGTGCCTGTCCCCACGCGCATTCCCACATACGCATAAATTATCACGATTGTTATAACCTATAAATAAGCGTTTAAAAGTTTAAGCTTAAACGATTTTAAAGCTAACTATAATTCGATTATCGCTATCAAAGCAAGCTGAAATAGAATGTAAATGACATTTATCATCAAGGTTTGATTGTAAGAGCGCGAAAGATTGATTGTGAGAGCGAAAAGGTGAGGCACGCCCGCATATTGCACAAGCTTTTGCTGACTGATTCCGAACAGATTGCACAACTACCTGCTTCTGCGCACCCTCATTTTATGACCTACAACCTGCCACGTTTCCATCTATCTGACTATGACCTGAACCGGTTTCCAGGGCCTGAAGCCGGGTTGATGTATCACCGGCGATACATGCGCATTACCATCGGGCGATTAACTTGCTAAGATATGTTTTTGCCGGGTTGTCACCCACACATTGACCTTGGAAGTTCACAGACATGCAGACGGAGCACGAGTACACCAGAAGGATCCTGGACGCCTTTGAGCAGATCAGCCAGGTTCCCCGCCCCTCCAAAAAAGAACAGAAGATTGCCGCGTGGTTACTGAACTGGGCCTCCGAAAACGGTCTTGATGCCCGTAGCGACGAAGCTTTAAATGTCGTTATCGAGGTGCCCGCATCCAGCGGTTACGAAGACTCACAGACACTTGTACTGCAAGGCCACATGGACATGGTCTGTGAAAAAACCAGGGCTTCCAACCACGATTTCGATAACGACCCGATCGAACTCGTTTACCGCGACGATGGCTGGCTAACAGCTGACCAGACGACCCTGGGCGCCGACAATGGCATCGCCATCGCCATGGCCCTGGTTGCAGCCACGGATGAGCACCTGGGTCATCCGCCGCTCGAATTGCTGTTCACCACCGACGAGGAAACGGGTCTGACCGGGGCGAATGCGCTTAAACCCGGTTTCCTAAAGGGCAGACAACTGCTCAACATCGATTCTGAAGATGAAGGGATTTTTACCGTCGGTTGCTCGGGGGGCGAGGACGCCCGGCTGACCTTGCCCTTTGTCGCCAATGAAAGTCTCCCTGGCCACACTGCCTTCAGGCTGGTGAGTAGCGGTATGTCCGGTGGCCACTCCGGTATCGATATTGTTGAGCAACGGGCCAATGCCATCAAGTTGCTGTTCAGGGCTATACACCTGCTCGTCCAAACGGGCGATGTGCGTATTGCCTCGCTCAATGGTGGCACGACGCGTAACGCCATACCCCGTGATGCCGAGGCCATTTTGCTGATACCGGCAAGTGACGAAGCCAGGGCCCTGAGCGTTGTTACCGAGCTGGAAAGCAAGCTCAAAGCCGAATACGCCAGCACCGACCCTGGCCTGACCCTGACACTGACGCCAGGGCGTGATGATCACAAGGCCACAAGCGCCGTTACCACACGTCAGCTTATCGACACTATCATCGCCCATCCCGACGGGGTGGCAGCCATGTCAAAAGATATTTCGGGACTGGTGGAATCCTCCAACAACCTGGCCACGGTCAACGTTGAGAACGATCAGCTGGTCATCCTGTCAAACCACCGCAGTTCCAATATGGACAGCCTCGCACTGCTTGGTGAGTGCATCCTGTCGGTGGCCCGCCTGGCCGGTGCCCAGGGTCAGACCAGCGGCACCTACACGTCATGGAAACCCAACATGGACTCCAGGCTGCTGGCCCGTTGCCTTAATGTTTACGAAAAGCGGTTTGGCAGGAAACCGGCCGTGGAAGCCATCCACGCCGGGCTCGAATGCGGCATTATCGGTGCCAAATATCCCGGTATGGACATGATTTCATTTGGCCCCACTATCAAGAACCCCCACTCGCCCGATGAAAGGATCAATATCGAGTCCATCGGCAAGGTCTGGGACTTCATGGTGGCGTTGTTCGAGTCGTATCAAGCCGGTTAAATCGCAAGTGTAAGGAAAAAACAACCATGACCAGTCAAAAGTTTTTCCATGTCGGTGAAATAGGTGAGGCGCCACCACAGCCGACGGAATTTGAACCCAACCCTTTTAAGAAGGCACAGGTACCCAAACCGTTGCATTTTGAAGTCAACGTGGTTGCCCACGCGGAAGAACGACAGAAGAAAAATGGCCTGATACAGGTCAATATCCCGGGTTTCAGCCCGGTAAAGCTTTATTGTGACGAACAAACACCGATCGGCGATGATACCGCTCCACCGCCGCTCGCATTTTTGTCGGCGGGTATCGCCTTTTGCCTGTTGACGCACTTAAGCGATATTTTGACCGCACGCAAGATACAGGTGGATGCCATGCGGGTCGAACAACGTGTGCGTTTCAAGACCAACCTGAGCACCATGCGCACCCTCGGGCACACTACTGAGGGTGAGTGTGAGGGTATAGAGAGCCACGTCGTGATTGACAGCCCGGAACCAGTCGAAACCATACGCAAACTGGTGGCGGAAGCCGAAGGCGCCTGTATGGCGCACCATGCCCTGCGCAACCCCATGCCGTGGAGCACACGCGTGGTGCACAATGGTGCGGAAGTCGATACACGTGAAGGCAATCAACTCTGACTAGGAGCCAGACCCGTTGGAAACTTGACCACTTTCGCGACCACATCCAGCATTTTTGCGATGGCTGCCAATACCACCCTAACCTGTGTGAGACGTTTCCTGGCCTTGATCAGGGCCGCCCGGCCTGCAAGCAACGCTGCTTCGTTTTCTTTCAGGTGTAAACCGATGCTGGCCAGCTTCTCATTGCCCATGGCCAAAATGGCCTGTTCCACATCCAGCATCGCATAGGCCGTCTCACGCTGTACCTCCAGCGGTTGCGCGGCCACCGAACGCAACCACGTGGCAGTAGACATATCTCGCCGGGTTCCGCGTAGCGTGGCCAGTGTTTCCTGCCTGATTTTTGTGGGACTAGACCTCATCCTGTCTCTGAGAACTGACCCACAACCCTCAGCATCTGCTCAATATCCTCAATGAAAAGATTCCAACTGCCTGCTGCGCGGCGTTTTTCCACGAAATCAATCCAGGCGCCGTGCAAGGCGGTTGCCGCTTTATTGAGATTCTCAAGCGATTGCAATTTATTGCTGCGTTTATATTTCGTCACACGCCGGTTACTCCAGCGGCTCGATAACTTTTTCGCAGTGACATACGCCTCACGGACCGGGGTGATATCCTTAATCTGGATAATAAACTGTGCATCGTCCTGCATCTGTGACACCAAAATGGACATGACGGCCTTGTGCAAGGCCAGTTCGCGTTCAATCGCACGACCACGCTCGGCCAGCTCATGCTGCAAAGCCTTGTTCTGGTAACTGCCCACGAGCATGTCGACACCCGGCTCCAGCAAGCTACTGATGGTAGCTTTGCCGACACCCGATTCGGTTAATGCAGGCCGTAAAATTAGCAGACGCGACACAGCGTCCCGGGCAGCAGTATCAATGCCACCGGCGCTGTCTGGTGCTGTCAAAGCCTGCAATGCCACGAAATAGGAACGCAATAACTTGGCGTGACTGCGTATATCATTGAGCAGTATCAGCCGTTGCTCAAGTTGCTCATCGGCCATCGACAACCGTTTTGATCTTTCATCCTCTGTCAGTGGTGCCCTGGCCAGGGCCAGCTGGAGCGAATTTGCCTCGACCGTCAAAAAAAAGGATTCATCGAGAATTGCCGGGACGGCATCGACATAGGCAATACCTGCGGAAGCAAAACCGGCGCCATTGGATACATTCGAACGGGTATTGGCACAGGCGCCCAGCAATACAGTCATTGCCAGCAGGCAGACAAAGGCAGCCAAACTTTTGATTTGCAGCATGACGTCCCCCTTTTTTGATTTACAGTAGCGAAAAATGCGCCGTAAAGTGTCTCAACATAGGTGGTTCCCAATCGATCCTGACGCCTTTTAGTTTTGCCTTGTTGGCATTGACCTCATTCAGACATTCGATGCAATAGTCGACATGGCTCTGGGTGTACACACGACGCGGAATCGCCATGCGCACCAGGTCCATCGCGGCCGGTTTTTCACTGCCATCGGGTTGGCGGCCGAACATGACCGTGCCGATTTCGCAGGCCCTGATGCCACCCAGGCGATACAACTCGATTGCCAGCGCCTGGCCCGGGTACTGCATCGGGTCTATATGTAGCAGCATGGCGCGCGCGTCAATGTAAACAGCGTGACCGCCCACGGGCTTGACAATCGGGATACCCAGGCTGTCGAGCGCGTTGCCCAGGTAAGCCGTTGAGGTGATCCGGTATTCCAGGTAGTCCTCTTCGACGACTTCGTGTAAGCCTACTGCCATGGCGTCCAGGTCACGACCGGAAAGACCACCGTAGGTTGGAAAACCTTCGGTCAGGATCAGTAGGTTGCGCGCCTTCATCGCCCACTCGTCATCGTTCATCGCGAGCCAACCACCCATGTTGACCAGCGCATCTTTTTTTGCACTCATGGTCATACCGTCGATGTGGCTGAAAATCTCCTGGACGATTTCCTTCGGTGTTTTATCTTCGTAACCCGCTTCACGCAGCTTGATGAAATAGGCGTTTTCGGCAAAGCGGCAGGCATCCAGGAATAATGGTTTGCCAAATTCATCGCAGAGCGCCTTGGTGGCCTTGATGTTGGCCATGGAGACCGGTTGACCACCACCCGAATTATTGGTGATGGTCAGCATTACCAACGGGATGTCATCGGCCCGGTTTGTGAGCAGTTCACGCAGACGTTCAAGATCAATATTACCCTTGAAGGGGCGTACCAATTGCGGGTCAAGACCTTCCTGACAGACCAGATCGACGGCCTCAGCGCCACTGGCCTCGATGTTTGCACGGGTGGTGTCAAAATGGGTGTTGTTGGGGATGATTTTGCCCTGGCCACCCACAATGGAGCACAATATTTTTTCCGCCGCCCGTCCCTGGTGGGTCGGAATGATGTGTTTGAGCGGCGCCAGTTCTCTCAGCGCTTCCTCGAAACGGTAAAATGACGGCGAACCCGCATAACTCTCGTCACCCAGTTGTATCGCAGCCCATTGCCGCGTACTCATTGCACCGGTACCTGAATCGGTCAGGAAATCAATCAACACGTCATCGGATTTAAGCGAGAACAGGTTGTAATTGGCCGCTTCAAGATACGCTTCACGTTCCATTACCGTGGACATTCTCAGTGGTTCTACCGACTTGATGCGGAAGGGTTCGACGATTGTTTTCAATGGTTTTTCCTAAAGGTGTGTGGCGGCTCTCCAAAAACCGGAGCCAACCTTTGTTGTGGCACGGTATTATGCCAAAAATACACCAAAAAAGATGTAAGAAAAAGACAAAAAAAAGGAACCATTGATCAGATGGCAGGCATACCGGTTTTTCAATGGTGACAACATCATGACTAAACGGCTAAACTTGGCAAAAGCAGTAAAGTTGAGTATTCCCGAAGGTCAGTACTCCGATGACTTATGAATTCATTGAAGGCAATGAAGCCGTAGCACGCGGTGCAATGAAGGCTGGTTGCAATTTCTTTGCGGGCTACCCGATCACCCCGGCGTCATCGATCCTCCAGTATTTACTCGAGGTAATGCCAAAAACCGGTGGTGTCGCCATTCAGGCTGAAGACGAGATCGCCTCTATTGGTTTTTGTATCGGCGCCGCCATGACCGGCAGCAAAGTGATGACAGCCACCAGTGGGCCGGGCATCAGTCTTTATAGTGAGAACCTCGGGCTCGCCGCAGTTGGTGAGACACCCATGGTGATCGTAAACGTACAGCGCCAGGGCCCGGCGACGGGCTCAGCGACCAAGGGTGCTGAAGGCGATATCCAGTTCACACGCTGGGGGACTTCGGGCGGGCTGCCCGTCATTGCACTGAGTCCTGCGTCTGTGGCCGAAGCATTTGAACTTACTTATCGTGCATTCAACTTCGCTGAACGATTCCGTGTACCCGTCACAATACTGTCGAATAAAGAGGTCGGTCTTACCCGTGAGCGTGTCGACCTTGATGCCATCAAACTGCCGCCCCGACTGGCGCGTACCCGTGCCGCTGCGAATGAGCCCTTTGTTCCACACGGCTTTAAGTCACCCGAAGAAGTTCCGGCCATGGCAGACATGGGTGGTGATCATATTGTTCGTTATACGACCTCCACGCACGACCAGCTTGCAGGCCTGACCACCAAGCCGGAAATTATCGGACAGATGATGGCTCACTATAACGATAAAATCATGCACCACCTTGATGAGATTACACTCGTGAAAGAAGACCTTGAAGCCGGTGCGAGTACGCTGTTTATCAGCTATGGAATCACCTCAAGATCGGTCGCAGCCGCCGTTGAGACGGTCCGGCAAAAAGGCAGGAAAATTTCATCATTGGTGTTGCAGACACTCTGGCCAGTGCCGGAGAAGGCGATTATCGGAGCAATGCAGGGTATCAGAAAAGTGATTGTACCCGAGATGAACCTGGGGCAGTACCTGCTGGAGATTCAGCGGTTGGCGCCAACGGGCGTGGAGCTTGTGGGGATAAACCAGATGGACACGACACTGATTTCACCCGGGCAAATTCTCGAGAAAGGGGGACTGCTGTGACCGCAGAGCCAATCACCACCTATCTCGACATCGAAAATATTGCACTGCCCTATTGCCCTGGTTGCGGTCACAAAAGCATCGTCAGGCAACTTGACAAGGCGTTTGTGAAGCTGCAAATGGACCCAAAAAAAGTAGTCATTGTTACCGACATTGGCTGTATTGGCCTGGCTGATCGTAACTTCATGACAAACACATTTCATGGCTTGCACGGGCGCTCGATAACCTACGCGTGCGGCGTGAAGCTCGCCAGGCCGGAGTTGACGGTCATCGCCGTTAAAGGCGATGGGGCTTGCGGTATCGGCGGGACGCATCTACTCAACGTTGCACGCCGCAACATCGGTATAACACTCATCATCGCAAACAATTTCAACTATGGCATGACCGGTGGCCAGCACTCTGTAACAACACCGGGTGATGGTGTGACAGCCACCACTCCGTGGGGTAATTTTGAGCAACCCATGGACCTGTGCGCCACCGCTTCGGCAGCAGGCGCCTGTTGGGTACACCGGGCAACATCCTTTGACAGGGACCTGCCCGATGTACTCGCTGAGGCGATCACCCAGGAAGGCTTCGCCATGGTTGACATTTGGGAACTGTGTACCGCGCACTACCGGCCACGAAATCATTTTCGCAGGTCTGACATGATGGCCATGTTGACGGAGACTGAATTCAAACCCGGCCGCATCGCGGACAAACCCCGCAAAGAATACAGTGTGCGATATTCTGAAACTTACAAGGCTGACAGGGCTTTACAGCAGGAGAAGCCAAAAATCAGCGTCCGGTTCGAACACCGGCTTGATCGTCAAACGGGTATCTTCATCGCCGGTAGCGCGGGTCAGAAAATCAAATCCACAGCAACACTCCTGGGTCAGGCGGCGATAGCCAGTGGGCTTTATGCCACGCAAAAGGATGATTACCCGATTACCGT
Organism: uncultured Wenzhouxiangellaceae bacterium; assembly: GCA_964650905.1. Taxonomy (GTDB): domain Bacteria; phylum Pseudomonadota; class Gammaproteobacteria; order Xanthomonadales; family SZUA-36; genus SZUA-36. Next base: position 17,875 of record CAZYVH010000029.1, on the reverse strand, counting down.
GATGACCGGCCATTCACTGGCGGAGGTCATCCTGAGTCCGCAGCATATTGACTACACCGGTATAGATGAACCTGATATCGTCGTGGCCATTTCCACGGACGGTGTAAAACGTGCCAGCAATTGTATTGGTACACTGCCTGAAACCACTACAATCTATGCTGAAGAATCCTTGCTCCTGCCCGAAAACAAGGCACGGGTACTCCGTTTTCCCTTTATCGAAACCGCCAGGCGCGCCGGCCGGCTTTCGCTGGCGAGTGTTGCCATCGGCGCGGTGATTGCCGACATCGGGCCATTTCCGCTGGAGGCCTTCACGAGCGCCATCCGGATATTCCAGAAACCAGCCATCGCAGAGGAAAATATCAAGGCGGTGGTAGCTGGTGCTAGTGTACTGCATCGTACACTAGGCTGGTACCAACCTGAGGCCGACAATTCCGGCAACAATCAGGAATAAAAAGAAGATTCTGAGCAGCTCGCGTGATTCACCCAAAAAGGCCATGCCCACGATCGCGACGCTCACCGCGCCAATACCTGTCCAGACGGCGTAGGCCGTAGAGATCGGTATCGGTTTCATGGCAATCGACAACAACCATAAGCTGATTGCCATTGCCACCACCGTCAACAGTGACGGAACAGGTTTTGTAAAGCCATCAGAATACTTGAGCCCGATCGCCCAGCCGCATTCAAAAAAACCCGCCACTACCAGGTAAACCCAGGCCATCACCTGTTCCTTTGTACTTGCACTGCTCAAAAAATCTGATAGATCATCAATCCGATACCGGCCAGCCCGCCGAAATAAGCGAGGGAACGAAGTACTGTAATACCGGCAAGATACAGTGCGGCATAAGCCAAGCGGGAGAAGAAAAATACACTGGCCCCGAGCGCACTCCATTCACCGGCTGTTCCACTGCCTTGAATAATCACAACCAGGCAGGCGAAGGGCAGCAGGCTTTCCGCCATATTGCGATAAGCACGTTCGGATCGTCCGACCCAGCCGGTACAGGAAGGGGTGTTGTCACGATTACCCAGGCCCCACGCGAGGCCGTTGCGTACATCGGCAGCGCTTGCGGCAATGGCAATTTGCGCGATATATAAAAAAGCAGACCAAAGCAGCATTTCCAATTCAAGGTTCAATGATGTCATAACAACTCCAGCTAGAAAGTACACTTCATGATATGAGATTCAATCAGCAAAAACAAAAAACAGAAGACGCCCTTGGTTGTGTGGGTGTCTTGCCGGCATGTTCCTTCATTGATTACTTAGCAAAGAACCCCCCGCCTGGATATCCAGACCGGGGGTTCTGCTCAACACCCTGATGTGATTGCCTCAGTGTCCAAAGGCATCCGTTACCTTTTTTAGAACGTGAAGGAAAGGTTTAGCCCCCAGGTGCGCGGACGGCCATAGTACTGCTCGATCAAACCGAACAAGCCACCGTTGGGGACTGTGCCCGACAGGTCGAATGTCTGTACCACATATTCCTTGTCAGCCAGGTTCCTGACGAACAAGCGCAAGCTCCAATTCTGGTCTTTGAAGTAATAAGTAGCTGATGCATTGGCGATGAAATAGCTGTCCTCGGTGGAGGCGGGTAAGTTGGTCAGCGCAAAGTAATGCCTGGCGCGGTAATTACCATCCGCCTGCAAGGCCAAGCTGCCCTCACCTACATTGAACTCATACCGCATGAGGGCATTGAAGTTCCATTTCGGTGTTTGCACCGGCTTCACGGTAGCACCGGGGAAAATCGACGGTACGTCCGCAACCCCATCGCCATCGATATCCACATCAACGGTCAGACCCGGTACATCGGTAACCTTCGAATTGATATAAGCCGCACCGAACTGCAGATCCAGTCCTTTTGCCGGTGCCGCCTGAAATTCCAGCTCGAAGCCTTTGATTTTCGCCTGCGCATTCAGGGTTGCAGTATCAAGACCGATAATGGAGAAGGCCTGGTAGTTCTGGTAGTCATAGTAATAGGCAGATCCATTCAGCCGCACACGGCTGTCCTCGCTATCCCACTTGAAACCCGCTTCAAAAGCGTCAAGCTTCTCGGGATCATACGTCATGAACGGATCGGTAAGCGCAAAGGAACTCGGCAACAACGGCGCATTATAACCACCCGATTTCACACCACGGTTCCAGCTGCCAAACAGCAGCAAATTCTCACTGGGGGTGAAGTTTAGCTGTAGCCTGGCTGACCAGTTACCGTCTTTGCGGTTGCTGGAATACGGGGACTCCGGTATTCCATCAACAACATCTATTGCATTCGGGTCCAGGCCGCTCCGTGATGTATCCGGGAACCATGCTATGTAGTTATGATAAAGGTGTGATTTCTTTTCTTCGATCCAGCGAAAACCACCGATCAGTGTGACCTTCTCATTGAGTGAATATTCCGCCTGGCCAAACAACGACCAGGACTTGGTGTCGGTCGAATAGGGATTGCGAACACCGTTGATTCCAAGTTCATCGACGGTCAAACCGATGGTTCCCGGGCCAAAGAAACCGACATCCGCCAGGGCATTAAACAGCCCGCGGGTTATACCGCCGTTGGAATCGCGAACCTTGAGATCCAGGTAGTAAAAACCGGCTACCCACTTGAGCTGATCGGCTTCACCATTGATCCGGAGTTCCTGGGAAAATTGTTCCGTGTCAGTGGTCAGGAAAAACTGGAAGTAATCCACCGGCGACGCGTCTGAGTCCTCGATATAATCCCGCTTCACCGTTTGGTAGTCGCTGATGCTGGTCAATTCGCCGAATCCCAGGTTGTACTTCAAAGTAGCACTGTAACCGCGGGTATCCAATTCGTTATGACCCGGTGTGTTGTAGTCACCGGCATAGACATCACCATCGTTATCCACATAACCGCCCAGGATGTCGTTGGGCAAACCGGGTGAGGCTTCACCGGTCGGGTAAATGGCAGAGACATACTCAAAAAACCCGGTACGGATGTCCTGCTGGCCAAAACGGGCATTCAACAGAATATCCAGGTCTTGTGTCGGCTTGAACAACAGCTGCATACGGCCGGCGGATTCGTTGGCATTGTTGAGATCGGATTGTGGTGCCAATCGGTTATGCACATATCCGTCGCCCTGGTGTGTGGCGAAGGAAGCACGGATCGCCGCCTGGTCTGACAGGGGAATACCTACCGCACCCTGAACTTTCAAGCGGTTGAAACTACCGTAGGAGATACTGCCATAGCCGTTGTATTCTTCTACATTTGGTTTAACAGTGATGTAATGCACCAGGCCACCGGTGGCGTTACGCCCAAACAGGGTTCCTTGCGGACCACGCAAAAGTTCCACCCGATCCATGTCGAACAACAAAAAGCCCGCGCCGGACATCTGGCTGATATACACCTCATCGACATAAATGGCCACGGGGCTTTCAACATTGGTCGTGAAATCGTTGTTGGCGACACCACGGATGCCAATGGCGTAGTTTGCCTCGCCATTCGGTTGCATTGTGCTGACACCTGCGGACATCGATGTAACTTCCTGCGCGTTGGTATAACCGAGCGTGCGCATCTGTTCACCGGATAGTGTGGTGATTGAAATACCGACGTCCTGGGCGCTCTGTTCGCGTTTTTGCGCGGTCACGGTAATTTCTTCCATCAGGACCGAGTTGCTTTGTGCCAGCACATTCACACTCGCCAACGGCACTGTCAGGGTGAGTGTAAGCAGTGAGCTTAATAACCAACGGTTCAAAAGGTGTCTGGACCGCATCTTGTTCTGTAGCATTTTGTTTACCTCCAACATATTATTTTCCCCACATTTAGATACAGATACACATGGATTTACTCTCGCAATACGAATACACCGCTTCCCTGCCCAGTTCGCGCCCCCAGCCGGATTGCTTGTAGCCACCAAACGGCATGGTCGCATCAAAAACATTGTGACAGTTCACCCAGACGGTTCCCGCTTTCAATTTGGGGGCAAGACGATGAACCGTGCTGATATCTTTGGACCAGATACTGGCCGCCAGACCGTAGGAACCACGGTTTGCCACGGCGGCGATTTCATCGAGTTCATCAAATTTTTCAGCCACGACAACCGGGCCAAAAATTTCTTCGCGGACGATCGACATGTCCGGGTTCGTATTTGTGAATACCGTTGGCTCGACGTAATAACCACTGGTATCCAGTGCATGGCCACCCGTCATTGCTTCGGCGCCATCGGCCAATCCCTGTGAAATATAGGACATGACCCGTTCACGCTGAATCGTTGAAACCAGGGGACCTATTTCGGTTGCGGGGTCCATACCGGGGCCGACTTTCAAAGCTTTTGCGGCCTCGCTCACCCCGCCGACGATCTCATCGAAGCGACTGGAGTGAACGTACAGCCGTGACCCGGCACAACAGGTTTGACCGTGATTGAAAAAGATGGCGCTTGCCGCACCGGCAATGGCCGCGCCGGCATCAACGTCAGCAAATATGATGGTCGGTGACTTGCCGCCAAGCTCCAGCGTAACCTTCTTCATATTACCCGCTGCCGCACGTGCAATCAGGCGGCCCACCTCAGTCGATCCGGTGAATGTCACCTTGTCCACATCAGGATGCGATGAGAGTGCGGCGCCGGCGGTATCTCCATAACCGGGGACGACATTAACAACACCTTCCGGAAAACCTGCCTCGGCAACCAGTTTACCGAGATATAAAGCACTCAGAGGGGTCTCTTCGGCTGGTTTCAGAACAACCGTGCAACCCGCCGCCAGTGCCGGTGCGAGTTTCCAGGCAGCCAGCAGAAAAGGGAAGTTCCAGGCGACGATTGCACCCACCACACCCACCGGTTCGCGCAGCGAATAACCGACAAAGCTTTGCTCCGGTAATAAAGAGCCTGACATTGGAAGTGTCTGGCCTTCAATTTTTGATGGCCAGCCTGCCATGTAACGAAACACCTCGATAGCAAACTTGATGTCAACGTGCCGCGCAATAACAACGGATTTGCCATTATCCAGCGACTCAAGCTCTGCCAGTGTATCGGCGTGTTCTTCGATCAGGTCCGCCAGCCTGTTGATCAGCCGTTCACGCTCCATCGGACTCATGCGGCTCCAGGCAGAATCTTCGAATGCCCGCCGGGCCGCAATCACGGCACGATTGATATCCTCCGCTTTCCCTTCACAAACCGAAGCAATGACCTGGTCGCAGGAGGGGTCAGTCACTTCAAATGTTTCAGCCGAACTGGCGTCAACCCATTCTCCACCGATGAACAGCTTCTTCGGTGAGACCAGAAAAGACCTGACGTCTTCGCTAATCAGACCCGGGTCATTTGCAAGGGAGTTGGAATGAACTTTTGCGCTGCTACTCATTTACAGAATCCTTATGTTTATAACATTGGTGCTACTCTAACTATCACACATGTAAAAGACCGGCGAAATTGAACCTCTGTCTAATCAGCTAATACTTAAGTGTCAAAGGAAAATAGTTTCCAGACCGATGGGGGCCAGGCGTTATTGGCAAGACACATCGAGACGGCTCACAATCAAGCCACATTCTTCCACTCGAGATCGCGTAATTCCTTGCGTCTGATTTTGCCACTCACTGTTTTTGGCAAGGCTTCAATAAATTCAATTTTTCGGGGGTATTTGTAAGGTGCCGTGTGGGATTTGACGTATCCTTGCAGTTTCTTGCCCAGGGTCTCGCTTGCCTCATAACCCGCCGCTAAAACAATGAATGCCTTGACCACCTCACCGCGTGTCTCATCGGGGCTGGATACGACGGCGGACTCGGCCACGGCATCGTGTTCAAGCAGAATGCTTTCCACCTCGAACGGCCCGATCCGGTAGCCGGAAGAGATAATGACATCATCAGCACGACCGACAAACCAGAAGTAACCATCACCGTCCACAAATGCACGGTCGCCGGTAATGTACCAGTCACCACGGAAGGTTTTCTGCGTGGCTTCAATGGCATTTCGATATTCTTTGAAAAGGCCGACGGGTCTGGTGGGTTTGACACGCACGGCGATATCGCCTTCGACTTCAGGAGCAACACGCTCTCCATTGTTATCCACAACTGCCAGGTCATAGCCGGGTGCAGGTTTCCCCATTGAACCGGCCTTGATATCCATGCACGGAAAATTTCCACAAAGTAATACTGTTTCAGTTTGCCCGTATCCGTCCCTTACCGTTATTCCGGTAACTTCACGCCAGGTGTCAATCACCTCAGGGTTGAGCGGTTCTCCTGCGGCAACGCAATGGCGTAATGCCCGGGGCCGGAAACCAGAGAGATCCTGCTGTACCAGCATACGGTAAACCGTCGGTGCACCGCACATGGTCGTAATGGGAAAACGCCCCAGTAATTCAAGCGTACGTTGCGGGCTGAAGTCTGCGTCATCAATGAACACGCAGGATCCACAAATAAAGGGACCAAAAAAACTGCTCCACGCGGCCTTGGCCCAACCGGTATCGGTGATGTTCCAGTGCAGGTCACCCGGCCTTTGATCCAGCCAAAACCTTCCTGTCACGGCGTGAGCGATACCGTAGGAAGCCTGAGTGTGAACCGTCATTTTCGGTTTACCGGTGGTACCGGATGTAAAAAAGCAGAAGGCTTCATCACTGGCCAGGGTGGCCGCTGTTGCGCTCCTGGATATCTTTGCCAGCAACATGTCAGAGTAGCTGTGCCAGCCTGCCGCCGTGGCACCCACCAGGACTTTCACACGCAAGCCCGGGCAATTGCTTTCGACGGCCTCAATTTTCGACATGTTCCCGGCATCCATGATCACGCAACTGGCCCCTGCAGCGTTTATTCTGTAGTCGAGATCTGACGCCGATAACTGTGCTGTAGCGGGTGAAATAATGGCACCCAGCCGCAGGCAGGCCGTGACCACCTCCCACCACTGCAACTTCCGCCCCAGCAGGACGACTACGGTGTCGCCCTTACGCACACCCAGGTGCTGTAAAGCGGAAGATATCCGCATCGACGTCTCCGATAACTGCTGGTAGCTGACGATGGTTTCCCGGTCCCCTTTTATCCAGTGGATGGCGGGTGCCCCGGGGTTATCCTGCGCGTCAATCACGTCCCTGGAAAAATTAAAATCTTCAGGAACCTCATGCTCGAAGTGTTTCCTGGTTTGTATATAATCCAGCATGTTTGCAGTCATGCAAACTATCTCCTGCGGTTTGGCCGCACCTATCATAGCGGTTTGACGGCATTGTCGTTATCATGCGAAAGTAGGTGAATACCTTAGTATTATTAAGGACCAGTCGACACTTTGGACAATCCCCCACCATCCCATGCAGACACTATGAATCAACCCTTGATCAGGACTGCTGCATCACGTGAGGAGCGACCGGCATATGCCATGGCTGATATCGCCCATCAGTTGCGATCAACCGATGCCTCCTTAACCTATATATTCAGTGCTGCGAGCTATTGCACGGCCGAATTCGAACAAAGCCTGAAAAAATACCCCAACCTTGGCATCGTTGTGGGCTGTAGCTCAGAAGGGGAGTTCTCACAACTTGGCTACCTGACCCATTCGATGTGTGCCGTCTCATTGCCACGAAAGCTTTTTTCGGTGGCCGTAACGCCGATAGAAAACGTTAAGAATTTTCGTCTTCAGGACGCTTCGCATATCATAAATTCCCTGAAGGGTTCCATGGGCGCCGGGTTTTTTGATGCAGCATCCTCACAAATGTTTGCAATCTTGCTGGCCAATGGACAAGCCCAGAATGAAGAGAGGCTCTGCGCTGCACTGGGTGCGGAATTGAGCGGTATTCCCCTGGTGGGTGGTACCGCAGGTGACAACTGGATTCAGAACCACGACGCCCCGGCAACCAACAGCCAGGTTCTGATCAATGGCCGTTTTCACAGTGACTGCGCCGTTATCGCCCTGATCCACAGCAAACTCAGGTTCAGGACTTATCTGCATAGCCACTACCAACCCACCAACCGTCGTGCAGTCATAACGGCCATGTCCTCAGAACACCGCACGGTTAGCGAAATGGATGGTCAACCGGCGATTGAAACCTACGCAACCCTGTGCGGCCTGGGTGGAGAAAATCCGTCATTTTCTGATTTCTCCCGTTGGCCCGCGATGGTGAAAATCGGTGGCCAGTCCTATCCCAGGGGACCACTCGGCCCAACCCCGGACGGTGGTATCCGCTTTGCTTGTGCAATGGATGAAGGTGTCGTAATCAGCATTGCTGAACCGGGGGATATGGTCAATATGCTGCAGCGTTTTATGACTAAAATAGAACGGCAACTGGGAAAGCCTGCATTGATCCTGGGTTTTAATTGCGCCGCCCGGCAACACGAGATGAATCAACTTGGGGTCAGACCACAAATCGAAGATTTAATACGTCGTTACAACATCCTGGGATTCTCAACCCTGGGTGAGCAATTCAATACCATTCACGTCAATAACTCTTTTACCTGCGTTGCATTCGGATCTGAATTAAATGACAAAAAGTAGCACAGGGCGGGTCACAAAAACCGACAATGCAGTTTTAATCGAGGAAAACCAGCGTCTTAAAAAGACCGTTGCCGCCTTGATGAAGCGCGTGGAGCGTGATATCGACCAGCAGGCCGATGCTTTTACACTCTTTCAGACGGCGGCGAAACTGGAAGAGGCCATCAAGTTCCGGACCGAGGAACTTGAAAACGTCAATAAGAGATTAAACCGGGAACTCACCACCCGCCAACAGATCGAGGAAGCGCTGAGACTGGCAAAAGAACAGGCCGAGGAAGCAGATAAACTGAAAACCAGATTCCTCGCCGCAGCCAGTCACGACCTTCGCCAGCCACTCAGTTCAGCCTTGCTTTTTCTGGAGGCAATCAAAGGCTCAAACCTACCCTCCAGAGAACAGGGTTTTTTTAACAAAACCCGGGTTGCGCTTGGTTCGTTAAACAACCTGCTGGTGTCTTTGCTCGATGTTACCAAACTCGATAGCGGCAAGATCGATCCACAGGTCAGTCACTTTCCACTGGCCCAGGTACTGGATTCACTGGCAGATGAATATGCCGGGTTGTCGAGCAATTCTACCTTGTCATTCCGCTACGTGAGGTCTTCATGTATTGTGCGTTCAGATCAGCACCTGTTGGAAACCATCATCCGTAACCTTGTTAGCAATGCCATTCGATACACAACTGCTGGCAAGGTCCTGATGGGCTGTCGTCGGCTGCAGGAAAAAATTCGAATCTGTGTTTATGACACCGGTGTTGGAATACCACCGGATGAACTCGAACGGATTTTTGAGGCGTATTATCAACGCTCGACACCCGGCATCACAACCACCACAGGAATGGGACTGGGATTATCAATTGTCGACCGGTTTGCAGACCTGCTTTCACTTAAATTGCATGTAAGATCATTGCCGGGTCAGGGTTCCATGTTCGCCGTCGATGTACCATTGGGCGACCCGCAAAAAATGCTGGACGCCCGGCATAGTGCCCTAAGCACAGATAATCTGCATGAACTGGTGCTGGTAGTGGTTGATGATAACCCTGATGTGCTCAACGGTATGAAGGCCAATATTGACCGCTGGGGTTGTCAAACCATATTTGCCGGTGATGCCTCTCAGGCACTGACCGAACTGATTTCTTCTGATCTGGAGCCCGATGTTGTCATATCGGATTACCATCTTGGGGAAGGTGAAAAAGGATTTGCCGTGTTTGAGCAGATTGGTGAGGAATTTTCCTGTGATATATTCAATGTGATTATGACCAGCGATCCTGATCCTGAAATCCGTGAACTGGCACGACAGCGTGGTCATGCCTATATCGCGAAACCATTGAACATGGCAAAACTCAGGGCGTTGATCAGCCAGGGTTAATGGTTTTACAGCACATCTTTTGCCAATAATGCCGCCTGTACCCGATTGCTAACCCCCAGCTTGCGTAAAATAGCTGAAACGTGGGCCTTGACCGTAATCTCTGTGATGGATAATTCATTGGCGATCCCCTTGTTGGAAACCCCCTCAGCTATTAACCCAAGCACAACCTGCTGACGTTCTGTCAACCCTGAGTGTTCTGCTTTATTGCTTTTTGCACGTCCACTGGATACACCACGCAACCAGTTTGAAGAAACAGCGGACGCCGGCATGAAAACACTGCCTGACATCACCAGTTGAAGCGCATTTCGCATGGCGTTTCGGGAAGACGATTTAGGCAAATACCCCCTGGCGCCATGCTCGATGGCTTCACGCATGGTTTGCGTATCTTCAATCGCTGAAACAATGACCACCGGCGTAATCCTTGTCCTTTCCTGAATCTGTGTGAGGCAAGTGAAGCCGGTTGCATCCGGGAGCTTCAAATCCAGCAGGATCAGGTCCACACTGTCGTCATCCTGCACGACATCAAGCACATCCTTCTGCGCGGCACAGCATAAAATAATGGCCGATGGATAAATTTCCTGGATCACATTTTGCAGAGCATCACGATAAAGCGGGTGATCATCAACGATCAGTATCCGCAATGGTGGCGCATTGCCACCTGCCCGATTTTCGACGTCCATTGCTTGCGACATTGTGCTACCTTGAATAATATGCCTGGTTACACACCATACCACCCACCAGCCAGAAAAGTGAATGACAGCAAATGACCAATCACAGCTATGTCAGTGGCCTAAGTGATACACCACTGATTTTTAAAACCATTGGCAAACTATTGGATGACGCTGTATCAAGCCATGGTAACAAACAAGCCATCGTCGCATGCCACCAGAACATTGACCTGAGCTATGAGGAACTGAACGAGCGGGTCAACCGCGTTGCAGCCAATTTGCTGACACATGGGGTAACCACCGGAGACCGGGTAGGGATATGGTCACCCAATAATCTGCAGTGGGTCGTGACACAATTCGCGACAGCAAAAATCGGTGCCATACTGGTGAATATCAACCCGGCTTACCGTCTATCTGAACTGGAATATGTTTTAAACAAGGTGGCCTGCAAGGCCCTGGTCCTGGCCACGCAATTCAAATCAAGTGATTACCTTGAAATGCTCAGAAGCCTGGCGCCTGAACTTGATACCTGCGAACGCGGTCACTTGCACGCCGAACAAATTCCGGCATTGAGAACCGTCATCTGTCTCGATGATGAAGCCCAACCCGGGGTGTACAGCTTTACAGAATTCGAGCAACCCGCAACGCCAGCATCACGGCGGCAGGCACAAGCCATTGCGGCCCGACTCCAACCCGACGATCCGATCAACATCCAGTTCACCAGCGGAACCACCGGTTTCCCGAAAGGTGCAACACTGACGCATTTCAATATCCTCAATAATGGGTTTTTTGTCACTGAAACCATGCAATTCACAGACCAGGACCGCTTGTGTATACCGGTGCCACTGTATCATTGCTTCGGCATGGTCATGGGTGTTTTGGGCTGCGTTAGCCATAGCGCAACCATGGTGTTTCCAGACGAGGCCTTTGATCCGGGAAGCGTGCTGGATGCCGTTCAGAATGAAGGTTGTACTGCCCTGTACGGGGTACCAACCATGTTCATCGCAGAACTGGCGCACCCGAAATTCAGTCATTACGACCTGTCCACATTACGTACCGGCATCATGGCGGGCGCGCCCTGTCCTGCTGACACCATGAAACGCGTCATGCGGGAAATGAACATGTCTGATGTCACGATTGCCTATGGAATGACGGAAACCAGCCCGGTGAGTTTTCAGACGTCGGTGGACGACCCGGTCGATAAACGCGTGAGTACGGTCGGTCGGGTTCACCCGCACGTGCAGGTCAAGATCATTGATGAGGATGGATGTGTTGTTCCGGTGGGCGTGCGGGGCGAACTGTGTACACGGGGATACTCGGTCATGCTTGGCTACTGGGAAGATGAAGAAAAATCGTCCGAAGCCATCGACCGTGCCGGTTGGATGCACACGGGGGACCTTGCCGTCATTGATGAGCTTGGTTATTGCGATATCGTCGGAAGGGTCAAGGATATGATCATCAGGGGTGGTGAAAATATTTATCCACGTGAAATTGAAGAATATTTACTCCGTCACCCGAAAATCATGGACGTGTCCGTGTTCGGAATCCCCGACGATAAATACGGTGAGCAGGTCGTCGCCTGGGTGCAGGTAAAAAATGGTGAAATACTTGACGAAGCTGCGGTCAGGTCCTTTTGTGATGGGCAAATTGCTCATTATAAGGTGCCATACAAGGTGGAATTCGTAGATGAATTTCCAATGACGGTGACTGGCAAAATCCAAAAGTTTGTTATGCGTGAACAGATGCTTGCCAGGACCCATTGCTGATCAGGAAACTTGCCCAATGTCAGTATCGTTCCACATCGGCATTTTGCCAAACCGGCCATTGACTGATTTCGTAGACTGGATCGCGCGGGCCCCTGTCTGGGATGAGATCTATGCATTCTCTAAGTCACCGAGATGATTGAGATTCTCTTCCTCAAATAGCTTCAATAGTGCCCGCACTTCTGCGTCGAGCTGATCTTGCTTATTCCGGTCGTTTTCCGCCTGGCGAATTTTTTCGACCTGGTCGCGGATTTTGCCGAGCGCCCTCAACAGCCACTCACGGTCCTTGTGCACGGCGTAGTGCCGCCAACTGACACAACCGGTTATTTCCCTGGCAGCATATCTTTCAGATATATCATGTAACGTTCTGACCTTGTTGTCTTCCTGTTCCTTGTACATTGGACTTCCTTATGAACCACATTTGACTGCATCGTTGTAGAATAATCCACCTTGATCCGCCGGGCAATGCCGCGCCCGGTCCTCTATTTAAGAGTATCCGCTGATTGCACAATCGTTACCTTCTTAACATTCAATGGATAAACCGCCGCGACATCGTCCTCGGCCAGCACATCGGCCGGCAACCCCGATTTAACCAGTTTGGAATAGCTCATAGGTGAGGGCGCGTTATTGATCAGGCTATCGGCCAGTGCTTGTGCCTCACTGACATCCGTAACAATCACGACATACAGATTCTCTGTCTGCCAGTATTTGCGGATGGCTTTGTTGACCTCATCCAGCGTGGCATTTTTCAGCAGACAGTCCAACTCGGCCAGATAGTCTGTGCGGCCATAAAAACGGGCATCCATGAGCCAGCCCAGTTGTTGTGCCGGGCTCTGCGCGTAGAGCTTGGTATAGCTGCGTAAAAAGGTTTTTGTCGCCTCAAAATCGGCTTTGTTCATGCCATTTTTAATCAGCAAATCGAACTCCCGTAAAGCCATGCGCAAAGCGAAATGTGCATGCCCGATCTGGATGTCTGCCAGTTCTGGATACTGGGCTTTTAGCTGCTTTGCAATTTGCACGGGTCGGATCCAGATTGACCAGTAATTGGACGCACGGGGAACGCCTGAAGGCGGTAACTGGTTGCTGCCACCGGCGCGGTACCATTCGATGTAGGAATAATCACCATAGTTCATCGAACGGGTTTGACGGATCTTCTGATAAAGACGTGAATAGGCTTTACGGTGCTCACCCATCCAGGAGTTTGCAATCATCAGAGCGGCAAACTCATCATCAGACCGGGTGATCACCAACGGCGCGCCGGTGAATATGGCGGACCCAAACGCGCCCTCCTTGGCAATGATTTCCACCTCGATACCATCGGCTGTTCTTGCCTTAGAGGGTGTCACGGGTGTGTAAGCGTCATCCGGCAGACCGGCGAGATCGGTTTTCAGTTTTTCGAGCATGACATCGCTGTAGTTGCCGGCGATACCGAGCGTGACATTGTTGCGTGTGAATGCCTTTTTGTAATGGGCTTTAATGTCATCCAGCGTGACCCCCTTAACCGATGCGGACGTGCCTTGCACCAGTTGCTGCATATTGCCGCCACGGAACAACAAGTCCTCAAGCGCAAGCTTGCTGTAGTCCTCATCGGACGAGGCGCGCACGACCTGGTCGACGTAGTTTTGCTGGGCCTTCATCACACGGCTGAAATCCTGTTCAGTAAAATCCGGCGCCAACAGTACGTTTTTCATCAGCGGGTAAAACTCATCGACAAAATCAACCGGGACCTGGAACGTAAAGGTCGTGACCTGTTTATCCACGACGGCAAAATAAGCCGCTGCCCACGGCATCAGCCTGTCCTGAATGTCCGCATAGCTGATGCCTCCGGCCCCGCCCTGTGCCATCAGCGATGCGGTCGCAAAAGTCAGACCCTTTTTGTCTGCCGGATCGGTGATTGACCCGTTGTCAAAACGTATCTTGAAAACTACCTTGTTGGAGTTGCTCTGCCTGAGTGTAACAACATCCATGGCGAGTGCCTGCATACTGAAAAAAAGTGTCAGCAATGCGATGGCGTTGCGGGCTATTACACTCATTTCAGCACCCCCTTTTCATCATCCGATATGGTGGCGATGGTCAGGTGTTCCGGCTTGAAGTATTGGTTGGCGACCATTTTGATATCTTCGGCCGTGACCTTGTCATACAAGGCATACAGTCGGTTGACAGACTCGGGGTCACCGGTCAGCTGGATATAGTGGCTGAGTGATCGCGCAATAGCGTCGGGTGTGTCAATACTCATGGCGTACCCATACTTCAGACTGGACTTGGTCCGTTGCAGAATTTTTGTGTCGACATCTTCTGTCTCGACCCTGGCGATGGCCTTTTCAATTTCAGCCATCACATAGGGCATGTCTTCCTTTTTCACCATGGATGCCTGGATCGTGAACAAGTTCGGGTCGCGACTGTCAAACGCGCCGCCACCGATAAAACGAACCTTTTGCTCTTTTATCACCAGTTTCTTGTAGAGGTCCGAGGTGTTGGAAAAAACGATGGACGACAACACATCCAAAGCCGGCATGTCGATCTTGGAATCACTGAAGGCCGGGCCTTTATAACTCATACTGAGATAGGCGGGTATGCTGCCGTTTTGCAAATGCGTATAACGTGTTTCGGTTTGTTCGGGTTCCACCGGCACAACCGATTGGTAGCTACCGTGCTTCCATGCACCAAAATATTTCTCAGCCAGTGCGTTGACCCGCTCCGGGGTCACGTCACCGACCACCAGCACGGTGTTGTATTCAGGCCTGTAGTAACGCTCAAAAAACTTTTTTGAATACGCGTACTGATTCGGCATATCGACGATGTCTTTGAAATAACCCATGGTCGTGTGCGAATAGGTATGCACTTTGAAGGCCGTCTCGGCGCGTTTTTCGTTCAACTGCTGGTAAGGGCTGGCAAAGTTCTTGGTGTACTCGCCTTTTACTGCACCGGCTTCGGTTTTGAATTCATGCTCTGAATACTTGAGATTCATGAAACGGTCCGATTCCAGGTCAAACATCAGTTCCAGCTTGTCGGCATTACCGGTCATGTGGTAATCCGTCCGGTCCTGGGTAGTATTGGCGTTGGCGGCGGCACCGGTGGACTTTAATGCCGCGCTGTAGGCCTCCTTGGAATACTTGTCGGTGCCACGGAACATCATGTGCTCAAAAAAATGCGCAAAACCGGTTACACCGGGTTCCACCTCGTTACGCGCCCCGACACGGGTGACGATATGCAGCGCGGCCAGACCCGGTGAATCAAAAGGCACCGTGACCACATTCAGGCCATTGTCCAGCCTGTGCTGGTAAATCGGGTACGGCAGTATTTTTTCAACCACTGTCTCATCGTCACCCATAACGTTTCCTGTGATGCCCAGCAACGATGCCAGAACAACAATTTTGATGATGGTCTTCATAGTGCTTAATCCATAATGCTTCGGAAACATTGGGCCCTCAGGACGGGTATTCTTCAAAGACTGGCAGTTCTGTTTCATCACAGGACCAGGCGGCGCGCGAACTGTCGAATATTCGCGCCTGGGGCATGAAATCCGGTTCCTCGTCCAGTGAGCCGGCGGGGATGAAAACCGTAGCAAACTCTGCAATGAAACGTGGCACGCGGCCACCGCACTCGCTGCAGAACGTATTGCTGAAACGTTCCGCCTCAGGTAATTTATAAGTTTTGACAAATTCCTCACCGCTGTTCCAGTTAAGTTCCCCCTTCAAAAACAGGTTGCTGGCGTGACCGGTACCCGAGGCCTTGCGGCAACGCTTGCAATGGCAATGATAAAAACGCTGTGCCTCACCTTTTGCAGTGTAACGCACGGCGCCACACAGACAACTGCCCGTCAACGATGATGTACTCATGCTTTCCTGTCTCCTTTGGGGTTTTAGCTGGTCAGTTTAATCGGATATGTCTATCTTACCGCCTTGCCGGATCATTTTCTGTTATCATTTGCGGTCGATTTCAACGACCGGTGTAGCGGGCGATTAGCTCAGTTGGGAGAGCGCTGCAGTCACATTGCAGAGGTCACAG
>CAZYVH010000029.1:0-1574 GCA_964650905.1 uncultured Wenzhouxiangellaceae bacterium | reverse complement strand
AGCGGGCGATTAGCTCAGTTGGGAGAGCGCTGCAGTCACATTGCAGAGGTCACAGGTTCAAGCCCTGTATCGCCCACCACTTAATACACTGTTTTCCATAGTAATTTAATGACTCATCGCATAATGTGCAGAGGGTCATTTATTCGCGGGTACGCAAGGGGTACGCAAAATCGTCGCTATTTTGCCAAATAGCGCGTGTAATACCCATCAGTAACCCCACGCTGAGAAATGCCGCTATAGGCGCTCTCAGGCGGTCGTATTACGCGAATATGGGGCGATTTCCTACACAACTGCACTGCATTGGCCTACAAAAAGGCGAATGCTTATTGCAGATACTTGAGTTGCACCCTGGCGACTCCGCCCCCCTTTGAGTTGCCGGGTTTGTTTTTATTGCACTGGTCTGCCCTTCGCCGAGCATGGAGGGTGATTTTACGCGTACTTTTTATCTAACTGTCTCGCGGCTGGGCTATCTTCATCAGACAAATCTGCTTCCAAGTTTTTTTGTTCCTCGTATTGACGTAAAAGGTCTATCATTTCTGCTCGTGCGAAACGACCCAACACGTCACGCATTAACGGTTGATAACCAATACCATGCACACCCGCGATAACTTTTAGTGTTCTAATAAGTTCCGTTGGCATCCTGATTGAAATGGGTTTCAATTCGAGTGCGCGATCCAGAGCTAGTTCTTCCTCTGCCGTTGCTGGTACAACATAGTCCGCATTACGGCCAAGCTTACCGCTTTCCCAATTCAGTGTTGATCCTTTTATCTTTTTCATCATTTTGCTCTTTCTGTCCATGTGGTCTCCAGTAAACATAGCGATTTACAAGTAACAGGAGAATTTATCGTACATATCAATCTCGTTTTGGTTGGGCTCAAACGCACTTTTAAGTATGACATTTCCTTCGCTCACCATGAATATCAATTTCAAGGAACGACAATGATTTGTCTCTGCTATGATCCATAATGTAGGTGGATCGGTCTGGTGTTCCTCTCTTGGATCTTTCAAAGCAGTGCGATCACGATTATGAAAACATTCTGTCACTTCCTTTTCAGTAACGTTGTGCTTTTCTAATAGTTTAGTTTTTATTCTTTTGGAAATGATGATTGACACAATTTAATTCTAATACAAAAAAATATATTTGTATATACAAGAGAAATACAAGTGTATGACTTCCTATGTTGTGTAATGGTTCCAGTAAAAAAGTTGAAAACCATATGCATGCAATTTCATTGCATTTTATGTACTACAATTTTGGCCGCATCCATCAAACCATAAAGGTTACACCAGCAATGGAAGCTGGAGTTTCAGATCATGTATGGTCATTGGAAGAGATTGCTAATCTCGTTCCAGAAGAAAAACCAAAGGTAACTACTCAGTAGCCTCAGTCTAGCGATTATCCTGAAGGGATAACAGGCGTGCCGTGGAATACTTGAGTCATGGCGTCAAGTAGGTTGAGTCCATTTTTTCTGGCGGTGGAGAGATAGCCCCGGATGCGGGCGAATCGTTTTGCTCCGTCGAGGGTTCGGAAGCAGCCTGAGATTTTCATCCGTACCTTGAGCATGCGGATATCT
>CAZYVH010000028.1:29213-31188 GCA_964650905.1 uncultured Wenzhouxiangellaceae bacterium | reverse complement strand
TTGAGGTTTGTTCGTAAATATACCATCTAATTGAGCCGATTCATTTGATTGTAGTGAGGCCTGATACCGACTGGTGAAATATGCAGGTTAGAATACAGCCAGTCTGCGTTATTATGCGCATATGCCGGTGTGTCGCCAACGGACCAGGCTTATTTATGAAAATTCTACAAGCCAGACAAAGACCAATCGAGTTACTCCGCTACGCGGGTATGTTCCTGTGGTTTTGTGCCGGTATACCACTGTTGTTGATGCGTTTTATCTTCCCGGAACCGTTGGCGACCGAAGCCTATATTGCCTGGTTCCTGTTCCAGGGTTTGTTTGGCCTGATGTACTGGAATCTGACACAGTATCTGCCCGATCGCACTACGCTGGTCTACCGGGTCTTATACCTGGCTGTGTTGACCGTTTGTGCGTTGGGGATCAGTGCGGTATCCCAGTCGCCGTTGGGTGGTATTCTGCTGCTGATCGTGGCGGTATTGATCCCCTGGATGATGTCTCTGAACCAGGCGGTTGCATGGCTCATCGCCCAGAATGTATTGCTGGCGATTACAATCAATCGCATACCTGAAGTCGGCATTTCGGACGCGACGCTTGAAGCCGGTCTGTTTTTTGGGATATCCCTGTTTGCATTTATGAGTTCCGTGGTGGCGCTGCGTCAGAATGCCGCGCGCAATGAATTGCGCAAAGTCAATTCAGAACTGCGTGCGACGCAGGCACTGCTGGAGGAAAATACCCGCATCGCGGAGCGGGTGCGTATCGCACGCGAGTTGCACGACCTGGTGGGGCATCACCTGACTGCGCTGACGCTAAACCTGGAAGTTGTAACCCACCTCGTGGATGGCAAAGTCCTGGAGCATGTGCAACAGGCACATTCATTGGCTAAGCTATTGCTGGCGGATGTACGTGAAGTGGTCAGTGAAATGCGCCGCGATGACACGGTCAACCTGGCAGAAGCCCTGAACGCTCTGGTCGAGGGTGTGCCCGCACCCTTAATCCATCTTGACCTGCCTGCAGAAGAAGTCATGACAGAACCGCAGCGGGCCCAGGTGCTGTTACGCTGCGTGCAGGAAATGATCACCAACAGTGTGCGCCACGCACGTGCCAGAAACCTGTGGATAAGGCTTTCAATCAGCCGCGAAGGGCTTGCAATGAGCGCCCGTGATGATGGTATGGGCACGCAAAAAATTACCACCGGCAACGGACTCAATGGTATGGCCGAACGTCTCAGGCAACTGGGTGGTAAGCTGGAGTTGGAATCAGAGCCCGGCGCTGGTTTTGCCTTGCACGCATGGTTGCCGGCCGAGTTCTGACATCGAAGGTTTTCAAAGGAGAACACGATAATGGTAAGAGTGATGCTGGTCGATGATCAGAACCTGGTCCGTAAAGGCGTGCGTAGCCTGCTGGAACTGTCAGAAGAAATTGAGGTGATCGCTGAAGCACCCGATGGCGCCGAAGCCATCCGCACGATCCCGGTGATCAATCCTGATGTGGTGCTGCTGGATATGCGTATGCCGGGTAAATCCGGTCTGGATGTATTACAACAGTTGTCCGCTGACGGTAGCTTACCGCCGACAATAATCCTGACGACCTTCGATGACGATGAACTGGTGCTGGCGGGTATCAAAGCTGGGGCCAAGGGATATTTACTCAAAGATGTCAGCCTGGAGGAACTGGTCGAAGCGGTCAAAACGGTGGCCGATGGTGGTTCGATGGTCAAACCTGCGGTCACCCAGCGTCTCCTCAAAGGATTGCAAAACCTGCAGAACGATTTTTCCAGTCTTGACCCGCCAGATCCCCTGACCGGTCGTGAAACCGAGATACTGCGTTTGATGGCGGGTGGCTACAGCAACAAGGAAATAGCCAATTCTCTGCGTGTTGCAGAAGGTACCGTCAAAAACCACGTATCTAATATTCTTTCAAAAATGGGGGTACGTGACCGTACCCGCGCGGTACTCAAAGCCTTCGAAATGAAATT
>CAZYVH010000028.1:0-29113 GCA_964650905.1 uncultured Wenzhouxiangellaceae bacterium | reverse complement strand
GGTATAACCACGATAGCCGATCACCATGAACAAGCTTCCGACTGCTATAAAGGCGGGGTAGGTTCTCACCCCCAGTAGCAGGAACCCGGCCCCCAGCAGGAACAGCAATATGGGCTGAACTTTGCCGAGAGCAAACCGTGGGCGTTTGCCCACAAATCGTTTCACGATGTTTAAACCCCTTCAGGAAAAAAATCAGGACACCTTGTCGAGATGGTCGAACTGGCGCTTCAGGTCTTCTTTTGGGTTGGTGACAATACGTTCCAGCGTTTCCACGCGGTCGCGCAGGTCATTCTCCAAGGTGTCCATTTTAGCGTAAATGTCCTCGAGTTGTTCAAGTATTTCCTTGCCGTGGCGGTGTTGGCCGCGGTTATTGAAAATACCGGCAATGATACCAGCTACTGATATCAGCGCAATTGCTGTCCACATGCTCATCGCTTTTCTCCATTGACCTGACGCCAGTATGGAAGATCGGTACGTATTCGGATAGTGAAAAAAGTCATAGTACAATCACTCGCGGGAAAAGGCTGCACCGGGTCGGTCGCTGCGACGTATGCCCTCGGGCAGCAGGTCGTGCTCCGTCACCTCGGCATAGTCCTCAAACTGCACACGTTCCATCAGGTAACAGAGACAGTCCTGGTGAATAACACGGCGATCCTGGGTCAGCATGGAGGGCATCATCCGGCACCTTGTTTCGATCTGGCCGCGGTCAAAACGGAAGTAATGGTCAGTCACATCAACGCCATTGAGATCCGTTGCCTTGAGGGGCTTTGGCGGACCGTCATGGATGTCGCCCCACGTAACGCCGATGGTCAGTTCGTGAAAATTGAAGCTGTCAAGGTTGGCCCTGAATGCGACCTCGACAGGGACGTTACCAAATCCGAACAATACGTCATCGGGTATGCGGACGGTTGCAACCATGTGGTAAAGACGTGCTCCATTGACACCATCGGGCGAGGTCGGTAGTGCGTCCAGGTGTAAACAGGTTTCGATAAAGCCAATACTGTGATCGATGCCGTGGACCCGGCCAGCCTTGCCACATTCCAACGTTACGGCGGGGCAGAATTCAGAAAAGGCCAGTGACTGGGTACCTGTCGGTATTGTGAAGTACACCACCTTGGATGAAAAATATGAAGCCAGGCGTATTGACTCCGGGCGTACACGGTTGATTGCAGCATAGTGGGGGTTCAGGCCGGTGTTGTTATGGATGTCCATACTGGCCAAAGGGGCACGCATGCGCATGCGATCGGTCACCTGGCGGAACAATTTCCCGGGTTCACTGTCAGCATATTTGCCACCGGGCCAACAACGGTTGTAATCAAGCTGATCGTCGAGGTGCCGCAGGTGTTGTTTTGCCGCCCGGGTGTTGCCAATTAGAAGTGATAGTGAGCGTGGCAGGGAATTGTATTCAGAATAACTTTTGAGCAGTCTGCGGATGGCTTCCCAGCCGGTGGTCTCGTTGCCGTGCTGGAGAACGGAAACGAACAGGGGTCGTGGGTCTTTACCTTCAAGGTGGATCAGCGCGGGCCCGCAGAGCAGTTCATGCAGTTTATGAGCCGGACAATCGAGTAGTCCGGGAGGTAAATTGTCTAGTTCGGTCAGCTTCAAGATCGAGGAACCTGCGATTTATTCTGCCACTTAAGCAGGCAACCATACAGACAAATTGACGATCAGGAAACAACGGGCTTGAAATTATCTGTACAAACCCGAAAATAGTGCTCCGGTGAGTGCCATCAAAAACAAAATACGGATTGATGAGTGTCCTTAAGTCATAAATGGAACAGACCATGATTGAAGCCAAATCATTGTGTAAACGTTACGCTAATATCCTTGCCGTAGATAAGCTCAGTTTCACTGTGGAAGCCGGCCAGGTACTGGGTTTTTTAGGACCCAATGGTGCCGGCAAATCAACCACCATGAAGATGTTGACCGGTTTTCTTGCACCCACTTCGGGCACCGCCCTGGTCAATGGCATTGATGTCGTAGAGCAATCGGTTGCTGCACGCAAATGTATAGGTTACCTGCCCGAAGGCGCACCGAGTTACGGCGAGATGACGGTCAGGCAGTTCCTGACCTTTATCGCACGTGCCAGGATGATCGAGACCGCCGATGTATCTGTGAGTGTAGATAGAGCACTGGAACGGCTCAACCTGAGTGCGGTCCAGCAGCAAGCGGTCGAGACCCTCTCGAAAGGCTTCAAGCGGCGTGTCGGGCTGGCGCAGGCAATTATTCACGACCCGCAGATACTGATCCTGGATGAGCCCACCGACGGTCTGGACCCCAACCAGAAACACGAAGTTCGTCACCTGATCCAGGACATGGCGCAGGACAAGATCATCATCATTTCAACCCATATCCTGGAGGAGGTCGAGGCCGTTTGTAACCGCATCATGATCATCGCCGATGGCCGCCTGCTGGCCGATGACACACCGCATGGCCTGGTTGCCCGGTCGCGCTACAACAACGCGGTTTCGATGGTTGTAGAGGAGGCTGAAAAGGTTGCCAGTATTTTGAGCGAATTACCACAGGTTGCCAAAGCGGAACTCGGTGACGGTGAACTGACCTTGTTTCCAACGCCACAGGCAGCTCTGTTCGAGGCCGTCTCTGTGGCGATCAATGCACACGCCTGGAAGGTGTCTGCCATGCGTCTCGAGGCCGGTCGGCTCGATGAGGTGTTTCGCAGTATAACCCTTGGGGAGGCATCGTCATGAATGGCACGATCAACGTCATGCGCAGGGAACTGAGCGGTTATTTTGCTACCCCGGTTGCCTATGTCTTCCTGGTCATATTCCTGGTGATGACCGGGGTATTCACATTTTATTTGGGCAACTTTTACGAACGAGGGTTTGCCGATCTCGACCCGTTTTTCCGCTTTCACCCGTGGCTTTACCTGTTCCTGGTACCGGCGATCTCGATGCGACTGTGGGCAGAGGAACGACGCTCCGGCACCATCGAGTTATTGTTCACCCTGCCATTGACAACCGTCCAGGCGGTGCTGGGTAAATTCCTGGCGGCCTGGCTGTTTATTGGTCTGGCGCTGGTTCTGACGCTGCCCATCTGGATTACCGTCAATTACCTCGGTTCACCCGATAATGGCGTGATCTTCGCGGCCTATCTGGGTAGCTGGTTGATGGCCGGTGGTTTTATGGCCATCGGTGCCTGCATGTCAGCGTTGACCCGCAACCAGGTCATCGCTTTCATTCTCAGCGTGGTGGTGTGCTTCCTGTTCCTGTTGAGTGGTTTGCCGATGGTTATGAACCTGTTCAACGGTTGGGCACCGCAAGTCATCCTCGACGGTATCGCGAGTCTCAGTTTTTTCAGACACTTTGCGGATATTTCCAAGGGGGTCATTGACCTGCGTGACCTGGTTTACTTCCTGCTGGTGATGGGTTTCTGGCTGTATGCCAATGTCATGGTACTTGATTTGAAGAAGGCTGAATGATGAAACAAAGAAATCGCTCAATGTATTCGGCTGGCACCCTGGCCCTGTTAGGTGTGTTGTTTGTGGCGCTGACCATACTGTCTTCCGTCTTACTCAAGGGTATGCGTGTTGACCTGACCGAAAACGGGCTTTACACCTTAAGTGAAGGTACCCGCAAAATACTTGGTAGCATGGACGAACCGGTCAAGCTGACCCTGTATTTTTCAGAAGAGGCCAGCCGCGATCTGCCGCAGTTTCGCAGTTACTCACGCTGGGCCGGGGAGATGCTGGACGAATTCGCCGCTCGCAGCGGTGGCAAGCTCACCCTCAGCAGGGTCAATCCCGAGCCGTTTTCACCCCAGGAGGACCAGGCCGCCCGCTACGGCTTACAGGCGGCACCGGTAAGTAATGCAGGTGATACACTGTATTTCGGCCTGGTCGGCACCAATTCACTGGATGGCCAGCAGGTCATACCCTTCCTGCAACCGGACAAGGAAAAATTCCTTGAGTATGACCTGGCCAGGATGGTCTCCGGCCTGTCGCATCCCGAGCATAAGAAAGTGGGTCTGATTTCCGGTCTGGATATTGCCCCCGGCTTCGACCCGGCGACACAGCGTATGCGTGAGGCTTGGGTGATTTACCAGCAACTGGGCCAGCTTTTTGACTTGCAGAACATCGCCGCGTCTGATGCATCGCTACCGGATGGCCTGGACCTGTTAATTCTGGTTCATCCCAAGGACCTCACTGACAGTATGTTGTATGCCATTGACCAGTTCGTTCTGGGTGGCGGGCACATGCTGGCCTTTATGGACCCGATGGCGGAGGCTGATCTGGGTGGTGACCCGAATGACCCGATGGCGCGTGTCAAAGCACGTGGCAGCTCAACGCTGGGGGCGTTGCTGAAAAGCTGGGGGGTCAGTTTTGACCCCAATAAGGTCATCGGCGACCGCGCGTATGCCCTGCAGGTCAGCATTGGAGCAGGCCAGGCACCGGTACGGCACCTGGGTATTCTCTCGGTCAAATCTGATGGCATCAATGCCACGGATGTCGCCAGTGCAGACCTTGAGGTGGTAAATTTTTCATCCACGGGATGGCTGGCACCACTTGCAAAAGCAAGCACCACGTTTGAGACTCTGGTGGAAACCAGCGAGAGCGCGGCGCCCATTGATGCAACCCGTCTGCGATTCATGGCCGACCCGCGGGATCTGGAAAAAGATTTTCAACCGACCGGTGACCATTACTCACTGGCTGCCCGGATCACCGGCAAGGCTGACAGTGCATTCAAGGATGTACCTGAAGGTGTCGACAGTGCTGAACGGTTGACCGCGTCGGGTGAGGGGGGTATTAACGTGGTGCTGTTTGCAGATACCGACGTTTTAACCGACCGTTTGTGGGTTCAGAAACAAAAATTCCTTGGCCAGACACTGGTCAATTCATTTGCTGATAATGGTACGCTGGTGGCCAATATTTCCGAACAGTTGCTGGGCAGTTCCGATCTGATCGGAATACGTGCACGCGCCAGCACCAGTCGCCCGTTCGAGCGGGTGGATGCATTGCGTCTGTCGGCCGAAGCACGGTTTCGCGATACCGAGGAGCGTCTGCAAAAAGAACTGCAGGAAACCGAGAAAACCCTTGCAGATATGCAGGCAAACCGCCGGGACAGCCAGTTGGCGGTCCTGAACACGGACCAGCAGGACGAATTGCAACGGTTTCTCGAACGTAAAGCCCAGATTCGCAGCCAGTTACGGCAGGTACAACACGATCTTGGCAAGGACATCAAGTCACTGGGTATGCGTCTGAAATTCATCAATATTGTCCTGTTGCCGCTGTTGATCATTATCGCTGCACTGGTGTTTGGGCAACTACGCCGGCGACGGCGTGAGGGTGGTGCACGATGAAACGTAATTTCATATTGCTGGCCGGCTTGACCGCGCTGGCTTTCCTGGCAGTCTTGCAACTGGCTCCGGACAATGAGTCCACCGGTCGGGTGGCTCAAAAACACTTGTTGTTGCCGGATATCGCAGCAAAGATCAATGACGTCGACAGGGTCGATATCATCGCTGCGGGTAACGTTACGGTCGCGACCCTGCACAAAACAGACACGCAGTGGCAATTGCAGCAGATGGACAATTACCGGGCCAACTGGGACCAGCTAAAAACTTTGCTGGCGGGTCTGGCAAGCGCTAAAGTCATTGAGACCAAGACCGACAAGCCAGCTTATTACGCCCGTCTGGGTGTTGAAGATATCGATGCTGAGGATGCCGCCAGCGTGCTGGTCAGGCTCAGCATCGCTGATCAGCACAAGGCGATCATCATCGGTCACCGCGCACAGGGAACGGATGGTCAATACCTGCGCATAAAGGGTCAGGCGGCGAGTGTACTGGTGGACAAGACACTGGAAGCGCCGGCTGAAGCCCTGGCGTGGGTGGATAAGCGGATCATTGATATCAAACCCTCAGAAGTCACAGAAGTCGAGTTGATTCACCCCGGCGGGGATCGTGTTCTGGTGACAAAAGTATCTGCCGATGATACCGACTTTACACTTGCAGACCTGCCTGCCGGACGGGAAATAAAGAGTCAATGGGCGGTCAACTCACTGGGCTCGGTATTGTCATTGTTGGACCTGGAGTCCGCACGTCCGGACACAGGCATTGATTGGAATGGTGCGGTTAGAATGCGTATGCTGCTCTTTTCCGGTGTGGAAATCATGGCCGAGATGCTCGAGTCTGACGGGTCCTACCTGGTCAAGCTGCACGCCAGTCACCCTGCTGCAGATATCGTTGACAAGCAGGACGTAGCTACCGAAAAGGCGAGTGTTAAACCCACAGATGGTGAGGTTACCCAAGCCGATAACGTGCCCGACAAAGTGGCTGAAAAGGCGGCGGATGAGGTGAACAAACGCGTTGCGGATATTAACCAGCGCGTCACGGGTTGGGCCTACGCGATTAGCAAATACAAGTTTGAGGCGATGGTTAAGAAAACCCAGGATATGTTAAAACCACTCGAGTCTCCATGAGCGGGTCAGGCGGTGTCCACTCACGAATAATCGCATTGGCAGCGGCGCTGCTGGGTTTGAGCGCGGTGGTACTGGCCGCGCTTGGCAGTCACGTTGTCGACATTGACGGTCAGCCACAGTTGCAGCGAGTCTGGCAGACGGCTTCCGGAATACACATGTTCCACGCTGCGGCTTTGCTGGCGCTGGCCAGCTTGCTGGCCAGGCTCGAAAACAGGGGATTGTATTGGAGCGCCTGGTTACTGGTGACAGGCGTCGTCATTTTTTGTGGCAGTCTTTACCTGCGCGTGATCCTGCCCATGCCAGCAGCGCCACTGGCGCCTCTCGGTGGTCTGTTGCTGATGGCAGGCTGGTCATTGGCCGCCGTGGCGCTGGTGCGTCCTGAAATATGAGTCGTTTGCGCTACAACCGCCGCGCGGCGGTCGGTTTTTTGCAGGACGAATGTCCGCAAATGGCTCAATTGATCCGTCAAAAAGGCGCTTTCACCCTGACGGTGAGAAAGGAGCGGGACCTGTTCATCTCGCTGGCGCGCTCCATTAGCTACCAGCAGTTGTCCGGCAAGGCGGCGGCGACCATTTACGGGCGTTTTGAAGCTCTGTTTGAGGATGAGCTGCCGTCTGCAAGAGAGGCCGTCAGTCTGCCGTTACAAACACTTCGAGCGGTGGGTTTATCCAATAACAAGGCCTTGTCGATCCTGGACCTTGCAGCGCATAGTTGCTCCGGCGATTTGCCTTCCGCCCGTAAAATGGCGTCCATGGATGACGCCACAGTCATTGCATGCCTGTGTAAGGTAAGGGGTATAGGACCGTGGACGGCACAAATGCACCTGATATTTTCCCTTGGCCGTCCGGATGTGATGCCGGCGACCGATCTGGGTATCCAGAAGGGCGTGCAAATAACCTACCAACTGTCGCAATTGCCCACGCCGGACCAGGTGCTCGAGGTTACACAGCATCTGTCGCCATACCGCTCAGCAGCGAGCTGGTATTTATGGCGGGCGGTGGATGATTGAATTTCTGACGGGTATTCCGGTTTTCGGGTTAGAATATTCATTCTGATGATGCTGCCTGGAGGTTCACATGAATTTGCTTGACAACTTTATGCTCCAGCACGTTCAGGTTTCCCTATTGAGCGGTGAACTGCTGCGCGTTTCAACAGAAGGCGCCATGCAGGACGCCAAGGTCGAAATGAACCTGACACCCAGACTGGTGGAAATGGGCCCAGATGAAACGCTACCCTCATATCAGGTCAGTGCCAGGCTCATTTGTGAAGGCGGCCCTTCTGCTGATTCCAATCCGTCCTTCAAGGCGAAGGTCGGAATAGAGACCGTCTACCAGCAAACCTCGGGTGAACCGATTGATCTTTCGGAATTCACCGGCCACCACGCCAGTCTGGCGCGGCAGATTTATCCCCTGCTGGCCCAGGAGTTACGTGGTTTATTGACACATATGGGTCTTTCAAATATACAGTTACCATTTGATCTGAACCCAACATCCCGGAAAATAAGTGTTGTACCTGGGCAATTTCCAAACAGGGTTCACTGACCCGGGTTAAAACACCAATGCCAGGGCTCATAAGCCAGGCGATGGCGGTTATTGTAAGGGTAGGAAAGCCTGAAGTTGTAGCGGTCCGCTGATTGCAAAAGCCATTGGTAGGCCGGGCTTTGCTCGAATTCTTCCTCCAGTGGCTCAAAACCGGGTGTGGTGATATCCAGAGCACGGCCGCTGTGGTGTTCGCTGAACCCCGGTGCGGCTGAGACTTGCAGAATTTCGTCGATCTTTTGACCGGCAGCCAGTTTTTTCCTGAAAATATTCGTCTGGTAGGCAACCGTTCGGTAGGCCGATACAGCTTGCAGTCGGATACCCTCGTTCATGGCTGTAGTTTGCATGGCCAGCCAGGCACGTGCGGCGCGCGGTTCCATGTATACCGGCCGCCCGACAACATCTTTACCGATGGAGACGGTCTGGTGGCATTCAGGTTGAATCCTGAGCTTGTGCTCAACGCCGTAGTCGGCCGGTATCCCCAGGTGCTGTCCCAATGTGGCAAGCGTTCTTCCAAAACGGGTTTGCCGGTGTCCAAACTTTCTATGCATGGACAATGATGGCATGCCGGAGTGCGGGTCTCTTTCCAGGTGTGACCCTGTCACTTTTCGGTAGCCACGGGCGTGATAAAAATCGATGGTTGGTTCGGCTGCACACACCTTTAATTGCAGCAGGCCGTATTGAACCGCAAGTCTTTCGATGCCGGCAACCATTCTCTCGCCAAGACCGCTGCCCTGGGCGGTTGGTGCCACAAATAACCCGACCAGGCCTCTGCTGCCAAGATGCAGACCGGCACAGGCCAATACGCCGGTGTGGTCGCCTGCAACCAGTACGCGGTTATCGGCAATTCGTTTGCGCAATGAC
This sequence comes from uncultured Wenzhouxiangellaceae bacterium, assembly GCA_964650905.1. Lineage (GTDB taxonomy): Bacteria > Pseudomonadota > Gammaproteobacteria > Xanthomonadales > SZUA-36 > SZUA-36. The sequence continues at coordinate 20,277 of CAZYVH010000028.1, read as the reverse complement.
GTCAAATGGGGCTTTGCCGCCCAGTTTTTCAGATCCCGTCTTGTCCAATGGCCGGGTGGGATGGCCAGGATAGCTGCCCCGCGTATTGCGATAATCGCTTCGCTGTCAGCACTTACTGCCGGGCGGATTTTGATCGGGTTTGCCACAATTTTTGTGCGATTTAAGGACCGGTATAGAACGCACCCTTGAGTGTGAAGAAAAACAGGATGGCGAGTATGCCACCGGCCGGCAGCGTTATGATCCATGACAACATGATATTGCGTATCACACGCAGATTCAGGGCGCCGATGCCACGGGCGATGCCAACACCCATGACTGCACCGACCAGGGTGTGGGTGGTGGAAACAGGTATACCTGTCCCGGAGGCAATCACGACGGTTGTGGCTGCGGATAATTCCGCCGCAAAACCACGTGAAGGTGTGAGTTCGGTAATGTTACGACCCACCGTCTTGATGACACGCCAGCCCCAGGTGGCCAGACCCAGCACGATACCAGCACCACCGAGCAACAGGATCCATGTGGCGAGCCCGGATTTCTGCGTAACGGCGCCAGTTTTGACGATACTGACAATGGCGGCGACCGGACCAACGGCATTGGCGACGTCATTGGAACCATGTGCAAACGCCATACCACAGGCGGTGAAAACCATCAGGATGCCAAAGATCTTTTCGACATTGGTGAAGCGAAAGTCAACATTCTCGCTTGGAACGGTCTTGATTTTCCTGATTGCCAGCACGCCGATCGTCATGGTCATGATGCCGCTGGCGACCGCAACCATGATCGACTGGCCGGTGGTTAAATGAAGACCGATGTGTTTCAGTCCTTTCAGCAGCGTGACAAGTGCCAGGATAAAGCCGACAGCGAAGATATAGAACGGCACGTATTTACGCGCGTTTGTAATTGGGTCATCCGTATTCAGGATCAATTTCTGCACACTCATGAAGATAAAAAATGCCATAATGCCTGACAACATTGGAGAAACCACCCACGACGCGGCGATCGTGCCGACTTTCGACCAGTGCACGGAGTCCGCGCCAATGCCGACCACGGCAAAACCTACAATGGCGCCAACAATAGAGTGGGTCGTGGATACCGGCCAGCCCTTTCTGGAGGCGATCAACAACCACACGGCGGCGGCCAGCAGTGCGGCCAGCATGCCGAATATCAGAAGCTCGGGCTTGCTTGACACATGGCTGGCGTCAATGATGCCCTTGCGTATGGTTGAGGTTACCTGTCCACCGGCCAGAAAAGCACCGGTGAATTCAAACACCGCCGCGACCATAATAGCCTGTTTGATGGTCAGTGCACGCGAACCCACCGAGGTAGCCATGGCGTTGGCGACATCATTGGCGCCGATACCCCAGGCCATGAACAGGCCGAATGCTGCCGCCAGAGCAAGATACCAGGCTGAAAATTCCATTATTGATTCCTTTTATCGGGAGTTAACGTGCGAGCATCAATTGCAGACGGCTGCCCACACGTTGTGCACGATCTGCGATACCACCGGTATGGTCGATGACCTTGTAGAGGAACATGACGTTTACCGGATGCAGGTCGTCTTCAAGTTCGAACAGTTTGCCGCGTAAGGCGACCTGCTGTTCATCGGTTTCCTGTTCGATCACATCGAGGTCGCATAACAGCCCACCGACGCGCTCCCTTTCGGGTTTTCCAAAACCGGTTTCAATCAGCTCATCCAGTTCACTGATTGCGGTATGTGCCTGTTTGCAAGCGTCGACGCAACGGCTGATCAGTGACATATAGTCCTGTGATATGGACGCTGGAAACTGCATATTCCGGCCCACGATCAGACCGGCGACATCACGGGCACGGCCGGCGACCATGTCCTGCATGGTCAGAACCTCAAGGACATCGCGGCGATCTATTGGCATAAAAAGACTGCTTGGCAGGCGTAGCCGCAGTTCCTTCTTGAGGTCGTCGGCCTCGTGTTCGATATGGACGATATTCGCGTGGTGCTCACTGCGATCTTGTTGATTGCCGGATAGCACAGCCCGGGTGAACGGGATCAGTTCAACCACACAGGAAACGACCTTTTCCATGTGTTGTTGCAAAGGCCTTACAGGTGATGACCCGAAAATGCCGCTGAGGTAACTGCCCGTCATGATGTTCTCCCTGGAAAGTCCAGCTCGGCAGCCTGGTGGCCCTGCTGGACGACGACTTTCTTTCGCGCTGCAATTCTAACCGAAGCGTGTTGGCGACGTATAACAAAAATGTCACAATTGAACCGTAAAATGTGTCAATGAGTTCAGCCCCTAAAGTTGCCTCCCCTGGTTTTGATGGGCGTTCAGAGCGATTTCATCGCTGGCGGCGTTACAGGGATCAAATGGCGGGTTGGGTCATTGGTCTTGGCGGTGTTGCCGTGATCGCTGCAGTCTTGTTGATCATGTTTTATCTTTTCTACGTCGTATTTCCATTGTTTTTACCGGCCAGCATAACAAACGGAAACCACACCGCCCCGCAGATGGGGCTTAGCGGTGATACAGCTTATTTGAGCATGGAAGAACAGCAACAGGTTGCCCTGCGTGTTGACCACGAGGGGCACGCACAATTTCTGTCCATCCCGAACCTGCAGCCTATCAGTTCCAGCCGACTTTTCGCCCGACAGCAGCCAGTGGCCGTTGTGGCCGGGGATCAGGGCAACCCGGGTCTGGTCGCGATCGCTTATGCAGATGGCAGGACCGGATTCTTCCGGCATCATTACAATACCGATTATTCCGCCGGTGTCGCACGGCGAAAAATCATACCGGCGCTGGATTATCCCGATGGCGAAAGTTTATATGAATTGATGCCTGGCGGTGGCATCAGCGGCCTGGCCGTATCGGATTCCGATACCGAACTGGTGCTGGCGGCGGCGGGTAGTGGTGGCCGTATTCGCGTCGCATGGAATAGCAAGCAGGAGAATTTCCTCAGTGGTGAAATCAGCCTGGAACGCACACTAAAAAGACTGGATGTGGATTATTCAGTTACGGCCATAGCCCTGAGCAGTGACCACCGCTGGCTATACCTGGGCGATAAAGACGGCGCAATTCATTTTATTGATTTAGCCAATATGCAAGAGCTACAGCGTGTGCAAGCCGGTCGTGGTGCTATCACCAGTATGCGTATGCTGTTGGGTGGAATCTCTGTGCTGGCAGGTGATGCCACTGGCCATATTGCACAATTGTTTCCGGTCAGGGACACAAATAACCACTACACGCTTAAAAATATTCGCCGCTTTGAAACTGCCGGCTTGTCTGCCATATCCAAAATAATCCCGGAACAGCGCCGTAAGGGATTCATGGTGATTGACAGCGGTGGGCAACTGGCCATTTATCACAGCACTGCAAACCGGCTGGTATTGCAACAGGCATTGCCGGGTGGCGTACCCGCCGCTCTGGCGCTGGCGCCACGGGCATCCGGTTTGCTGGTGCTCAATAGCGATGGCAGCACGGATTTCATGGACATTGACAATCCGCACCCCGAGGTCTCATTTACTTCACTATGGTCAAAAGTCTGGTATGAGAACTATGACCAACCGGCGTATATCTGGCAGTCGTCCTCATCCAGTGACGATTTTGAGCCCAAATTCAGTCTGACCCCGCTGGCATTTGGTACACTCAAAGCGGCTTTTTACGCCATGTTGTTTGCCTTGCCACTGGCGTTGATGGGTGCAGCCTATACCGCTTATTTCATGTCACCGGTATTGCGTAACCTGGTCAAACCGGGTATCGAGATCATGGCCGCGCTGCCGACCGTCATCCTCGGCTTCCTGGCCGGTCTGTGGTTTGCACCATTGCTGGAGGAGAACCTGGCCGGGGTGCTGGCGTTGATGCTGGTCATACCGGCAGGATCACTGCTGTTTGCATGGTTATGGGGGCAGGCAGGAGAACGTCTTGGAGTGCTGGTAGCTGATGGCTGGGAGCCGCTTGTATTGTTGCCGGTATTGCTTATTCTGGGTGTCTTTGCACTCGAAATTGCAGGTCCCCTGCAACAGCTTTTTTTTGGTGGTGACCTGCGTATTTGGCTGAACCACGAAATGGGCATTTCTTACGACCAACGCAACGCCATGGTCGTCGGGTGGGCCATGGGTTTTGCTGTGATCCCGACCATTTTCTCGATTGCTGAAGATGCCGTCTATGGTGTTCCACAGTCCCTTTCGGACGGCTCCCTTGCGTTGGGTGCAACCCGCTGGCAGTCACTGGTCAGGGTGGTTTTGCCAACCGCCAGTCCGGGTATGTTTTCAGGTGTAATGATTGGTCTGGGCAGGGCAGTGGGTGAGACCATGATCGTGCTGATGGCGACGGGTAATACACCGGTCATGAACTGGAACCTGTTTGAGGGCATGCGCACACTGGCTGCCAACATTGCTGTTGAAATGCCGGAATCGGCGGTACACAGTTCCCATTACCGGGTCCTGTTTCTGGCAGCCCTGGTGCTTTTCATGTTTACATTTGTCGTCAACACAGGGGCTGAACTGATCCGCCAGCACCTGCGGGAAAAGTACAGTTCGCTATGAAGTCGCGAGTCGTACAGGTGGGTTTGTAATGGTATTTAAGAAATGGCTGAGGAGCGGAACCCCGTGGATCTGGCTCAATGCAGCGGCGGTCAGCGCCAGTGTAGTTCTCGTAGCAGGTCTGCTGCTCTTGATCGGTAGCCGTGGTCTGGCCAATTTCTGGCCGTTGAGTGTGCAGAAAATAAGCTACCAGCAGGCCGATGGCAGATTGATGACATTGGCCGGGCAGGTGCGGGAGACGGAAAAAGTCAGTGCCGCGCATCTGCGCGAGGCCGGTATCAGCGTAGAAGGTGACAGATTGTTCATGCAACGGGTCCTTTTAAAAACTGCCAACCGGGATATCACCGGTCAGGATTTTCGCTGGATACTCAATGCTTCTGTAATCTCCAGCTCTCAGCCCTATAACATGGTGGTCATGGAACGTCAGGAGTGGGGTGATTTCATTGGCTTGTTACTGGGTGTCAGACAGGATGGGCAACTGCAGTATAACTCGGATACCTGGTCTGTTTTTCAGCAGCGCCTGGCACGGGTCAATCGTTTAAGGAACAAAATTTCTGCACTTGAAAAGAACGACATCGGTGCTGTCAACTATGCGCTGGAGCAACTCAGGTTAAAACAACGTGGTCTTGAACTCGAAGGCGGGAATAGCGAGGAAAGGTTGGCTGAAATTGAGCACGAGCGTGCCGGCTTAAAAAAGAGCTACGCAGACCTTGAAGGGGAATTGGAACACCTTAACGAGGAAATTGGGCGTGATGCCGTGGTTGTCAGTACCGTTGACGGGGTTGAAAAGGAGCTCCCGCTGGCATCCATCGTTGATGCTTACCGTCCCAACCACATGACTCTGATTGGAAAAATTGGCTACTTCTTCCACAACATCTGGAAATTCATGGCGGATGACCCACGTGAGTCCAATACGGAAGGAGGTATCTTCCCGGCCATATTCGGTACCGTGCTGATGGTCTTGTTGATGAGCGTATTTGTTACGCCTCTGGGGGTCATGGCAGCGGTATATATGAAGGAATACGCACACCAGGGTTTGTTCACTCGCTTGATCCGGATCGCCGTCAATAACCTGGCCGGGGTGCCGTCCATTGTGTATGGTGTTTTCGGTCTGGGTTTTTTCATCTATACCATTGGCGGGGGTATTGATCGTGTTTTTTTTCCGGAAGCATTGCCGGCACCGACGTTTGGAACTGGCGGTCTCATGTGGGCCTCGCTGACGCTCGCGCTGCTGACCCTGCCAGTGGTCATCGTATCAACTGAAGAGGGTCTTTCACGTATTCCCAGGAGCATACGGGAAGGCAGTCTCGCGCTCGGTGCGACCCACTGGGAAACCTTGTGGCGCACGGTGTTGCCGATGGCCAGCCCCGGTATCATGACCGGCCTGATCCTGGCTGTGGCCCGGGCTGCTGGTGAAGTGGCTCCGCTGATGCTGGTCGGTGTGGTCAAACTGGCGCCGTCCTTACCACTGGACGCCAACGCACCATTCCTTCACCTGGAACGTAAGTTTATGCACCTTGGCTTTCATATCTACGATGTCGGTTTTCAAAGTCCAAACGTCGAAGCGGCCAGGCCACTGGTCTATGCAACTGCCTTGTTACTGGTCATCGTTATCGTACTTTTGAACCTGATGGCCATCCGGGTGCGTAATAGCCTGGGTGAAAAATACCGTGGATTGGAAACATGACAACCGAACATTCTGTACAGACTGCTATACCGTCATCAACAACGCTTCCGGACAGCCTGGCAGCACACAAGCGGGCAGTTGTTGTCAACCATCTGAACCTGTTTTATGGTGAGAATCAGGCACTGTTTGATATCAACCTCAATATCCCGGAAAAACAGGTGACGGCTTTTATTGGCCCCAGCGGTTGTGGTAAATCCACATTGCTGCGCTGTTTCAACCGTCTCAATGACCTGATCGATATCTGCCGGGTGGAGGGAGAAATCCTGCTTGGTGGGCGTGACATTTATACCACCAGCGAGGATGTTGCGGAACTACGCAGACAGGTCGGTATTGTTTTCCAGAAGCCCAATCCATTCCCCAAGTCCATCTATGAAAATGTCGCCTATGGTCTGCGTATCCAGGGCATCAACCGGCGCCGTCAGTTGGACGAGACAGTAGCATGGGCATTAAAAGGCGCCGCCTTGTGGGATGAGGTCAAGGACCGCTTGAACAACTCGGCATTTGGCCTGTCAGGTGGCCAGCAGCAACGTCTGGTCATCGCGCGGGCCATCGCGATACAACCGGAGATCATTCTGCTGGATGAACCCTGTTCAGCGCTCGATCCCATTTCAACCCTGAAGGTCGAGGAATTGATCTCGGATCTGAAGACGCAATACACCATCATCATGGTAACCCATAATATGCAGCAGGCCGCACGAGTGTCGGACTATACTGCTTTCATGTACATGGGCAAATTAATCGAATTCGGTGCTACCGACCAGGTTTTTACCAACCCCCGTAACAAGCAGACAGAAGACTACATCACGGGTCGTTACGGTTGATGAAAGTAAGGAAAATTTAATGGACAATCTGCATCTGGGTCAGCACATATCCCGCCAGTTTAACGCGGAACTGGAAGAGGTCCGAGTCAATGTGTTACATATGGGCGGGCTTGTCGAAGAGCAGGTCAGCAATGCTGTCGCAGCGCTGGTCAGTGGCACGGCGGGTCTCGCTGAGAAGGTAAAGAAAAGCGATACACGCGTCAATTTGATGGAAGTGGAAATTGATGACGAGTGCACCCGTATCGTGGCGCGCCGGCAGCCGGCGGCAACCGACCTGCGTCTGGTCATGGCTGTGATCAAGACCATCAATGACCTGGAACGTATCGGTGATGAGGCCAAACGCGTGGCACGTATGTCGCTGGATGAGATGGACGGTGCACTCACCGGAGACGTTCGCCGGGAACTTGGTCATATGGGTGAACTGGTGCGGGAGATGCTACGCAATGTGCTCGATGCCTTTGCACGCACCGATGTGGACACAGCCGTGGAAGTTGTCCAGGCCGATCAAAAGGTCGATTCGAAATACAAGTCAATTACCAAACAATTGACGAAACATATGGGTTCAGAACCTGAATCGGTGCCCGCATTAATGAATGTTCTGTGGGCAACCCGCTCGCTGGAGCGTATGGGTGACCGTTGCCAGAATATTGCCGAATACGTGATTTACATGGTCTTGGGTACCAACGTCCAGCACACCAGTGTGGATGATGTGCTGGCCGAGATCGAGGCGAGAGGGTCATCGTCGTAACGATGGCTCGAGGGAAGCTCAAGCCCAGGCGTAGATGGACAAGCCAATACCGACTGGTGAAATGTTTGGGTTAACCCTCAATGGCATGACGCCTGTGTTTCGCATGCCGTCTTGTATTGCGTTTATTCTTTTGTTGCGCAACCATTTCGTCCAGTTGCGTGCGTTGTTCATCGCTCAGGAAACTGAATACTTCGGACATTGCCTGGCTGGTCAGCATGATGCGCTGGGTAGCGAGTTGACCTTCACTCTGTGCGATCCCGGCAACTGCGTCCTGATCAAATGAGTCAGCTTTGACGAGGTTCCGCAATTGATCCTGATTGGTCCGTGTGTCTTCCAAAATGGGTTGCATTTCGGTCTTCAGACGTTGCATGACACCCTCGATACTGGTTTTTTGTTCGTCGCTCAAGTCCAGGCGGTGTAATGCGCGATGCAGATGTTCGATGCCCTGCATACCCGGTGTACCGCGATCATGACGCGGGCCTTGGTCGCCGGGCCCAAAGTCACTATTTTGTGCAAACACGCTGCCAGCAGTGATAAACAATGTAACTGCCAGGATGGATTTTAAAAATGTTTTCATACGAATTCTCCTAAGTAAGATCAATAATTGTTGCTTGCGTATACTATGACACTCTTTCACTGTCTGTTTGTGTCCTCACAATGTAAAAATAGGTAAATGACCACCTAATGAGCGTTGATTGGTTAAAATCTATACCCCCGATTAAACCGGTGCCCACATGCCACAAACCATCCTTATAGCGGATGATGACACGGAACTGTGTGAATTGCTGGCGGAATACCTTGGCCAGGAGGGTTTTGCGGTGCGTCTGGCGCACGATGGTCAGCAAGCCCTCAAGGAATCACGACGTCCCGGTCTGGATGCCATGGTGCTGGATATCATGATGCCAAAGCTCAATGGTATCGAAGTCCTGGCCCAGCTACGCAGACAATCAGATCTACCGGTGTTGATGCTGACCGCGCGTGGTGATGACCTCGACCGTATTGTCGGACTGGAACTGGGTGCCGATGATTACCTGCCAAAACCGGCCAACCCGAGGGAACTGGTGGCGAGGATTCGTGCGGTTTTAAGACGCTCGCACACGCACTCAATGGTCGCGGTGCTTGAGATCGACGAATTGATCATGAACCCGGCGGATCGTACCGTTCAACTGGGCGGGCAATTGCTGGATCTGACCAGCACCGAGTTCAGCATCCTGCAATTGTTGCTGCAACGCTGTGGTCAGGTGGTTGACAAACGGGATCTGTATCTTGCCGCCCTTGGGCGTGAAGCAGTCGCGTACGACCGCAGTATTGACATGCATGTCAGCAATTTACGCAGAAAGCTGGGTGCCCGTGCCGACGGCAGTACCCGTATTGAAACCATCCGTGGGATTGGCTACCAGTACCGCGTTGCGAGAGCCGAATGATACCCGGATGGCCACCCAGGCTCTTCTGGAAACTCTTTTTCGCCCTGTGGCTGAGCATCATGGCCTTTGCGGCGCTGGTCAGCTGGATCAACCAGTCGGTCATTTTAAACCAGGGTATCGAGCTGGTTACAGGTGGTGATGATGTCAACGTCGAGCGCCTGAAAAACCGGCTTACCCAGGATTTGCAAGCCGGTGATGAAGCAAAGATCAGGCAATCCCTGCGCAGCCTGCCGCGTGCATTGCGTAATCATATTTTTGTTCTGAGCAACGATGGTCACGAACTGCTGAGACGTGAGCATATGCTGGAGCGGTTACATCGCGGACCGGTCAGGGTCACCGGCCAGGCAATCAGCAGTGCCAACGGCAAGACTTATACCCTGATCAGTATGCCACGTCACTCACCACGCGCCTTATTGGAACCTGGACCGCGTGGCATTGGCCTGCGTCTGGGTGTCGCTGCTTTGATCTCGGCGCTGGTCAGCTTCCTGCTGGCCCGTTACCTGGCCGCGCCTTTGGGGCAATTGAGCAGGATCAGCCGGCAACTGGCCACCGGCGACCTCTCGGTCAGGGTTGGCGCAGCGCTGGATCAGCGCCGTGATGAGTTTGGTCAACTGGCGCTCGATCTTGATGAGATGGCACAGCGTCTGCAGACCTCGCAGCAGGCGAATCAGCGTTTGTTGCGGGATGTCAGCCATGAATTGCGCTCGCCACTGGCACGTCTGCGTGTCGCGCTTGAAATCGCCAGGAACAAGGACCAAAACGCAGTCACCGAGGAACTTGACCGGATCGAGCTGGAAGGGGGGCGTCTGGAAGTCCTCATCGACGAAGTGTTGGGACTATTGCGCGAGTCTGATGACGTTCAAAAACTCCGTGTAGAGGAATTTGACCTTGCGGAAATGTTGCAGGACCTTGTCATCACTGTGAATTATGAGACTGCCGGGGGGCAAGAGCCGGTGGCGCTTGAAGCAGTTACGGCGTTGCCCTTTAGTGGTGATCGGGAGCTGCTGTGGCGGGCCTTTGAAAACCTCTTGCGCAACGCGCTGCTGCATGCCGGTGAGGGTGGCCCAATCCACGTCAGGGCAGAACTTGCCTGCAACGATGAAATACAGGTAGAGGTCAGGGACTCGGGCCCCGGCATACCTGCTAAGCACCTGGCCCGGATATTCGAGCCATTTTACCGGGTTGACCAGGCACGCTCACGTCGTGGCGACAGAGGTACCGGTGGTCACGGTCTTGGTCTCGCCATCGCCGCATCGGCAGTAAGGCGCAATGGCGGCAGGATCAGGGCCGTTAACCGAAAAAGCGGTGGTTTGAGTGTGCAGGTTATCTTGCCGGCCAATTCAGGCACGTGAAAAGGGGAAAGCAATCACTTCATCGATTGTGTCTGCCGTGCAAATAGCCATCAGCAGGCGGTCAACACCCAGGGCTACACCGGCGCATTCCCCCAGACCGTGATTAAGTGCGCTGAGCAGGTGGTGATCCATCTCACAAACGGGCTCACCGCTTTGTTCACGTAGCTTATTTTCGTGTTCAAATCGATCTTGTTGCTCGCTGACGTCGGTCAGTTCCTGGTAGCCGTTGGCCAGTTCGTGTTTGCCGAGATATAGTTCAAAGCGCTCCGCCAGGGGTGGATTGCCGGCGCGAATCTGTGCCAGCGCCGCCTGGTCCGCAGGATAATCATAGACAAACGTCAGGGCTTTGGCGGGCAGGAATGGCTGAATCGTATGGCTGATCAGCAAGTCCAGCCATTGATTGCGGTTGAGACCGGTGGCATTGACACCGTGCGCCGCTGCAAGCCGAGACAATGCTTCGGCATTTGCGCTGAGTGGGTCAATGTTTATATAACGCTTAAACAGTGACTGGTAGCTGATCCTTTCCTCGGGCCATTGGTCAAACTTTTCTCGTCCACAGACCCGTACAAGCCGGGCAACTTCATCCATCAGTTGATGGTAACTGAAACCCGTGCGGTACCATTCCAGCAGGGTAAACTCAGGGTTGTGATGGCGGCCCGATTCGGCTTTGCGAAAGACCCGGCCCAGTTCATAAATGTCCCCGCTGCCCGCCGCCAACAGACGTTTTAAGGCAAATTCCGGTGAAGTTCGCAGGTAAGCGCCGTCGGTGGTGCGTTCCGATTGTATCTCCGGGTCGGTATTGCCGGCTTTGGATAGCAGGGGTGTCTCGACTTCCAGTGCGCCCGTTCTGGCAAAAAAAGTGCGTATATCCGCCAATAACTGCGCCCGGGCCCTGAGCCGGGCAGGAGTGGCTGAGGGCTGCCATAAATTGGTCGACATCATGATTCCCCGGAGTCTGTTTCTCCATGATAAGTTGCCTGACACACGCCGATAATTTTACCTGAACGGGGACAGGCTGAAGGAGTTTTCTTGTTCTGAACCAGATAGGGGAATATACTAACCGACTGGTCGGTCAGTATTGGAGAACAGCACAAGCCATGCCAGTCCAAAGCAACGTCAAAACGACTTTTTCGAGTGGCAAACAGGCCATATTGGAAGCTGCCGAATCACTGTTTGCTGACAGGGGTTTCGCTGCCGTTTCCATGAGCGCCATCGCCAAACTCGCCGCTACCAGCAAACCCAACATCTACCACCATTTTAAAAGCAAACACGATCTGTACCTCGCGATTATGAAAACCGCTGTCAAAAGATCATCCAAACTGCTTGATGCGCTTGAGGATGCACCGGGTACGTTCAGACGACGCCTGGCAGAATTTTCCGCCGGTCAACTGGATAATATCCTCGCACACCGGCGTGGTATGCAACTGATCCTGCGTGAGGCTCTCTCAGACAATTCCGAACACGGCAGGGAGATCGCCAATTACACCATGGTTGAGGTCTTTAGCCGAGTGGTGGAAATGGTACGTCATGGCCAGCAAGCGAACGAGTTCAGGAAAGACATTGATCCCACCCTGGCTGCATTTATGATCATTTCGGCAAATATGTTTTATTTCCAGTCCGCCCCGGTCATGCGGCACATTCCCGACGTCGGTTTTTCAGGTGACCCAGACACATTCAGTAACACCGTTATGGATATATTTTTCAATGGCATACTCCGGGAGGGAGAACAACAGAAATGAAAAGGCGGGTTATCATACTTGTCACCCTGTTTGCCGCCCTGGCAACAGGTGGTTGCACAAGGGAAGACAGTGTTGGCCCCGGCACTGAGACGAATGTCAAGTCGGTACTGGTTTCAACGGGCGTGGCCGAGGTTCGGGATTTGCCAATATGGCTGGAAACCGTGGGCCGGGTGCACAGTAAATCTGCACCGACACTGGCCGCCGAAATCAGCGGCCGCGTCACCATGGTCAAGGCGGATACCGGTGAGGGTATCGAACAGGGACAGTTGCTTGCAAAGATCGATACCTCGACCCTGCTGCTACAGCAACAGGCGGCCCAGGCAGGTATCGAACGGCTGGCGGTACACATTGCAAATGGTGAGCGACGGGTTGAACGGTATAAGACACTTTCCTCAAAAAACCTGTCATCCCAAACCCGGTTGGATGATGCCAGAGAACAACTGGAAGCCTACCGCGCGGACTACAAGGCGGCCGAGGCTCAACTTGCCATCGTCAATGATTCGTTGACCAAATCCCGGATCGTCGCACCTGTTTCAGGCGTGATACAGCGACGCATGATAGCCACCGGTGACTTTGTCAATCGTGGTCAGGCGCTATTTGAAATTACCCGGCCAGAGCTTTTGCAAGCCTGGCTGCCCTACCCCGAGGCGGTCGCATTAAAGGTGCACATTGGACAGCCTGTGGAAATTTTCAGCCCGCTCATACCTGGCGAATCCGTTAGCGGCGAAGTTACTGAACTGCAACCCTCTGTCGGTCTGGGAAGTCGCGCGATCATGGCCATCGTTGACCTGCGCGACCCGGGCAGGCTGAACCCGGGTGCAACCATAACCGCAAAGGTGTTGGTAGAAACCCACAAAGCGACCGTTATGGTGCCAATCATGAGCATCGTACACCGTCCGGCAGGTGACGTGGTCTACATAATCGATGTTGACAAGGCTGAAGGACGGGTCGTCGCTGCGGGTTATCACGAAGGCACGTTGGTCGAAATCAGGTCGGGTCTCGTCGGCAATGAAATAATCGCGACCGATGGCGCAGCATTTTTGACAGATGGCGCGAATGTGACCATCAGAGAATCTGGTAGTTAAATTGAATTTACCTGAGATTTCAATCAAGCGGCACGTGTTCGCTTATATGCTTTCTGCCGTGCTGGTGTTGTTTGGCATCATCAGCTACAAGGATATTGGTGTTGACCGCTATCCGAGCATTGAGTTTCCAATGATTTCCGTGACCACGATATTGCCGGGCGCAACACCTGAGATTATTGATGCCAGCGTGACCAACCTGATCGAATCGGTCGTCAACAGCGCACCTGGTATCGATCACATTGAGTCCAATTCCTCCCCCGGTGTTTCTGCCATCAATATCCGTTTTGACATGGATAAAGACGTCAATGTTGCCTTCAATGAGGTTCAGGCCCGGGTCAACAGGATATTAAGAGACCTGCCGAATGAGGCAGAACCGCCGGTGGTGGCCAAGATCGAGATTGGTGCCTTACCCGTCATGTGGCTGACCCTGACCGGTGACCGCACCATGCAGGAATTAAACCAGTACGCCCGTAACGTTATCAAGAAACGTCTTGAAACCATCAATGGCGTGGGTGACATTCAACTCGGTGGTGAGCAACGGCGGACCATTCGTGTCAACCTGGATCCGGTTCGCATGCAACAACTCGGTATCACGGTTCCCGATGTCCTGCGGGTGTTCAACCGCGAGCACCTGCGTTTACCCGGCGGGTTTTTAATCAATGAAAGCAAAGAAACACTGCTCCAGTTGGATCTGGAATACCACAGTCCCGCACAACTTGGTGAGATGATCGTCAGTTATCAAGGTGATGCCCCCCAGCGCTTGCGCGATTTTGCCAACATCGAAGACGGCCTGGCAGACTATCGCCAACTGGCCCGTTATAACGGTGAACCCGCAGTTGGTTTAGGTATTCTTAAGGTGCAAAACGCCAATACAGTGGCGATTGTCGATGAAGTCAAACAACGTCTGAATGAGGAGCTGATTCCGCAGTTGCCAGCGGGAATTAAATTGGGTATTGCCCATGATGACGGCGAACTCACACAGGGTGTTATTGACTCGCTGGAAGAACACCTCATATCCGGCACCTTGCTGACCGCGCTCGTTGTTTGGCTTTTCCTGAAAAATATGCGTTCCACCTTCATTATTGCGGTGGCCATTCCGGTTTCACTGCTGGGTGCAATTGCTGTTATGTATTTCCTTGATTATACCTTCAACACCATGACCATGCTGGGTCTGCTGCTGCTGATTGGCGTGGTGGTGGATGATGCGATCGTCGTACTCGAAAACATCTACCGGCATGCCCAGGAACACGGTTCAGGTCGTGTGGACGCAGCCATACACGGTACCCGGCAGGTCGTATTTGCAGTCATGGCGGCCAGCCTGACGCTGGTCGCAATTTTCGCACCGGTTATCTTCATGCAGGGTATCATCGGCCGGTTTTTTGAGGCCTTCGCGGTGGTCGTCACCTTTGGTGTGCTGGCTTCCCTGTTTGTCTCGATGACACTCACACCGATGTTGTGCTCGCGCTACCTCAAGGTCGAGAAAAAGCATGGCAGGATATATCACCTGATTGATCGTGGTTTTCAAAATATCGACAGAAGCTACAAAAGCCTGCTGGATTTTGCCTTAAGCAATCGACGTTTTGTAGCCTGGGTCACCCTGGCGGTTGTACTTTCCAGTGCTTATTTTTTTAGTCATACCGGCTCGGGCTTTATGCCAGAGCAGGACGAAGGCCGTTTTATCATCAGTGTCAAAGCCCCGTTGGGTTCCTCGATCAACTATACCGAGGACAAAATCAGGGAAATAGAAAAGTTCCTTGAAGGCGACAAGGACATTGACGGTTATTTTGTTACCGTGGGCGCGGACCGCTCACGTCAGGTCAGCAATGCGAGCTTCCTTGTGAAAATGGTGACCTGGGAGCAGCGCGACATCAGCCAGGTCGACATGATTGAAAAATTACGTGTCGAATTAGCCGGAATTGCCGGTGTACACGCATTCCCCTCACCGATGCCGATGGTTGGCGGGCACCGTGGTGAACCGTTGCATTTCATTCTAAAAGGCCCGGATCTCAACGAGGTGGCGCGCCTGGCATCTGTGTTGAAACAACGTCTGGACACCCAGGCTGAAATTGGCACGCTGGACCTGGAGCTACAACTGGATTTGCCGCAGTTGCAAACAATCATTAACCGCCCGCTGGTTCGCAGCCTGGGTTTGACCACCGAGGATGTCGCACTGGCTGTTAACGTGTTGGCCAGTGGTACGGATATTGCCCGCTTTAATGATGATCCCGGCGATGGTGAACGCTACGATATCCGTCTCAAAGCGGGCAATGGTCAGCTGACTTACAGTGATGATATTTCAAATATATATTTGCGTTCTTCAAACGGTGAGATGGTCAGCCTGGCGAACCTGATAAGTCTGAAACCACAACTCGGCGCCGCCGTCATCTCGCGTTATGACCTTCAGTATGCCGCCAATTTTTACAGCACCCCCACCGTTTCACTGGGTGAGTCCGTCACGAGGGTGATGGCCGCATCAGAAGGTCTGCTACCGCTGGGTTATGTGGTCAAGATGTCCGGGCGGGCAGAAGAATTCGGCAAAACCCTCTATTACATGATTTTTGCCTTTGTTGTCGCCATCATCCTGGTCTACATGGTGCTCGCAAGCCAGTTCAATTCGTTTATACAACCCTTCATCATCATGGTTGCGCAACCACTGGCCATCATCGGCGGCGTGGTTTCCCTGTGGCTGACCGGCCACACACTGAATATGTTTTCCATGATCGGTCTGGTATTATTGATGGGCTTGGTGGCCAAGAACTCCATTTTGCTGGTAGATTTGACCAACCAGCGCCGTGCCGGGGGCAAGAGCATCGAACAGTCTTTGCAAGAAGCCTGCCCGATTCGTCTGCGCCCCATCCTGATGACATCCATGACCATCATCCTGGCCATGTTGCCTGCAGCTTTTGGCGCCGGTGCCGGTTCCGATACCAATGCACCCATGGCAATAGCGGTCATTGGCGGTATGGTCAGTTCAACCTTACTTTCACTGGTCGTGGTGCCGGCTGTCTATTCACTGGTTGAGGGTGCTTTGGAACGTCGCCAGCAGATCTGATCCAGCAAGGCTCCATGCAGGTATGCGAAGAATGATTTTGCAGATCGCCCCGGCGCCTTTCAGTACTTGAAGCTCACATCCAGTTGTAGCCGTTTGAAATCGGTCGGGTGTCCGGACCTGAGCCCAATATCATTGATAAAGTAGCTAAACTTGGCATTAACGTTTTTGGCCAAGGCATAACTTCCCTTGAGTATGTGGCCTTTGGAATCGGTACCGCCGCCACCGAAATCGGAATCCGTCAGCAGGCCGAAGACGGCATCCGCTTCGAGTTTCTGGTAAACGTAGCCCAGTTCCCACTGTCCCTTGTTGGCCGCCTTGCCGTATTTGAAGCCATAAGCATAGCCTGTATCATTTTTGTCAGTGGCCTGGTTTTGGACGTAATTGGCAAATACCGTGACCGGCCGGTTGAGCAGGCTGAAACCCAGATCGGCGAACAACTCGATTTCTTCATAATCGTACAGGTAGGTGTTGCTGACCGGGTCGAAATCATTGCCAAAAAACTCCGTGTCACCGCCATAGAAAGTACCACTGCCCCTGGTGTCAAAGTTGTAATAACCGGCGCCGGCGGTAAGTTTCAACTTATCGCCCAGGGGGTATTTCAGCCCGGCCTGCAGACCCCAGGTAAATGATTGGTCTTTCTTGTTGTCGCTCTCGATCCAGGTACCCAGGCCATTGGCGAAAAAAGTGCCATTGTTCCAGCGCATACCGATCCCTTCCGGGCGCCAGTCACCATCCCAAAGCAGGGAATTTTTACCACTCTTGTGAAGGAAATTGCTAAATTTCCCACCCACGATATGGGTATTGGCCAGACCCGAAAAGTCAAAAAAGGCCAGGTCAAGATTGAGGCCCTTGGTGGAGGCGCCCCCGCCAAGGGTCTGGTTGGTGGAAACCGGATCATCGCCGCCGCTGGCCAGACCAAGACCGACCTCAACGGTGGGTGTGACATTGGCCAGCAGCGCGGCACGGGCCCGAACCCGGTTGCGGTTGCGACCAGGCTTGCCCTCGACATCGAAGTTTTCATAGCGGTACCGGAAGTCGCCTTTCCAGCGGATCGTGTCGGTCCAGTCGGATGCCGTGGTTTGATTCTTGATTTCAGCGGCCACGGTGTCGGTCCTTGCATTGACTTCAGCGACCGTTTTTGCGGTCGCTTGTTGGCCGCGGGTCAGCGCGGCGTTGCTGGCGGTCAATTGACGGTTTTCCGTTTCCAGCTTGTCCAGTCTTAGACTCAATGCCTGCAACTGGGCGTGCAAAACGCCGCCAGGTCCTCGTCGGGTGCCGCTTGTGATACTGACGGCAGCGCCAGTAGCAGTGTGCAGACAAAGGGGATCAATTTATTTGATGTTGTCCATCGTTGAACCATGACAGTATTTCCTCTTGATTTTGTTGATTTTCAGGTGGTGCTAACTTACTGGATTTTCGCCAGTTCCCGTTCCGCGACTCTGGCCGGTAATGGGATGTAGCCGTCCTTGACAACGATTGCCTGACCCTGGCGCGCCAGCACCAGCTTTATGAATTCTCGGGTTAACGGCGGCAATGGTTTACCGGGTTCCTTGTTTACATAGACGTACAGGAAGCGGGCCAGTGGATAGCTGCCATTGAGCGCATTTTCGGGGATGGCAGCTACAAAAGGCTTACCGGAATCCATAGACAGTGCCAGTGCGCGCACCGAGGACGTCTTGTAGCCGATACCGGAATAGCCGATGCCATTGAGCGAGGCACTGACCGACTGCACCACGGAAGCCGAACCAGGTTGCTCATTGACGGTGTTCTTGTAGTCACCCTTGCACAGGGCCTTATGCTTGAAATAGCCATAAGTCCCTGAGACCGAGTTTCTGCCATAGACCTGTATGCTGCGCCTGGCCCATGAACCGGTGAGGCCCAGTGCGCCCCAGGTATTGATATCGCTTGCACCACCGCAGGTTCTGGTTGAAGAAAATATGGCGTCCAACTGTGGGATGGTCAAACCTTCAATGGGATTGTCTTTATGCACAAAGACAGCCAAAGCATCAATCGCCACGGCAATCGGGGTGGGTTTGTAGCCAAATTTTTTCTCAAAAGCCTCGACTTCCTGGTCTTTCATCAGGCGGCTCATCGGGCCCAGATTGGACGTGTTTTCGGTCAATGCGGGGGGCGCCGTCGAAGAACCAGCCGCCTGTATCTGCACGTTGACGTTGGGGTAAGTCTTTTTAAAAGTTTCCGCCCAGAATGTCATCAGGTTGGCGAGCGTATCAGAGCCAACGCTGCTAAGGTTGCCGGATACACCACTGGTTTTCTCATAGACCGGAATGTTTTCATCAACGGTAGCTTGTGCAGCAGCAACAGACAGGTTAAAAGCTGAAAGCACCAGCACGCATGCCATGGCCTTTATTCTCATGAATCGTCTCCTCATGAGGTTGTGGTTAAGCTTGACGGTCATGGTAATGGCCATGTGTGACAGTTGTGTTACAGGATTCAAATCGGGGTAACTTTTGAGAGGGGACTGCAGGTCACAGGCACCAGACATACAGGATTTCCGGCCCTGGATTTTATGAAATGAGATTCAGTTTATTGGAAACAAACAGCGAAATTCGCTGCCGGTGCCCAGTTCGCTATCAACTTCCAAATGCGCACCATGGCTGTTCAATACATGTTTGACGATTGCCAGACCCAGACCGGTACCGCCGCTTTGCCGGTTGCGGTCACTGCCGACACGGTAGAAGCGCTCCGTAATCCGGGGGATATCGCGGTGGGGGATACCGACACCGCTGTCTTTGACACTGAACACCAACGTGTCATCGCTCTGCTGCCATGTGACGTGGATGCTGCCACCGGCGGGAGTATAGCGTATGGCATTGATGATCAGGTTCTGGAAAGCGCTTTTGAGGTCAGCCTCAACACCACGCATGTTAAGACCGGGCTGGATGTCACAGTGCAACTCGTGGTTCCCCTGGCTGATGTCCTGTGCCTGTTCCATGAGTTGGCCCAACATGGCGGGAACATCAACCTCGCCGGCGTCGATGTCCCTGTCATTTTCCTGCAACCGCGAAAGTTCCAGCAGGTCTTCGATTAAGGCATGCATCTGACGGGCCTGTTTCAACATGCGGTCGATGATTTTCGGGTCGGGATTGTCCGGCTGATCCTTGAGCATTTCAAGGTAACCGAGCAGAACGGTCAACGGCGTGCGCAATTCATGCGAAACATTGGCGACGAGGTCGCGGCGTATGCGTTCAAGATTTTCAACATCGGTGACGTCTCGCAGGATGAGCAGACGATGGTTTTTTCTGAAGCGTACCGCACTGAGCTGCAGGGTGATATTGTCATCGATTGGGCAGGGTATTTCCAACTTACTCGGCAGCCTGTCCTGCACCGCCAGCCAATCGCTAAAAGCCGGCCCACGTAAAAGGTTGGTGACCGCCTGGCCACGGTCCTGGGGTGTTTTCAGACCCAGAAGCTGGACCGCTGAATCGTTGAACCAGCGTATAACGCCGTTGCTGTCGATGACCATGGTAGCATCCGGGAAGGCGTCGGTCATACCCGCAAAATCGTCGATGACCGCCTGGTATTGCCGATTTCGTTTGAGATTGAGTTTTTGCAGGGCGGCAATACGGTCAAAAATCTCTGCCCAAATACCCAGGCTTTCAGGTGGGTCTTTGTCCCAGATCCTTAGCCAATGGTGTAAACGCATGGTGTTGTACAGCTGCCATAACAGGTAAACAACAACAAACGCGCTGACACTCTGGATCGGTTTCTCAAACCACCAGCCGATCAGTAGTGCCAGAAGAGTCCCGGCTGCAAGACGTGCCAGGTAGTATATCCAGTCATGCCTAACCCGCATATTGCACCAGGATAGATCTTGGGCCCGTCACAAATTGCGCCATTG
>CAZYVH010000027.1:0-33324 GCA_964650905.1 uncultured Wenzhouxiangellaceae bacterium | reverse complement strand
AAAATCAGGTATCGAAAAATCCGCTTCAACCGGCGCGAAGGGACGCGGCTTATAGTTGAGTAACTGTCTGGCCTCATGGTCGTCAAATACCAGATCGCGGCGCTGTCTGCGCACCATTTCACTGTTGGCATCTTTGACCAGACCCAGCAGTCCGGCTGTGCGTAACAGCACCACCATCAGCCATTGTGGAAGATGCAGCAACCTGTCCCGTTTACCCAGCGCCGTGAATATTCGTCTGGCCATATCGGCGTAGGTGATCGTACTGCCGCCCGCCAGGTTCAGAATACGCGGCAATTCCACGTTCGTCTCAAGCGCCGCGAGTGCAATCGCCGCCAGGTCATCCGCGTGCACCGGTTGCCTGAGACCAGCGGCCTTGCCATTGACAGGCATGCAGCCATAACGGGAAATCCAGTGGGCCAGGCGGGTAATGTTGGTGTCCAGCCCACAGCCATAAACCAGTGTCGGTCTGAAGATCACCAGTTTCATCCCGCGTTTATCAGCGATTGTCTGGAGCTCTGATTCTGATACCCACATCTGCTCCATCTGCCGACGCTCTGCCGGGTTTTCCGAATCCCTTTTGCTGATGACGCTGCTGCTGCTGAACAGGATCGCCGTTTGGATCGAAGGCACCTCGCGCAGCAGGCTTAGCGATACGTCCAACGGACCTGCACAAATCAGGTAGTGGCAATCACGAGCGGCTTGCACAGCCTGCGTTTTTGTCAGCCACTCAAGCTGCTCAAGCACCGGGGAATTTTTCATCTGGCCATTACGGCTGACAGCCAGCACCCGGAAGCCCGCCGCCAACAATCGGTGTATCAAAAACAGACCGATCTGGCTGCTCGCACCCACCAACAGTACGTTGCGCTGGTTCAACGTCTGATGAGGACCAGCGGCCACAGCAATACAAATCTGAACCAGATACCCGTGCGCACCAATAACCTGATGGGCCACGCGGTGTTTTTCGCCTGGAATTTATTGAAAAATCTGACCATACCCCGGTGTTTCTGTAAATGCACCCAGACCGGCCTGCTACGGCTCGATAAACCCTGCTGATGGTCACAATAGGCCTGCGGCACATACAGGCAGTGCCAGCCCTGTTCACCCAGGCGGTACATCAGGTCAAGGTCTTCGCAATGCAGCGCATAAGCTTCATCCAGGTAACCCACGGCCTCCAGAGCCCCGCGCTTGATCAGCATACAGGCACCACTGACGGCCTCGGCGATGACGGGGTCAGTCCTGCTTGCGGCGACATTGACCTCCACACCATGAAACACCGGCCACCATTGACCCAATCGCCACAGACCGGTGGCCGTCATCAGAGATTTCCACGGACTTGGAAAACGCCGCACGGTAGCCCGTTGCATACGTCCATCTGAATCATGTACTGCGGGTCCGGCCAGCGCAGCCTTTTCATCTTTTTCAAGCGCGACACACAATCCTTCCAATGCCGTAGGCGTCAGTATGCAATCGGGGTTGAGTACGAGAACCAGATCGGTTTTGATACGCCGCGCCAGCGCGTTGACCGCCGGTGAAAAACCCATATTGGAGGGATTGAATAAAAACTCTATACCCTGGTGATCGCCATAGAGGCTGCGCAGATCTTGTGCGCTGCTGTCTGTCGATGCATTATCTACCACATAAACTTTTGAATATATTGTGCTTTTCAGCACCGCTTCAACACATTTCAAGAGTGTTTCACCGGTATTGTAGTTTACGATAATGGTCGAGATGGTCACCGGACACTCAAAACTTCTGTAACAACCGCTGCCACCAGGGTCTGCGCACGGATGGTAATTGTCCACGTAGTACTTCAATTTCCTGTTCGAGACCCGCGACGATGCCACCGGCTGCCATATTGCGCTTTATTTCACCGCGGTAGTGTTGATAGACGCTCTCATCCAGATCATCAAACAGCCATAGTTGTCCCTCTACGGCCGGCAGACAGGCCTCGTCCACCGCACACAGGGCGATAAAATACATTGGTGCATGACTAATGCCTGGCGGCGAGGACACAAGGCCTTCGCCAAGCTGGTCGAGTTTAACTCCTGCGACCCGTTGCATGGACCAGACCACCGAATGGAACATTAACTTCTGACCGAGCAGGTGATGTGCGGGGAAATGACGCCCGATCAGATCTAGGAATTCTTCGCAGTATAGTTCCCGGATATGAAATTCATTGTCATAATCCTGCTGATCGGAGTAAACAGCCTTGTCCGGTGATGACAGGATCAGAAAACCGCCGGGCCTCAGAACCCGTCTGAATTCCGCCAGCATTTCATCCTGTGCTTCAAGGTGCTCCAGTGTTTCGAAAGAAACGATGCGATCAAATGCTTCATCAGCAAATGGCATGGACGTGCAATCGGCCAACCTGAATTGGAGGTTGTCCGTCTTGCCGTAGCGTTGCCGGGCGTGTCCCACCGTGTCGGCAGAGTTATCCACACCGACCACCGCTGTAGCTGATTGCGCCAATAAGGCAGAACCATAACCTTCACCACACGCCGCATCCAGTACCTTTGCATCGCGGCACCAGCGAGCCGCCAGCACATAGCGGTGATAGTGCTCGTACCAGATTTCACGCTCACATTCAGGTATGAAGCGCTCACCGGTGAATGCTAATGGATCGGACAATTGTTCGGCCTGTCTCACAAGACCACTGGATTTTACCGCAATACGACTGCCGCGTGCTCCAGACAAACCAGTATTTCCTGTCTGCGCGCCGCCAGCGGGTCCGCATGTATGAATTGTTCGATATCTTCCTGGTAGTGCGAATGCCTGGTCAGTAAACGCTGCATACTCGTCGCGTCCGCTTGCAAGCCCAACGGCCCAAAGGATGCACCACCATAGTGGACGATGAAAGCATCGTCGCACACGACATTGCGCAACCCCACCTTGATTGCACGCTGGCAAAAGTCGTTTTCCTCACCATAACCACGACCGAACGTTTCTTCATCAAACGACCCGACCCGCCTGATCGCAGTGGCCGAGATGGCCATACAAAAGCCCACGGCCGTGGGAATTTCAGGGTAGACCGGACGATGGCAGGCTGCGATCACTGCGGCCACGGTACCCGCCTGTTCCGGTGGTGGATTGTTGTGACAGAACCTCGGCAGGGATACGATCTCACCGTTGTTTGACCAGGGGGTCGCGGTGGCAATTGTCGGGTCTGAAGACAGGCACGTTTGCAAGCGAGACAGCCAGTCACCACAGACTACCGTGTCGGAATTCAGCAGGACGACATCGGCTTCGGAAAGACGCATGCCATGGTTAGCGGTTGCAACAAACCCCATGTTTTGCTCATGCACAACCAACTCACATTGCGTACTTGCCTGCCTGGCCCAGACTTCCAGCAATGGCCGTACGCGGGTATCGGTTGACGCATCGTCAATCAATATTATGCGTGTATCGTCCGGAACGGTCCGCGTGATGGATTCGAGACAGGACCGAAGGTATTCAAAGGCATTGAATACAGGAACGATGAGTGTTGGCAGTGACATGGATGCGCACCCTCTCGCAAATTGCGATTAGTCCAGCCACTCGTGCGAGAGTCTGACATAACCGACTTCCTTGGTGTTACCGTTGACCCTGAATGCCTTTTCACGGCTGTCGAACACGCGCACACCTTCGGGGTCCATGGAGTGACCCCTCAGGCTGTAACTGCCTGGTAATAGCTTTAAATCAGCAAAACGGAAACGGAAACGGTAAATCTGGCGACCAAGACTAACGGGGGTGACACCCTCATTATCTGAGACCACGCCGTACACCGGTGTACCGTCCGCCCGTACGATACCGAACACGCCAACCGGTGGCCTGTCATCTGGAGAATAAATATCCAACACCACAAGCAGGTCTGCACCCATGGGGATTTCAGGTTCAACATCGCCCGAAAAACCCGTCAGTGAAAGCTGCTCTATGCGGTAGAAAGCACCTTCACCCTGCGCCTGGATACGCATTTGTTTTTCTTTTGCACTGCGTTTCTCGTGCCAGGCGAGATAGGCCTGCGTCACCGGGAAAACATCACCATATTGCCGTATACCACCACCATGCATCCACATGGCTTTCTGGCAGAGTTTCTGTACAACGTACATACTGTGTGAAACCAGCAGCAGGGTACCGCCACTCTTGAGAAATTGTTCAATCCACTGGATGCACTTTTTCTGGAATGACTCATCACCCACCGCCAGTACCTCATCGGTAATCAACAACTCCGGCCGGCAGGCTGTGACAATTGCAAATCCAAGTCTGACCACCATACCGGACGAATAATGTTTGACCGGCTCACAGATATGGTCACCAATATCGGCGAAATCCAGGATATCATCAAGACGCTGATCAAGTTCCCTGCTACTTAATCCCAGTAAAGACGCCTGCATACGGACATTATCCATACCGCTGAAATCAGGCTGAAAACCGGCGCCAAGTTCCAGCAGCGCCGCGATCTTGGCATTTGCAATGACAGTGCCATGTGTAGGTTTAATGACACCGGTCAACACTTTGAGCAGGGTCGACTTACCTGCGCCGTTCTCACCGATAATACCCAGCGACTGGCCACGCACCACATCCAGGTTGATACCATGTAACACCCGGGCGCCCTGTTCAGGTTCATGCCCGAACAACAAAGCCTTAAAGGCCTGTAAGCGCTCCCGTGGCTTGCTGACCCGTGGGTAAATTTTCGAGACGCCCTCCAGCTTGATCAGGGAGTCCATCAGAGAAAATCCTCAAAGTGGTCAGCAAAGCGCCGGTAGAAACGCAGTGACAGCCATGCGAAAAGTGCCACAAAGATGATGATTGCCAACGACAGGATACCCAGTTTGATTTCACCAAATAACAGCAACTGTCGCAACTGGGCCACGAACCACGCCATCGGGTTCCAGGCAGCTATTGCCCGGATCGATTCCGGCAGATAAGACGCGCTGTACAAAATGGGTGTGGTAAAAAACCATAAGGTCATGAGCGGTGGCAGGATTTGTGCTACATCGCGAACAAAAACCTGGGTAGCACTGCTAAAAAGAGCAATCGATGCAGCAAATACCCACATCAGCAACATCACTGGCACTGCCGCGAGCAGGAAAAGCCAGTGGATATCGGTACCCATCAGTTGCAAAACGAGCAATACAGCAAGGTAGCCGATCATGTGCATGATAAACGTGGCAGTGACCGATGAGAGCGGTAGTTGCTCGGTGGCAAATGCCACCTTGCCGATCAGGGCGCCATGGGCTGTGATGGAACCATTGGCGCGCAGTATGGCTTCTGAAAAAGCTGTCCATGGCCAGAATGCAATCGCCAGATAAGGTACAAAGCCGATATCGCCTGCTTCCGGGATACGTGCCTTGAAAATGGTTGAGAAAACGAAGGCGTAGACCGCCAGTAAAATTAAAGGTTGCAAAATCAGCCAGGCAAAGCCCGTCAGGTTCTCCAGGTAGTCCTGGCGGATTTGACGAACCACGAGATTCTTGAAAAAAACCCGGTCAAATTTTTTTTTCTTAGGCATGCCTACCCGGTCAAAAGCGCATGGTCACTTGCCCGGACATTTTACCAGTATCCCTGATGATGGCGCCGGGCAGATGCGACTGGACGCTGTGCTGTGCTGTGCTGGACTGAAGCCCATAGCCATAGCTATGGGCTGAGGGGAGCTCAAGTCCAGGTGCATCTGAACAAGCCAGGGCCGGGATAGCTAAGGGGCCGTGTACAAAGTGCACCGAGGGATTTATTGGTGAACAAGACATTAATTCAATTAATTCATTTGATTCTAGTCAGGCCCGCTACCGACGGGTTGAATATGCGGGCTAGTTTACTCTGTATTTGTGTTGAAGATTTATTGATTGAGACATACGGGCTTATTCGGCTTCCGGTGAAGGCGAAGACGCTTGTTGGTCCTCTGCCTGATTATCATCACCAAAATAACGTTTAACCATGACCTCGATCTCCTTATCTGAGATTTTTACTTCCATTGAAGCCAGTTGACTCAGGTAATTATTACGAATTCGTTCCCTGTGTTTTTTGGCCTGCGTAGATTCCAGTTTTTCCTGAACTTCTTCAAACCGTTGTCTGCGGGCAGGGTGGAATTCATCCAATCGAATGATATGGATACCATAACTGGTTTGAACCAGCTCTGAAAAATCACCCTTTTCCCGCAAGGCAAAAGCTGCTTTTTCAAACTCCGGCACCATGTCGCCTTTTTTTACACCAGCGAAGTGTCCTTTGTTTGTCGCCACGCTGGGGTCATCTGAATATTGCATCAACAATGCATTAAATATAGAGGGATCGGCCTTGATCTGGTCCAGATAAGTCTGTGCAACATCGATCGCTTCATCGAGCGAACGGTCCTTGGTTGATACCAGTAAATGTGTCACATCAACTCGTTGAACCGTCATGAATTTTTCCTGGTTAAGCAGGTAGTATTCATGGGCCATTTCTGTGTAATTGGCATCAGGTTGTGACTGTACATAATGATCCAGCCAGGCATTGGCGAGTTCAGATTCCGCCGCAAGTTTCATCCTTGCTTCTACTTCTTCACCCTTATCAAAACCGGCCAACCGGGCATCAGCAACAATTTGAGAACTTAACAGAAGATTAGCCAACAATTTTTGCACCCTATCCCCACTGCGTAATATTTCCTTCCGGGCGTCGGCCGGTATTTTTGCAATTCTGGCATCAAAGTCCCGTTGGGTGACGACACCTTTACCACGCACAGCCATGACACTTTCAGGTGTGCCATGACGAGTGTCTGCAGCAAAAGCATAGCCGCACACCATAAGACTGATCGCAAAGATCAATTTAAAATTACGCATAAAATTAATCTCTGGCATCGGTGGGTTTTAAAGAACGGCCACCTGAACAGGTGACCGCTCCCTCATCGTCACAGAGGGAAAAATTTGCGTTTCCCTCCAACTGGCTGGTGTATTACTACGGTGCAACGTAATCCAGGTTTGAGACCCGCACACTGGTTTCGCAAAAAGTTCCGGCACAGCTTGAAGTACCAGGATCAACACCATCTGTAAATGTCACATTCCAATAGTAGGTCGTATTGGCATCGAGCTGACATGCACCCGCTCTCCCGTCCGTGGCCCATACGATTCCGCCGCTAAAGCCCCAGAAAAACCTGCAACTCGCTGGTACGTCAAAATCTCCGGCGCAACGGCTTACCGCACCCAATCTACCACCGGAAGTACCCGGTCTTTCGATGGTAGCCAGTGTACCATGGTCCTTAACTGCGCCGGTATCAAACTTAATTGCCAGGTAGCCAGTTTCAGCAACCGTGGTATCCACAGTCTGCGACGCAGGACCGGGCCAATCATTTCTGAATATATCACCCCAGCGTGAGCTAACACCTGACTTCAATGACACATTTTCACAATTGGCTGCGGCAGACTCAACCCGCACCACGGCAGATCTACTGACTTCATCACCCTGGGCTTCGCCAGCACAGGTCAAAGTATAGCTAATGTCAGCAGTCATATTGGTGAGGCTGATTTGCTGTGTGCCCGATGGCAGGGAAAGATCCGTTGAGTTCGGCCAATTTCCGGAACCATGGCACAATATGGCGTTTTCAGTTGACCACGCAAGGGTAATCACTGCATCACTACCACTGACAACCTTAGCAGGCGTCGCGTTGAATGTGGTGATATCAACACCTCCAACGGTGACCGTAACGTTTTTGCTGACCGGTCCGCCAACGGACCCATTACAGTTCAGCGTCAGGATAAACATGCCTGCCTGTGGAAAAGTGACGGATTTGCTGCCTGACACGCCAATCTGGGTGGCAGGTCCCCAGTTGGTCAGTGCCCCGGACGGCGTGGTACTTGCGCTACAGTCACTTGCATTGACCGTGCTCCACTTCACGGTTGCCGTATCACCTGTCGCCAGGGCGAGTGTTGATTTGTTGCCTACTGTAAAACTGGTGATGGTTACATCACCACCTACGAGTACCTTGCTGACTTCATAGCCGGAATTTGTAGTTATAACAAGTTGTCCCGTGCTTTGGTCGATATAAACCTGATCAATCTCATTACCCGGTATCGAGCTGCTGTCAATTTGAATGTCTGTTAATTGCGCAAATGCCATGCCCGGCAACAAAACCAACAACAACAACTGACCAAAAAATGTTCGCATATTTTCCTCTCCTCGGATGGTATATAAGCATCCGTGCTTCTGCCCCTTAGATTTGTCTTTTTGACGTCAATGTACCCGGGACATCTGTAAAAAAAGGGGTCTGCTTATTGCAGACCCCTTCCCTATACCTGGATCGACCAGAGTATGTTAGCCAGCACTACCCAGACTACTCAGCTTACGGGTGCTCTTGTGACTGAACAAACCGCCGTAGGCTGAAAGAACATCTTGGTTGTCACCGAGGAAACCATTGCTGAATTTCTCGACTGCAAACCCGACAACCGGCAGTCCTTCCAGACCATCAATCGGATCACGTGAAAAGGCTTCATCTGCATCAAATTTGCCATTCTGATTCACGTCTTCAACATAGTCATCCAATTCGATCCGCGCCCAACCGTAATCAAAACCTTCTGTAACGTTATCAATATTACGGTACATGGGGAACGGCGAACCCAGAACTTCCGTGGCAGCAGGCAGTAACTCGTCATCATCCCCTGCTGCTCCAAAACGGATCACGTTCGTTTCATAACACAATTGGAACGGCGCAATGCCTACAGGCGGAGGAGGAGTAACTCCCGGTGGCTTTGGTGACACTCTTGGTGGAACCGGATCACCCAGCGGGTCATCCGGTGTTGCCGGTACGCGCTCTTCACGATCCCAGAGGGTTTTCAGTGACACGGTCTCACAAGCAGTCGCCAACGCCCCTTCTGTTTCAGGCTCCCAGAAATGGGTAAATGGTGCTAATGGATCATCCCCGACCTGTGGGTCAACATAGAATTTTTTCGTCGGGAAGGTAAGCACCCATTCTGTGGCAGCAGCAACGCTTGATTGGGTGGTGTATTCATTCATCACGGCATCGTGCATGAACACATAGGAAACTGCATCCACAGACCTGGCAAGTACACCCGAAGATTTTAACTGACCATCGTCGGTAAAAACAAAACCTTCCATTGAGTCACCACTATTGAGGCTGGGCTCAGTACGACCCGGCTCGGTGTGGTTTGACAGGTCAAATGCATCACGCCCGGTCTCGCTCCAACCATTGATTGCGGTTGCATCATAAGAATACATGGCACCAGCTTGTACGTTAATAATTGACGCGCCACCGAACAGACCACCGGTCGGGTCACCAATGCCTTCCGCTTCATTTAAAAGCCATGCGCCCTCATCACCAACTACCGTGTTATCAGGATCGGTCCAGGCTGCAACCAGTGTCGCGCAGTCTGGCGTTCCATCACCACTCGCGCTGTGATCATGCGTCGCTGCCGCTTCGGGATCAAATCCTTCATCGGTCAGGGTACCCATTTCGATCATTTCGAAGTGACCTTCGTTACCACGAGACTGATCCTGTGATCCCAAATCTGCCGAATACTGGAATGGCAAAAACGCCTGTGAGGGCGCGATAGTGGGAACCGTACAGGTGGTTTCATCCGGCATGACGATCAACTGAGGACCTGCACAGAAGGTTACATCAGCATCATTAGGGTCATCGCAGTCTGTGTCTTCAGTGCCTGCGGGGATCGGCACGACAGCGGCCGTCCAGACATCGTATGCGGACATATACAGGTTAAAGTCCAATACTTCCTGGCTGTTCTCACCTTCAAGGAAGCGTACTTTGACTGCTTTGGCCTGATCAGTTGTGTTGACAACCGACAAAAGTGTCGAGTTGCCACCATTGGTGGTGTAGTAGGGGTAAATCAACACCTGGCCGAGGCCATCCGGGTTGATATTGACTGCCTGGGCAGACCCTGCAATACCGGCGGCGCCCGCCAGTCCTGCAAGTACTGCTGCGGTTAAATTTTTTCTGTTCATTACAACACTCCTATTGTGTACACAGGGCTAAATATTAGTATTTCATGTGTGTCATGAACCGTCAATAAAACGGCCACCACACACCGTCTACGCATAATTGCATGGCAATCTTACGTCAAAACCCGAGCTAAGGCAATAAATTAAACATCATTTTGAGCATCATTGTTTTGGCACGAGGTACCACGAACCTCCACTAAGCACCCAGGACTCTTCAATGTCTTGCACACCTTTGAAAGTTTTTATACCAGGAACAGCACCTGCTACACTATATCCCAATGAAATCCTAACCTTGCAAATAGTTTCTGCACAATTACTTTCAATGTATTCGGCGCTTGTCCATCTTACCCGCATCAATGATAATGATTTTTGATATTGCTCCACACTGACACTGGAGCGAAACCCCGGTGACAGATATAGATAAGCCCCCGCTTGATCACCACTTAAAAGAGCATCCCATCGCTCCATCGCCCGCTTTCCCACATTTTGCTCTGGGGGTTGGATCGCTGCGCAAGCGGACAGGAACAAAAACACAGAACCAATAAGGATTGTAGTCGCATGTCTGCCGCTTGAAAAGTACTTGATCATTACTTAATCCTTACCTTGCAAAGCGGCATGTTTCATTGGGGGTACTTTCTTGAACTCAGTACGTATGTCATCGCTGACCGCTTTCAAATCGGCAGTGTTTTCAATGACAGTCGGTGTAATCATCACCACTGTTTCAGTGCGATTGGTGTCCTTGGTGGATGAACCAAAGAGACGACCGATACCTGGTATCCGGTTCAGAAAAGGCACACCGGTGCGGCCTTTACTGGAACTCTCAGAGATTAACCCGCCCAGGAAGATGGTCTGACCTGACTGCACTGCGACCTGGCTGTTGACAGTTTTGGTGCTGATCGGCGGGTTACCGCTGGTGGAAACATCCGGGTCACGAGCACCGGGGCGACTGACCTCCTGCTCAATATCCATATACACCAGCCCACCCGGATTGATCCTCGGGGTGACCGTCAGGGTGACACCGGTCGAGACGTATTGTGCGCTGCTGACAACCCGGTCGTTCGTGGTTGAAATCGACGATGATTGCACTGGCACCTGCGTACCGACGGTGATGGTGGCGGTCGCGTTGTTGCGCACCAGCAGGGAAGGCGCTGCCAGAGAGCGTACATCGGTGACACTGTCCAGCGCGGAAATCGTTGCCTGGACAAACGTACGGCCTGCCTTGACCGGGCGCGAAATTGTGCTGAAAAAGTTGGTTGAACCACCAAACTCAATGGTGTCGATATACTTACCATTCGGGTTACCCGCCCCCTCCGGAACCAGGTCGGGATTATTGGTCAGAAACCAGTTGACGCCAAAGGCCAGGTTTTCATTCAATTCCACATCCAGCACCTGCGACTCGATCAACACCTGTAGCGGTTCCTCGTCAATGCGCTCAATGGCGGCCTGTATCGATGTGTACTGGCTCTGGGTCGCCTGGATCAGCAGGGAATTGGTTTCAATGACAGATGTGATGTGTATATCACCCTCCTCGGTTGATAACACACTGCCGCCAGAATTAGATTTGTTTTCCTTGACACCACGATTATTGGCCGTCTGTCGATTGGAATTAAAATTACTGATCGAACTTTTCTGGGCCGCCTGCAGACCGGGTGCCAGCGTACCACGACTGGTATTCCGCTTCTGCCCGCCGCCCTTCTGACCGCCAAACAACTGGGAGAGGTAATCTGCCAGCACCTGTGCTTCCAGGTTTTTGACACGATACACATAAAGTTGCATACCGGAACCGGCCGCACCACGATCAAGCCTGTCAATCCATTCGCGGGCTTTTTCAAGGTAGGCTTTCTGGGGTGTTATCACCATGATGGAAGCCAGACGCTCCAGCGGCACAAAGCGGAACATGCCGGCCAGGGGTGACTCGGTGTCCAAACCGAAAATGTTGGTCAATTCGGTGGTGATCGACTCCACATCCACCGTTTGCAATGGATAAATGCCCACCGACATACCCGCCAGCCAGTCAACGTCAAAAATATCCACGGTCTTCTGGTAATTACGTAATTCTTCCTGGGTTCCGGCCAGGAACAACATACTTCGAAGCGGATCCACCCGTACCATGGCGCCATCACGCACGTAGGGCTCAAGTATCTTGGCCATCTCATTTGCATCAATATATTTCAGGGGTACAACCCGGACCTCATAACCCATGGCCTGCGCCTTCTTGGTCAGCACCGGCGTCAGGTTACCTTTGACAGCCTCCGCTATGGGCAGGATGTGATAACGGCCCTCGGTATAAACCATCGCCGCACCATTCCAACGTAACAGTAATTCGAGTATTGGCATCAACTGGTCGCGGGAGACGGGTTTGGATGTGGAAAATGTCACCTGACCACTCACACCC
Organism: uncultured Wenzhouxiangellaceae bacterium; assembly: GCA_964650905.1. Classification (GTDB taxonomy): domain Bacteria; phylum Pseudomonadota; class Gammaproteobacteria; order Xanthomonadales; family SZUA-36; genus SZUA-36. The sequence goes on along the minus strand of CAZYVH010000027.1, from coordinate 21,014 downwards.
GGTCCAATGACAAAGGTTTCCTGCAGCACCTCACCCAGGATCGTGTGCACCACTGACTGCAACGATTCGCCTTCAAAATTCAAAACGATCTTACCGTCTTCGGAAACAGCGCTGAGTTCACGTTTTGCGGCTTTTTTATTAATGAAGTTGGCGTTGCCCGGATAGCGCTCAATTTCTTTAACCCCACCATCCTTGTCTGCATTAACCGTCGAGCTGTAGACAGGCTCGGAAGTCTCCGTGCTGTTGGTTTTTTGCAGACGCTGGTGCGGCGTTTCCTGCATTGGGTGCGTGGTCGTTGCACAACTGTTCAGTAACAGTAAAATGGCAGCGGTAAAAATCAACGTCTTCATGTGCAGACCCATACTGCCAACGTGTGATCTAACCTTCTTCTTTATCATGACTGCTTTTGTCCTTACGGTTTTTGCTCATCAGGGCGCGTATCGCATTCTTGTAGTTCTCTCGACCACTTACCTTTTTACCCGTGCTTGCTTTGCTCTGGGTTTGATTCTGTTGTTCTTCCTGTTTGCGACGCAGTTCTTCCCTGCGCGCGGCAATTCTTTGGCGGATTTGCTCGGCCCGGCTTAATGGCTCTCCGGAATCCCCACCGGCTTCAGTTGCCTGGTCAGAGTTGGCAGTGGCTGTCTTTTTTGCCACAACCGGCTTGGGCGGTTCTTTGATTGTTTCGTCGTTAACCTCCAGTTTAAGCTTTAATGACTGACCGTTGCTGGATGCCAGTACAACTTTGCGTGGATGAACGGCGGCAAGTTTCCAGCCGACATATTCCCCGACCAGAGGCTGGCCCTCGTATGCCATGACGCTTTTTCCATCAGCCTTGGCTGGTGTCAGCGAAGCGATCCTGAGCGCGGGTGTAATGATGACACCAGTGAGCCTGACTTTCGGTGCGTCCCTGACCGCAATTGACTTGTCCTCCAATGGTTGCTCGCCGTCATCAGCTTCTCCCATCACCGGTTGGCGGGATACATTGAAAATCGGTTTTTCATTGATCACCTGATAATTCTCAAGCTTCTCAAGTTCGCGGGCCCTGGCCAGGTTTAGCAGACTGTTTGCTTTGGCCGTTGCTTGTGCCGCATTGGTCTCTGGCACCCCGTCATCATCGCTTACCGGCAGCGTCCAGACAACTGCCATCAGCAACGTGATCAATAACAGCAAACCACTGATGCCAGCCAGTAATCTGCCGAGTAGATTGTCCTGCAACAACTTCATTTCAGATAACCTGACACATTGAATCGAATATCCAGTACTGCCTGGGCCGGCGCCGGCGCCTTATTGCTACGTCTGCGGGTGCGTGGCCGGATGATGTTCAAATCATCCACCAGCATCAGAGGCGTACCGGATTCCATACCATAAAGAATCTGTAGGAAGTCTTCGGCGTTACAACGCATACGCACATTGACCGTGACCTTTTGATAACGTTCCTGTACTCGTGGGCGTACCGGTTGGCGGCTAACGATCTGGCATGAATCATCCGCGAGGGTGTTCACCATCTTGCCGATACGCCCGGACATCGCGGCGGCAGCCTCATCGAACTCGGGTTCTTTAAGGAACAGGTTCTTATCCTTTTGTGAATTGCGTATCTGCCCAAGTTGTGCCTGTAACGACGGGTGTTGTGCAGCCACCGTCTGGAAACGTACTAACTGTGTACGTAAATCACCAATTTCTTCGGCATAATCTACGTGTCTGACCACAAACCAGTGGAACACCAGCAAATACATCAACAAGGCGGCAATGAACAACAACAACAAGGCGGTTGTCTTTGAATTGTTTTTATCCGGTATGACCTGCATCAGCCCGCGTCCTCCTTGCTGACACTTGCATTCAGATCAAAGATCTCTTTGTGGCTTGCGTTGTCCAGCCGCGTTGGACCACGAAAAGACGCATTTTCAAATATCGGTGAGGCATTGACCAGTTCGATCAGTGCCTGTGCATTGTCGGATTTACCCTGCATCTGGACAGTATCGGCATGCAGGGTCAGACGGTCGAGGTAAGTATTCTGCGGTAAAATACGGGTTAATTCAGCCATCATCTCCAGTTTGTAGCCATTATCGGATTTATGCTTTTGCATAAACCCGGCGGCTTCACTGGCATCATCGATCTGCTTGCGAATCTGTTGTACGGCGAGGGCCTGGGTGCGCACATCTTTTATGGCGGTCTCAATCGCATTGATCTGGTGTTCACGCAAGCCTATTGACTGCACCATGACCAAAACCAGTAAAAGGGTGGTGACCGCAGCCAATAACCAGTTGCTGCGAGTCCGTGGGTTGGCCATGCGGTAACGCATTGCCACGGGCAATAGATTGACACCAAGTGGCCCGCTGGCAGTCACCACATCAACGCTGCTCGGTGCCAGTCCGAATCCCTTGAGCATTTCAATATCCGACTCGACCGACTCACGGGGTACGACGATCAACTCAAAGGTCAATTGACCGGCATCACGGTCCCGATCCAACACCCGCCAGCCATAAAAAACCTCATCGGCCTGAAACGGTGTATTCCGATCCATTTCGTAGGCCAACGCCTGGCGCAGGTTAGCCTCTGCCGCCAGCGGCATCACCACCTCTGAACGCAAGACATCGGTATCAGCGACTAGCAAAACACGGCTAACTTCGGTGAGTTCATGCTGTTGCAACAACTTTTGGATCTGCTGCTGCTGCAATTGTGTGTCCTCGGTAGACGTTAGCGCATCAAGGGCCTGGATTGATGAATCACCAGCGATACTAAGGCTGATTTCGCCATCCCCCACCTGCATCAGAAGTTGACGTTGAGCATATTTCAAACGCGCGCGAAGCCGGCTCGGCAGTGCGTTGCGAAGTTCCTCACCCCACCATTGAAAAAATTGCCCCGTTGGCCCGTTAACAAGACGCAGACGAAGTTGCTGGACCGTTGTGTTAATTGCGCTAGCCTGCATATTTCACCAGTATCCTGGAGGATGGCGCAGGACAGGCGGCACTGAACGCCGGTCTGGACTGAGAGCCATAGCCGTAGCTATGGGTCGAAGGAAGACCAAGCTCAGTCCCGTCTGAACCAGCCAGGACCAGGATAGGAAATAAGCCGGGTACAAATTGTACCAAAAGATTATGCGGCATACGATGTACTTTCTCCAGAATATTCATTTGATTACAAGGAGGCTCGCTTCCGACTGGTGTAGTATGCAGGCTAACCATCAGGAAAAATTAATCCTCACGAGGATGTAGCACTGCCTGTTGTTATGAAAAAAAATATTATGCATTATGCCTTTTGTTCCTAGTATTGAAACCCTTCACGCCAGCGTAATACACGGTAGGGGCGACCGTTTCGATTTCTCCCAAGCCGGACGGTGGCTTGCAATTGCTCCCAGACGCCGTTGGGCATCGTCGCACGGGCTTTGATACTATACGTGACCCCTCTGCCTTGTTCCATGACTACAACACCATTTGGCAACTCCGCTCCCAGGTCCTCACCGGGTTGCAGTGCATTTCTCTGCGCTACGAAGTCCTGAGCCTCTTCGTAGCTCATGTCAGGCAAGGCCAGCAGTGCCTCCACGGGTGCAAATGCAGGGTCCGGCTGGTTGACACGTGAAAACACCGTGATACCGGGTTCCAGCTTGCGGTAAAAATCATATGACATACCAATGACCTGCAATAATTCCTCCGTCATAATGAATGGCCGGTTAGCCGGTCCGACCACCAATCCCGCTGCAGCATAAGCGTCCTCTTCCGCACCATTCACACGCTCAAGTTCATCCTGATCGCGCCAATCCATGACCGCTGCCGCCAGGCGCTCGGCATCACCCATTTCCATGCCATTGCCGCTGAACAGATTGGCCATGGTCAGTTCATCCGTCGCATTGATATCCAGTTTGCCACGCTCATCAATCGCATTGACCTCCAGTCGGATGCCATCAATGTCCTGCACGTAACTGCGCCCGTCTGCCCGCATGCGGGTTTCATCAACTGGGTCACGCAACGCCAGTACCGCCAGGTTGAGGGCAGCCTCCGCGCTCAAACGCGCCTGTGTACCGGACAACAGAGTATTGGCCTCAATCCGGTCCATCCGTGCCATCAATGCAAAAGTCCCGGTTATGATCGTCAGCAATAACAACACCCACAACACCAGCACCAGGGCAATGCCACGTTGGCTACTGCCTGGAATTCTGGTACACATCATCATGATTTATCCTGACCCTTGCTTCTGATAAGGTCCCTGATGGTCTGTTTATAGGTACCCCTGCCGGCGCCACCCATGACGGCCTGCTCATCAATCCGGACACCGGCTACCAGATCCGGCCACTGCAAATGTTTATCATCCGAAAATTCAAGCTGTAAACGTACCGCGACCGGCAATGTGTCCTGCTGCTCCCAGCTGGCAACCCAGTCACTGGTCTCACCTTTATCGTCTCTGCCGAGATATTCAAATCCTGCTGTGTACACTCCCGTGAGCAGCACAACCGGGTCACGCTCTAACAGGTTTTCCTGTTCAAAACCCTGTAACAACGCATGGGAAAACTGCAGAACTTCGTCACCACCATCGTTCACCAGTTCCAGCAATTGTACCTGCGGCCCACCAGAACCCAGGTAGCCAGGCATGGGCGCCACGTATTGCATGTGCCTGGCATCACCGGAAAAAATCACCCGCGTATCATCTCCGTCGTTGGCAATGGCAAATGGCAATGGCAACATCTGGTTTAACTGCCGACGTACAAACTGGTGCGCGGCGCGTACCTCGCCGCCTTCAACCAACATCGTTTCACCACGATCGGCTGAGCGTGCCGCTGCATGCAAACCACTGTAGGTCAGACCCAGCAGGATGCTCATCAGAGTCACCGCCAGCAATAACTCGACCAGTGTAAAACCACCCGCCCTGCGGTAATGATTGCTACCCGATGGGATCATCATTGGCCCCTGCCACGCTGGTTCATGCTCGCACTGCGAATCGTGCTGAAGTGCAAATCTCTCTGCCCGCGTGCAGTCCAGTCAATATCCAGGTCAACCTTGTATAGCTGCACACCGGACAGCTCCGCTAATTCCAGCGTGTGCATATCATCCGAGGCGGAGTTGAGTGGATAAATATCCAGCTGCCATTGATAGCGATTCATACTGTTGCCCTGGAAGCCACCCTCCTCTAAGGGGATCTCGGTACCCACCTGGTCCATAATTGACTGCGCGAGCAATGCCACCTCGGTATCATCACCCGCACGCCTGACGCTACGCATTGAAGCAGCCATAATTTCAAGCACTGTGGCAAAACTCAGGGCAAATACGACAAAGGCCAGCATAACCTCGAGCAGCGTAAACCCCCGTGCTGCACGTACTGGTCCGACACTCGTCGTCTGTGGATTGATCACGCTCACCCCTCATCTTGCTCCAGCACTGCTTCACCAGTCAGCCAGGCGATGTCCACGCGGTACTCGCGGTCATGGACAATCAACTCTATGTGCCCGCCTGTGGAACCACCATCGGGGAAAAAACGTATACCGGCAATGTCTTCAGCGGTGATTTCCGAACGCGCCGTGGTCACCGTCACATCGACGCCTTCGGGCAATGTGACCTGTTTACGACCGGGTGCCTGGTAACTGCGCTCGTTGGTGTTGAGCAAAAAAACCTGTTCAGCCTTGTCAATGACGGCCCGCGCCCGCGTATAACGTAAATTTGCCACCATTTTGCGGGAAGCGGCACGTGCTTGGGCCCCTGAAATGCTGCCTGAAATCGAGGTTGCAACCAGGCCCATGACGAGTGCGATGATGACCATGACCACCATGATCTCCACCAGGGTGAACCCCTGGTTGTCATGACGGGTAATGTATTGTCCGATTCTCACGCTTTGACCGGGTACAGTGCTCAACTACTCCCAACTGGTCCGGTCTGCGTTCTTGCCTTCACCACCCTGCTGGCCATCGGCGCCGTACGTCATAATATCGAAGTCGCCGTGCTCACCGGGTACGCGGTACTGGTAGGGCTTGCCCCAGGGGTCTTTTAACAGGGAATTCTTGATATAAGGTCCGTTCCACCCGGTGACACCGGATGGTTCATTGACCAGTTCTTCGAGCGATGAGGGAGTGGTGCCTGTATCCAGATAAAAACTCTCCACCGACATTGAAATGCGGCTGATCTGGGATGCCGCCGCCTTGTTCTTGGCACTCTCCGCCTTGCCGATGATACCGGGCAATACGAGACCGGCAATCAATGCCAGAATAACCAGCACCAGCAATAATTCGACCAGTGTAAAACCACTCTGTGCGCTACCGTGTATTTTGCCACTCATTCTCAAGTCTCCTGCTGTTATCTGTACCTGTCCGATCACAACGGTTGAACCCATGTGTCAGCTCTGATTGTGGTATTGGTATGACCTTCGCATCAACCCACGAGTTCATTAATACTCATGATCGCCATCAAAACCGACATGACAATGGTGCCAATCATGACCGCCATCAAGAGGGTCACCAAAGGTGTGAAAATTGCCAGCAGGCGGTCAATTGTATTGCGCACCTCCTTATCATAGGTATCGGCGACTTTTAACAACATCGTATCCAGATGCCCGGTTTCTTCACCGACACTGACCATCTGTAGGGCCAGACGTGGGAACTGCCCGCTTTCTGCCAGGTTGTGCGCCAGACCACCACCGGTTTTCACGGCCTGTGCCGTGGTCTCCAAAGACTGTCGCAAGAGGGTGTTGGTCAAAACATTACGCGCAATAGATAGCGCCGACAGTAATGGCACACCATTGCTTAACAGGGTACCCAGTGTGCGCGCCAGGCGGGCGATTTCCATCTTGGCCACCAGGTCACCAAGCCAGCGCGTAGCCAACAATCGGGTATCAAATCTGAGACGTTTTTCCGGGTTGACCAGCATGCGTTTGAACATGACCACCGCCAATATCGCCAGACCCACCAAACCCCACCAGAAATTCTGCAGAATTCCACCCACTGCCAGGACGATCCTGGTAATCAAAGGCAGGTCGCCACCCAGTTCTTCAAAAATGGGTGTGAACTGGGGTATTACGTACACCAGCAGCAAAACCAGTGAACCACCCGCCAACACCATCAACAGGATGGGGTAAATCATCGCGGAAACAACGCTGTCTTTAAGATCTTTGGAACGTTCCAGATAGTCTGCCAGACGCTCCAGAGTCACATCCAGCGAACCACCTATTTCTCCAGCACGCACCATGTTGATAAACAGCCTGCTAAAAGACCCGTGTTGCGCATCGAGTGCATCCGACAGGGTCCCACCCTCTCTCACCATATCCCTGACTGCAATCAGTGTGCGTTCAATGCGCTCATTTTCCGCCAGTTCGAGCAGTACCTGTAGTGAACGGTCCAGTGGCAAACCGGCGCCCAGCAAGGTCGCAAGTTGTTGTGTGAACTGACCAACTTCACGGGTATTCATGCCACGTTTTTTGAGTCGCAGGACATCCAGGCTAAAACCACCTTCACCCACCGCATTGGCAGACAGTGGGATATTGCCGCCTTCCTGCAATCTGGCAATGACCATGGCTTCAGAATCCGCTTCCATCGTGCCACGCACGGTCTCGCCCGATGCTGACACCGCCTTGTATTCAAATGCCGCCATCAGGCTTCCTGGGTCACCCGGAGGATTTCTTCTATCGTCGTCACACCCTGTAAACATTTCATCAGACCGTCCTGGTACATGGTGCGCATGCCTTCCCTGACAGCCAATTCATGGATATCGCCGGACGTGGCCTGCTGCATGACCAGCCGGCGTATGGGATCGGTCACCTGTAATAACTCCAGGATGCTGGTGCGGCCAAAATACCCTGACGGGTTCTCCTCACTCGGCACAGGCCGGTAAACGGTATAACGGTCCTGTTTAAGCAAATCCCCAAAGCCCATCTCGACGGCAACTTCCGGTAGCAACTCATAGGCCTCGCTGGCATGCTTGTTCAGTGTTCTGACCAAACGCTGCGCCAGGATCGCATTAACGGTTGATGTGAGCAGGTAATCTTCGACCCCCATATCCAGCATTCGGGTAATCCCGCCAGCCGCATCGTTGGTATGGATCGTCGACAAAACCAGATGTCCGGTCAGCGCGGACTGGATGGCGATGCGGGCGGTTTCCAGGTCACGCATCTCGCCGATCATGATGACATCGGGGTCCTGGCGCACGATGGCTCTCAATGCATTTGCAAAATCAAGACCGATCGATGATTGTGCCTGAATCTGGTTGATACCCTCCAATTGATATTCAACCGGGTCCTCAACGGTGATAATTTTACGTTCCGGTTTATTGATCTGGCTTAGCGCCGTGTAGAGCGTCGTGGTCTTGCCCGAACCGGTTGGGCCGGTTACGAGGATAATGCCGTGCGGCATTTCCAGATCCCTGACAAAACGCTGCTTCAAATTTGCATCGAAACCCAGCGAGTCAAAATCCAGCACGATACTTTCACGATCGAGGATACGCATGACGACGCTTTCACCATGCGAGGTCGGAATGGTGGAAACACGCAGATCCAGTTCTTTGCCCTGCACCCGGTGCATGATCCGACCATCCTGCGGCAGACGGCGTTCGGCAATATTCATCCTCGCCATGATCTTGACGCGGGAGATAACGGCCGCTGTCGATCGCGCAGGCGGAGCTTCTACTTCCTGTAGTACACCATCAATCCGGTAGCGGACTTTCAGACGGTTTTCAAATGGTTCTATATGGATATCGGATGCGCGTGCCTCGACCGCCCTTTGCAGGATCAGGTTAACCAGACGTATGACCGGCGCCTCGGACGCCAGGTCACGCAGGTGTTCAACATCCTCGAGTTCATCATCCCCTTCACCGAGGCTGTCTATAATCTGACCCATGGCGCTGCGGCCGCCACCGTAGAGCTTTTCCAGCCCGTTTTCGATTTCAGAAGCCACGCCAACCTGCACCTTGATATCATGGCCACTGGCCATGTTCAGCGCCTTGAGTGCATATTGGTCACGGGGATTGGCCATCACAACGACCATCTCGGTATCGCTGACGCTGACCGGCAACAACAGGTGTTGTCTCAAAAATCGCAAGGAAAGCTTGCCGATGTCGGGTGCTTCGCTTGGCAAATCGTCCATATCCATCAACGGCAATTCGAGCAGTGTGGACTCTGCCTCGGCAACATCCCGCTCCGATACCAGACCCAGACGCACCAGCAAGGTGACCAGATCACCCCCATTTTGATCACGAAATTTTTCCGCGCGTCTAAGGTCGTTTTGTTTGAGGCGACCGCTCTCGATCAGGTGCAGGCATATCTGGTCCTTTATGACCCGTTGTGGTTCAGTATCAACTTGAATTGCCTTGTCCTGTTGTTCTTCGCTAGCTCGCACGGGTTACCCTCAAAGAATTGATTGGTCTGCGGGAATTATAAACTCTAACCGTCTGTCGGACTTGGCCGATCTTAGCGAGGGAATGCCGATTTGAGTCAGATTTTTCGTTCCTTTGAGGCCAATAGCACCGCTATTAAACGAGAAAGAGTGGGAAATCTGGCCAAACTCAGCTTTTAGGTAGTAGATCATGTTAAGTCCGACAGACTGTTAATACACCGAATGATTATCCTGCAATGCTCACAAAGACACTACCGACCGCCAGCGGTTCCATCATTCAGGAATCTGGTTCCTTGTGCCAGCCAGTAAGCTGTTCGATCAACTTCCAGTTGGTCAGTACCCATATAATAACCGGCAAAAGCGGCGGGAAAATCAATACACCCAACTGGTAAGAAAGGGCAATCATTTCATCGGAAATCCCGGTTGTTGCCACCACCTGATGGGCCGCTGCACCAAAATTGAAAGACAACATCTTCAGGGACTGCCAGACCACACCCCAGACCTGCACAGCCATGGTACATAGATAACCTGTCGACAGTATGCCTATCTTGCGCAAAAACGCAGCACCGGAAGCCATCACCAGACCGAACAACAAGGGCAAACCATAGCCATATACCAGGGGATTCACAATAAAGCCCAGCGCTTCCTTACTACCGTCCGGGAACTGGAAAGGTATGCGGGTTTGCACCAGTAGCAGGTAATGATGGTCGGGGTTGACGACAATATCCAAAAATTCATCACCCAGCAAGCGGGACAAGATACCATCGGCCATTAGACGCACGGGCACACCATGAAACGCACTCAGGTAGTACCACAGCATAAAACCGAACACCATCCACAGAAAAGACAGGATCAGCAGTTCGCCAAGACGCATGTCCTGCTTGTTGTTCACCTCATCAGCTCAGCCATTGCCGTGCATTCCGAAACATCCGCTGCCAGGGTGAAATTTGCGGCCAGTGGGCAGGCGCCCACGAGAAGTTGACCGTGCGTAGCGACCTTTCCGGGTGCGGCATCATGATGCTGACCCGGCCATCCCGGTTGCATAAACCGGTCACACCGCCGGGTGAGCCATTGGGGTTTTGCGGATAGGCACTCGCCGCCCCGCCATCGCTATCCACGTATTGTAAAGTGCACAATCCGGCCGGTACCGGCCATTGCTGAAAATCAGCACGTCCTTCACCGTGCGCCGTGGTCACCGGTAACAGGCTATCGGCCATTCCGTCAAAAAACAGCGAATTGGACCGCGTAATTTTGACCAGACTCAGACGCGCTTCAAACTGGCCCGAAAGATTGGCTTTAAAATCCGGCCAGTCATCCGTACCTGGTATGATTTCGCGCAATGCGGACAGCATCTGGCAACCGTTGCAAACCCCTAGTGCAAAACGGTCCTGACGATCGAAAAATTCCTGAAAGTGATCTCTGAGTTGCGTGTGGAACAGAATCGAAGCCGCCCAACCGCGCCCGGCGCCAAGCACATCACCATAAGAAAACCCGCCACAGGCCACGAGTCCCTGGAAAGCAGTCAGTTCAACACGGTTCTCGAGCAGGTCAGACATGTGTACATCGACCGATCTGAAACCTGCCGCATCAAAAGCGGCTGCCATTTCCACCTGTCCATTGACACCCTGCTCCCTGAGGATCGCAACGGCGGGTCTGACCCCGCCGGCAACCGTGTGTGTAACTGGGTTGTACTTTGGGTCAAAAGTCAATTGTGGTTGCAAAAACGGGGTTTGCCATTCAAGCGTGCCGGCAAATTCCTGATCTGCACAGACCGGGTTGTCACGTAATTTCTGAATCGCGTGGCTGGTTTCACTCCAGGCCTGGTGAAGTTTGGGCAGTGCCATACTCAGACGCGGCTTTCCGGCAGCTTGAATCATCAGTGTATGGCCATCTGCCACCGTACCAATATCTGCAACCAGTCCACCCAATCCATAGCGCTCGAAACAGGCCATAACCGCATCCAGATGTGCAACCCGGACCTGCACGACTGCACCCGGTTCCTCAGCAAACAAACGACCCCGTAGCTGTTGTGGCTCGCAATCGAGTGACAGGGCCAAACCACAGCGAGCAGCGAATGCCATCTCACACAATGTCGTGATCAATCCACCATCAGAACGGTCGTGGTAGGCGAGCAGTCGCCCATCGCACGCCAATTCCTGAATGGCGGCAAAAAAACCTGCCAGGTCCGCGGCCTGGTCGAGATCCGGCAGCCGGGCACTGAAAGCACCATGCACCTGCTCAAGCGCCGAACCACCCAGCCGGTCTGCGCCGTGGCCGAGATCGATCAGCAGCAAACGGGTGGGGTTATCTATTTCCCTGAGTTGTGGCGTGAGCGCGAGACGCGCATCGGTGACCGGGGAAAATGCAGAAACCACCAGCGACACCGGTGCCAGCATTTGCTGTGGATTGCCGTCACTGGTCCAATCGGTCTTGAGTGACAGGGAGTCCTTACCCACCGGGATTGCAATACCCAGTGCAGGGCATAATTCCACACCCACGGCACGGACCGCTGCGTACAAATCTGCATCCTGACCCGGTTCACCGGCCGCGGCCATCCAGTTGGCTGATAAACGCACATCCGAGAGCTGCCTGATCGGTGCGCTGGCAATATTGGTAATGGCCTCGGTTACCGCCATCCTGGCTGCAGCCGGGCTGTTCAGAACCGCCAGTGGGGTACGTTCACCGATCGCCATGGCCTCGCCTGCGTAACCGTGAAAGCTGTGCAAAGTCACTGCTGAATCAGCGACCGGAACCTGCCAGGGACCCACCATCTGGTCACGTGCCACCAGACCACCGACCGAGCGATCACCAATCGTAACGAGGAAAGACTTACTGCCCACAGCAGGAAATCTCATTACTTTGAGTAAATCTTCTTCAAGCCCCGCCGCGGTTGGGCCGTTGTTACGGGGATTGACGGCCACGCGCACCGCGTCACGGTGCAATCCGGGTGTTTTTCCCAGCAGCAGATCAAGCGGCAGATCGACCGGGCGGTTGTCCGACAAGTTGTCATTGACTTTCAAGGTGCACGCTTCGGTCACCACGCCAAGTACGGCATACGGACAGCGTTCACGTTGGCACAGGGATTCAAATTCCGCCAACCGCCCCTCGTCGACGCCCAGCACATAGCGCTCCTGTGACTCATTACACCAGATTTCCATCGGTGACATGGCGCCATCTGCACTGGGGATGGCACGTAACTCGAGAACCCCACCGCATCGACTGTCGTTGAGTAATTCCGGCAAGGCATTGGAGAGGCCACCCGCACCCACGTCATGGATGGAAACAATGGGGCTGTCCTCACCCAATGCACAACAGCCATCGATCACTTCCTGACAGCGCCGCTGCATCTCCGGGTTACCACGCTGTACCGAGGCAAAATCCAGCACCTCGGAGCCTTGCCCACTGCCTAAAGAAGAGGCTGCACCACCACCCAGGCCTATCAACATGGCCGGTCCACCCAGGACAATAACGGCCGAACCTGGTGACAGCGTTTGTTTGTCGACAAGACCAACCCTGATATTCCCCATACCGCCAGCGAGCATGATGGGTTTGTGGTAACCCCACAAGCGGCCCCCAATGGTCTGCTCGAAAGTACGAAAATAACCTGCCAGCGCCGGGCGGCCAAATTCGTTATTGAATGCCGCCGCACCAATAGGACCCTCAATCATAATATCCAGCGCACTGGCAATACGCGCAGGCCGCCCGGAATTTTCCTCCCAGGCATTTTCTCTGCCAGGCAGATGCAGATTGGATACTGAAAAACCACTCAATCCTGCCTTTGGCTTTGCGCCACGACCGGTTGCTGCTTCATCCCGGATCTCACCGCCGGAGCCTGTTGCGGCGCCGGGAAAGGGTGAAATCGCTGTGGGGTGGTTATGTGTCTCCACTTTTATCTGGATACCGACGGGTTCATCCAGATACACGTATTCATGACTGTCTGGATGTGCAAAAAACCGTTCGCTGCAGCGGCCCTCTATCACTGCGGAGTTGTCGTGGTAGGCAGATAAAACTCCCCGTGGGCTGTGTGCGTGCGTGTTTCTGATCATGGCAAACAGGGACTCTGCCTGAGGCACACCGTCCAGTACCCAATCGGCATTGAATATCTTGTGACGGCAATGCTCGGAATTGGCCTGCGCAAACATCATCAACTCGGCATCGGTTGGATTGCGGCCCAGTTTTGCGTAAGCATCAATCAGATAGTCAATCTCAGTGGCGGACAGGGCCAGACCAAGTTCCCGGTCTGCTTTTGCCAGGGCCACACGAGCATCCCCGGAAAGATCGATGCTCAACAATGGCCGGGCCGGCAGATGCGTAAATATATCCTTGACCCGTGCCATGCTGGTCAAGACAGTTTCTGTCATGCGGTCATGGATAAATGGACCGATAGTACCCAGCACAGGGGGCTGCACTACTTCTTCTGGTAAATGAAATAAAGTGCCGCGCTCGATCCGGTTGATCACCCACAAGCCACAACGCCGGGCGATATCAGTCGCTTTGCTCGACCACGGTGACTGAGTACCCAACCGCGGTACGACCAGCAACAGTCCGTTGCTATCGATATGTGTGGCTGGGCAACCCGGCAGCAGGGTTTCTAGCCGTTGCAGGTCTTTCCCCGTCAAACCCTGTCGGCTTTCAACAAAAAAGATCGTCTGGGCAGTGAAGTGAATTTCCTGACCTGTACAACGGCTCAGGTCAGCACTGAGTTTCAGTTTCCGGAAATCGGAAAATGCTGGTCCGCCAAGCAGGCAGTTCATCTCGCTCAACACATCACCCCGGAAAACTCGGACAAGGGAACATTATAGTGTTTTCACGAGCTATGTTGAGTCGCATTCTGAGAAAATTGGTGATCAGAAAAAACCCCACCGAAATGGGCAGGGTTTTTTGCGGTCAGCTTTATGATGCTTATGCCATGATCAGGGTGCTGCAACCATGGCTTCCAGTCTCTGGCGCAATTGTACTGGTGGCATGTATCCCGGGATCAGGGTGCCACTTGATGTTATCAGTGCCGGGGTTCCGGTCACACCCAGCTCACGCCCCAGTTGGTATTGGTCAGCAACTGGATTGGTGCACTTTAACGGCTCCGGGTCTGTACCGCTTTTGGCCAGTGTCAGCGCGGTTTTCTGGTCATCAGCGCACCACACCGAAACAAACTTGTCATAGGAGGCTGAACCGATTCCAGCGCGTGGGAAAGCCAGGTAATGGATGGCAATCCCTTCCTCGTTATAGTCGGTGATCTGGCTGTGGAGCTTACGGCAGTAACCACAATCAAGGTCGGTGAACACGAGCAACTCATATTTTGGATTTTCCGGTGAGAAAGTAATTTCCTCGTCCGCTTTCAGACCGGCCAGGCGTTCTTTACGGATGACCGACTTCGCCTGTTCGGTAATGTTGGTCTTTGAATCCAGATCCATGATCTGGCCCTGCAGCAGGTATTGACTGTCAGCGGATACGTACACGATGTCACTATTGATCTGGACCTGCAAAATTCCTGCGATGGGTGTTTCCGATATGACGATGGTTTCCGCATTGGGCACCATTGAACGGATTTTTTCTTCTACCTTACTGCCTGGATCTGTGTCTGCTGCAACAGCCTGCAACTGCGCCAAAAACAGCACAGCGATCAGGGGCACGTGAATTCGTGCGATAAAATTCATATTATTCTCCGTCCTATAAATTAAGGAGTCTGTGCCTCATCTGCATTTTGACAGGCGGTGGTTAAAAAGTTCCATATTATACCCATCGAATCCCGTCCCAAACCGTTTCACCCGCGTGGATGGTGCTTCTCGTGCATACGCTTGAGACCCTCGCGGGCAATGTGAGTATATATCTGGGTGGTCGAAAGGTCACTGTGTCCTAGTAGTAATTGTACAACGCGCAGGTCCGCACCGTGGTTCAGGAGGTGTGTCGCAAACGAGTGACGCAGGGTGTGAGGAGAGAGCTTTTGACGGATGTCGCAGCGCACGGCGTAGCGCCTCAACATGTACCAGAAAGCCTGGCGGGTCATGCCCGTTTTGCGCGCTGTGACAAACACACTGTCGCATTGCGCACCTTTGAGTAAGTTTGGCCGGGCATTTGAAAGATAGGTCTTCAGACTGTCCTGTGCAGCGTCACCCATCGGTATGAGGCGTTCTTTTTGCCCTTTGCCCAGTACCCGGACAACGCCCTGGTTAAGGTTGATGTTGCTAAGCTTCAGACCAACCAATTCACTGACCCGTAAACCGGTTGCATACATCAGTTCCAGCATCGCCTGATCACGCAATCCCAACGGTGTCTGCTTGTCCGCTGCGTGCAGCAGACTTTCAATCTGTGGCTCCGTCAACGCCCTGGGTAAACCCCGTCCGGTTTTGGGACTCTCAATCAGGGCTACCGGATCACTGCTGATCAGGCCCTCCCGCACCAGCCAGCCATAGAACTGGCGGTAGACGGACAGGTAACGTGATACCGAACGCGGACTTTTGCCTTTTCCTGTCTCACCCGCCAGAACTGCCAACAGGTCTTCACGGTTGGCTTCGGTGAGGGATTTCCCGCGTCTGCTGAGACATTCATGCAAGTGGTTCAAATCATGACGATAACTTTGCAGGCTGTTGTCACTCAAGCCACGTTCGGCCCACAGATTGTCGAGAAACTGACCGATGAGGGTTGCGTATTGCATGACTCGTCAACGTGCCAACCGTCTCAGGACGTCTTGCGTGCCCGCTCCTCACGCATTAGATTCATCCATTGTTGAGCTGCTTTCCTGGACTCCGGGTATCGCGTGGCGCGGCCCCACGCGGTACTGGCCTTTGCATAGTGACCCAGGTTGAATTCACTCATACCCAGGAGAATATAGGCGTCGCCTGTTTTCTTATCGTTAAGACCACCCTTTGCAAGTGCAGCATTCGCGGCTTCGGCGGACCTGGTCCAGCGCTCCATATCGACCAGCAGATAGGCCCGGCGCAAATCAATTTCGCCATCTGTGGATGCCTTGCCTGCCTGTTCAAAGGCTGCCAGCGATTGCTCAGTTTCCTCAGCCGAATACCAGGCCTCAGCGACCATGGTCCAGTGCTCCCTGGTCGGCGTGACGATTCCGTCATCGAGACCCTTTTGCAGCACCTGTGCCGCCTTGAGTGGTACATTGCGGTTGGAATACAGGCTGGACAGGTACAGGATATCGGCCTGTTTGTCGAGCATATTGCGACGGTAGGCCAGGGCCAGAACAGCCAGTGCCCGGTCATCCTTTTTTAGTTTGTAGTCAATCTGCGACAGTTGCAGCCAATAGTCCTTTTTATCAGGCCAGAACTGGATCATGGTTTCAAGCGTCTGCGCAGCTCTTGGAAACTGTTCAAGTTCAAAAAGGGCGGCAAGTTTTAACTGGTACCACGCTTCCTTGGGTTCGGCGGTCATTGAGATGGCGGTTGCCACAGACGGCACGACGTTTTTCCAGTCTTTTTTCTGTGCATAAATTGAAGCTTTCAGCACCCAGGCTTCTGCGGTTACTTTTTCCTCGGGGACTTTGCACATCCACAGATCAAGCCTTTCCAGGGCGTCGTCGTAACGATCTTTCATGTAATATAGCTGCGCAATCTGATACATCAGTGCAAAATGAGCTTCATCGGGCAAGGCGTTGATGGCGACCGCCTTTTCAAAATTTACCAATGCCTCATCATAGTTTGAACGCGACCATTCAACCTGTGCCAGGGCCTGGTAGAGTACTGCCTTGAGGTAATCGTAGCGTGCCCTTTTGAGAAGTATCTGCAACTTTTTGTAGGCTTCGTCATACTGTTTATTACCAACATCTTCATAGGCAGCGTTAAGCCTTTTCCAGGTCGCCTCATCCAATGGTTGCATCTTAATACCACGCGCTTGTCCACAGGCAGATGCCTGGGCCAACACCTGCTCTGAAACAAGTATTGCTGCCAGACAAACAAGCAACGGGATCAGGAAATATGTGTGTACGGTACGCATATCCTAACCCCCGGTACTATCCAGGTTGAATTCAATGATCTGCGTTGCCGGGCGCTCCACAGCGACCCCATCGATCACACGTGGTTTGAATTTCCATTTCAGAATGGCCCGGATGGCCTCACGATTAAACACCCTGGGCGGCTCGGATTCTATCACCCGCGGGCTTTTGACCGTGCCTGTCTCGGTAATAGTGAACTGAATTTTCACCCAGCCTTCCAAACCCTGCATGGCCGCATCACGCGGATAGATGGGACGGATGACCACAATGGGGATAATATCGCCTTCTTCAGTTCTGTCCACGCTCGCAAAACTTCCAATGAACATACCCTCACCACCGGATACCGGAACATCCAGGTTGGGCAAATCCAGTTGCGGCATATCCTGCACGCTCTGCTCCATCTTTGAGACCTGCATTTTCGGCGGCGGCGGCGGGTTTTTGGGTGGTGGCGGTTTCTTGGGAATACGGCGGTTCTTGGTCATGACCTCATCGGGAATGTCGACCGGGCCAAAATGAATACCGGCGATTGCTTCCATTTCTTCCTTATTGTTGCCACCGGAAGAGATCAGTTTAAACATGAAAAGAAACAGCGCGAAGGTTATGCCAACCGCAATCAACGCCGCAAAAAGAATTCTGAACCTGCTCATTTCAATTGGCGTCGTTCAACCGTCGGGGGTCTGAGCAGAAATGGCAATGCCTTCGACACCGGCCAGTTTCACCTGGTCCATGACCTGGGTAATGGTGCCGATCCTGGCAACCTTGTCTGCAACGATAACAACGCTACCCTTGGGGTTTTCCGCCCGGGCCTGCTCGACCATCTGACGAACTTCACTTAATTCGATATGGTGCTTACTCATCCAGATATCATCATTCGACATGATACCGATCAGGATGGTGCCATTACGCAGGGATACAGCCTGCTCGGCCAGTGGTTTAATGATCGAGGCACCGGTTTCCTTGGTAAAAGACGTTGTCACAATAAAAAATATGAGCATGATGAAAACGATATCCAGCATGGGCGTGATATTGATATCAGCGTCTTCGGAACGTGCTTTTTTTCTAGCCTGCATATTTCACCATGATCCTGCAAACTCAGTGGGATTGCAGTAAGTCACCGAGTTTTTCAGTTTCGGTCACCGCCTTATGCTCAAGCCAGGTGCCGAAATAAACGCCGGAAAGCGCCGCCACCATACCCGCCATGGTCGGCACGGTGGCTCTTGAAACACCCGCGGCCATGGCCCGCGCATTACCGGTTCCCGCAAAAGTCATAACGTCAAAAACACTGACCATGCCGGTCACAGTGCCCAGCAGTCCCAACAGCGGACAAATCGCAATCAAAGCTTTTATCAGGCCAATGTTGTTCTTCAGTGCAACAGATGTTTTGGAAATCATTTCTTCACGGATACGTCTGGCATACCAGGAATGTGTATCAGCCCGCGTCTCCCAGGCAGATACAATCCTGTTCATTGCGGCAGGGTGAACCCGGTAGAAGTACCACAAGCGTTCAAGGATAAAAGTCCACATCAGGAACAACACCGCCATGATGGCGTACAGGACGCCACCACCCAACTCCATAAAGCCACGGATTGAATCTACCGCGTCATAAAACCAGATCATCCACCACGCTCCGCAAGCCGGGCAATCATACCGGCTGCCTGTTCCTCAAGGACTTGTATCAAGGATTTGCTTTTCCCTTGCAAAAATGCATGCAATAACGTCAACGGAATGGCCACCACAAGACCCAGAACCGTCGTCACCAATGCGGTGGAAATGCCACCTGCCATCATACGAGGGTCGCCTGTACCAAACAGCGTGATCATCTGGAAGGTCGCGATCATACCCACGACCGTCCCCAGCAAACCCAGCAATGGTGCAACAACATAGAGCACTTTTATAAAGCTCAGGGCACTTTCGAGCGGTGCAGATTCACGCAAAATGGCTTCGTCCAGCTTGAGCTCGAGTGTTTCGATATCTGCCTCAGGATTATCCACATAGACAGACATGACCCTGCCCAGCGGGTTACCCTTGTCGGGGGTTTCCGCTTTCAGTTGCCGGTTCATCCTGGCACCCGTTGAATACAGTACAAAAGCCTTCCACATACTCAGGAGCAGACCCAGCAAACCGACACCAATAATGACATAGCCCACCGGGCCGCCATCTTCACGGACACGTTCCAACGGCGTCTTGGACTGGACCACGGCGCGTAAAATCTGGCCGCGGGTGAAATCAACTCCCATCGCAACCGTCTCGCCCGGTGAGGCCTTCTGCAGGTCTTCAGCCATCGACCGATAACGAGCGGCCGGCTGACGCGCGAGTTCAATCAGGTTCGTCCTGCTTTTGCTTGAATCCCAGTCAAGAAAGCTGCCATTGGATACCGCATTAAATACCCCGACCCTGACAACTTCCATATCCTCCCTGGCACCATTGGCGCGTTCAACCGATGACTTAAACCTCACCACCTTGCCAGACTGCGCAATTTCCGTGACCATCCGGGACCAGACCATGCGTAATTCCTGCACGTTTGGCAGTTCCTTACGCTGCGCCAGTTCGGATAAAAATTTACTGCGTCCCGGTAGTTCTGCCGACACCATCGAATCATTGAGTACTGCCTGGATATCACCGGAAGACTGCCGCACAATACCAAATAACTCACCGAGATTACCCATACGCTCCTGCAAAACGGTCGATAATTCTGCCAGGTTTCTCTCCAGGCGGTCATACTCGGTTTTTAGATCATCACTGCGTATTTCCTGACGTTTCAGCTCAACTCGTGCCTGTTTGAGTAGCTTGTTCTGACTATCACGTTCGCGCAAAAACTCCGCTTCACGTTCTTTGTTGAGTTGTCCCTCGCTGGTGGCAGCCTTTTCTACGATATTGGCCAGTTCATCAAGGGTTTGAGCACTGAGCGTGGAAGTGAAAATCGACAGTGCGACGGCCAGAAATAATTTCAAATATGTCATTTCTCTGCCTCCGGACCAGGAACGGGAAGCATGACAAGGTTCGGTGCCTTTTCATTTTTGGCAATGGCCAGCCCTTCTTTGACTTCCAGGCGAAAGCGATCCGGCAGTTCTTCAAATTCCTGTGATGCCGGATTGAACCAACCGGTGCTGAGCTGGTCGCTGGTCTGGTAGACCAGAAGTGTCCGCCCGACCCGCAGGAAATCAACGGTCTGACCCGAAGACGGCAAGACGGCGGAGTAAGCCTCAGTGGTACGTCCATATTCCAGCTCGCCCTGGTAAGCTTCCATGACCCTGCGGTATTTCTCCGACGCCGTGACATCAGCCTGATCCATCATATCTCGCAGGTGCTGAACACGGGCACGTCGTTCCTCCAGACGAAATGGCATATCACTTTCCACGATTTTTCCGAGCGTATCGATCATATCGAGCATCAATGGCACAATCCCGCGATTGGTCGCTTCAAGACCGGATAACTGCCTGTTGATTGAAATCACTTCCGCACGCTGATCCATGACAATATTTTCAAGATTGTCGTTATAAATCTTCAGGCTATCGGTCTCCCGTATAACGGTGCGATACTCCGCCAGCAAATCAGCGGTTTGCTGGGCAAGACGGGTCACCCGTGTTTGTGATGCAGCCGAGGCTTCATTGATTGTGGTTTGTGTCTCGACCGTTGCACCCAATACCGTGGCATGTGCCAAAAGAAGCGGCATCATTGCGATAAGGGTGATGAGCGCGAGACGTGTTGTTATTCCTAAAGATATAATTGACATAACCCTTTTCCGGTTGTTTGGTTTAAAGACATTTCTGG
>CAZYVH010000026.1:3085-35043 GCA_964650905.1 uncultured Wenzhouxiangellaceae bacterium | reverse complement strand
TCGAAACTGATATCGCCACTGAAACTCTCAACACGTATTTCCGCATTGTTGCTGCCGGCAGAATATTTGAGGTGACTGCCTGGACCATGCTTTGTACGCTCGATGGCACCAAAGTCCGTGCTGATGCGGCCACTGAAACTTTGCGCCTTGAACCCGCCCTGCTGGGTAGCCGGTAAGCGGATACTCACATCCCCGCTCATGCTGTCCGCGCTGAGCCTGCCATGGGTGGAAACTGATGCAGTTAGTTCAATATCACCGGAAACAGTTTCGAGTTTGCAGCTATCCACCTCACCGGCTGACAGGACCATGTCACCGGACACCGTGGTGGCCTCAAGTTCACCAGTGATACCAGATAAGGTCATATCACCGGATACCGTTTCTGCGGAAATGCGCGTGGTTGAACCCCTGAAGTTCACATCACCGCTGACCGATTCCAGTGAGACCCAGTGGCTTGCAGCCTCGACATCCACATCGCCACTGACGGATTCGGCTGTCAGTTTTCCATTTTCCATGGCTGTAACTTTGATATCTGCACTGACACCGGTTGCCTCGAGCGTGGCGCCTGCGGGTATATTCAGCACCAATACACTTTCATCAATGTTCCGCTCGCCCCGATTGATGACCGCGAGCTGCAAACCCGTATCGTTTTCATTCACCTCCAGTTCCTTAACGCTGTTACCCAGCTTGCCGCTGAGGTGGACTTCATTTCGGCCCCAGCCTTGCACTTCGATTTTGCCGGCTGCATTGTCGATTGAAAGCGTTGCCCCGGCAGCGACATTCCAGTGTTGATCAATGGGCTCACCGGCCATCGCGGCCAGTGGCAGGATAGCCAACAGTACAAAAAACAAACGCGGGGTTACGGTTTTCATGTCTTTCTCCAGTTATTTTGTTCCAACATCACCAGTTGTTTTACAAACTGTAATTGCCGGGATTTGAGCTCAAGTAATTTTTCACTTAAAAAAAGGTTCGTGGGGTGTTCACCAATCGCACCCAGCAACAGGTTTTCTGTCTCTTGCAGGTCCCGCCAGCTTGCACGTATTGAATCCGGGCCATCATCCGCCAGGCTTTGACCTGAATAACCCAGCGGCAACAGTTCCTGCAGAGCAGCCTGGTATTCACGCTCAGTAGATTCGAGCGAAGTCTTCAGGGCATATTCCAACACTGACGGAGCGGCCTGCGTTACAGGAATGGGTGTGATCCCAGAATCATGACCTGTACCACGTCCAATCAATATGCCGGTGGTCAGGGCCATGACCAGACCGGCAGCGATGGCCGGCACACGCCACACCGGTTTTGCCAACAGCGGGCTGTCGGCTATTCCCCGTGACTGCAACCGCTGTCTGATACCCGGCCACACATCACGCGGTGGACTGATGTCCCTGGGCAAAGACTTAATCTCTTTTGTTAATTCAGACTCTTTCATATTCACATGACCATCACTTTTTTGTCTCTGCATCCTTGAAAACTTCCCTGACTAGTTTCCGGGCCCGGTGTAACTGCGCCTTGGATGAACCAACCGCCATGCCGGTCAGCCTGGCAATCTCCTGGTGCCGGTAACCTTCTATGTCGTACAGAACCAGCACGGTCCGCGCCCGTTCCGGTAACCCGGCGATCGCAACTTCGAGATCTGCCCTGAGCCCTGCCGACACATCCCGTTCGCCGGTTATTGTCTGTTCAATCACATCACCCATGAACTGCTCGCGTTGCAAGCGTTTTACCCGGATACGTCGGTCGCTTAATACCACGTTGACCGCCAGGCGGTGTAACCAGGTTGCAAAGCGGCTGTCTCCCCGAAACAAATGCAGCTTGTTCCAGGCACGCACAAAAGCCTCCTGTAGCATGTCTTCCGCCAGGGCCTTATCACCACCACACATGCGCCAGCACAGCGCGTAAATCCGGTTGCAGTGACTGCGGTAAAGCTGCTCAAATGCAAGCTGGTCACCATCCTGGGCCTTCGCGACCTGCTCCCTTTCGGCAGCCAATAAATCGTCATTATCTCTAGCCTGCATATCTCCCACACCTGTTTAGACGAGGAATGTTCAAAAGGGTTTAAAGCAGCAGTCTGTCGGCTTGGGTCAGTTACTCAATACCAGGGTGTGGAAATAGGTACACAAGAGGACAGGGACTACTTTTCTGACACCACTGCACTCACCACCGTTAGCCGGACACGCCTGGCCAGGGCACTGGCATCGGCTACATCGCGTATCCCGGTAGACACAGCAGTCTGCTCTCCCGAACCCAGTACCCCGTGAATACTCCTTGAGAACACTCGCAACTTGCCATTGGCGTTGATGTACTCCACTTTCAGGCGAATGCTGTTCACCGTCACAGGCGAATTGTTTTTGACCGCTGCGCCTACGATACCGTTTTGTCCCAGCACGGCCCAGGTCTGAATATACCTGGCAGGACTGGCCGGCAAATCCAGCTTTACCAGTTCCCTTTTGGCAACTTTGCTGATGGCTGAATTGGATTGAGAGGCCTGCTGATAATGCTTGATAGCCGATTGTGTATTTCCAGCAAGCTTGTCCATGTGGCCCAGTAAGAGATTGGCCTGCTCCGTGGGTAATAATTTCAAACTGGATTCCAGATCGGTCCGGGATGCTGCAAACTTCTTCAGCTCGTACCGGACCTGACCACGTCTCAAGTAATGGTAAAAGAAATCACTGTCACGTTGCAGGGCATTGCTGTAAGCACGTTCGGCCCTCCGAAAGTCATCTTCAGAGGCATAAATATCGCCAGACAAGGCATAGAAAATAGCCTCCCGCGGCTCCAGCTTTATGGCCTTATTTGTCAGGCTGCGGGCTTTTTTAAAATTGTTCTGCGCCAGCGCCTTACGGGCCTCATCATGGGCTTCGTAGGCCGGTACCATTTTTCGCAGGTATAGCGTTTTACGTTGATACACTTCCCGCCCGGTCTCACCACCTTGCGGCAGTGTTTTTGCTGTCGCCCGGTTGTTGGCTACGCGTTCCCTGGATGCGGGGTGTGAGGCAAACAAGCCTGAAAGCCAGTCGCTACGACGGCCTTCTGATAATTTGACAAAGGTTTCCTGCAATTCCACCGCACCCTGGGGGTCATAACCAGCAGACGACATATAGCGCATACCGAATTGATCAGATTCACGCTCGGCATCCCGTCCATACTTTGCTGCTATCAGTTGTGCACCCAACTGCGGTACGATCATGGCAATCTGCTGGCCAACCTGAGAATCGGCCTTGCTGCTGCCATAAATCATGGCGGCCATCATGCCCACCTGGGTAAGCAGACCTTTGGATTGCTGGCGCGCACCATGGGCTGCATCAGCGTGTACGATTTCATGACCCAATACGGCCGCCAATTCGGCCTCCGATTTCAATTCGGTCAAAAGTCCGCGATTCACCACAATTTTTCCACCTGGCAACGCCCACGCGTTGGGGACCGAATCATTAAGCACGTGGAAATCGTAAGGCAGATCACGACTGGCGTGCGCGGCAACACGCTCACCTACGGTCACCACATACTCCGTGAGTGCCGGGTCCAATATGTAATCCCCACCCTGGGATTGACGCATGGGCGCATACATTTGCTCACCCACATTGCGTTCCCATTTTTCATCGAGGTTGGGCAGAATAAAATTTTTCTTGCCGGTGACCGGGTTCGTGCTGCAGGCGGCGAGCAAAAAGAAAAAACCAAAAAGGAAGGCTACTGGTCTGAGGCGCATGGATAGTCTCCTGTGGCATCTGAGAGTCAAGTATAAGAATTCTGCACGCACGAGGCCAATAAAGATCAGCCCGGCGCAGGACAGGTGCACTCGTAATCTGGATACCGGTGCAATATGTGGTTTAAAGGCGTGCTGGAATCAGGGTTTCTATGACGTGGGTCATGTAGGCTTCAAATTCAGAGGAACTCAACCCGGGAGCCTGGTGTTGACGCTGCAATTGTAAATATCCCAGGTAAGCCGTGTACGTCAAACGTGCACGGTGTGTTGCCGAATCCTTATCAAAACCAATCTCTTCGAAAGCCGCCGCAATCTGCTGCATGCGGCGTTCGGCCACCCTTTCAAGCAACGGTTCAACCTGTGGGTGATCGACAGCCGTACACAACGAACTGTAGACATTGTGGGTCAGTTTTTCACGCCCTGTTCGTCTGAAGAATGAACGCAATCTTGCACGCGGGTCTGTAATTTGCCCGAGGGAGGACTGCAGGTTCGCCGCATCGTGTTTTTCCCAGCGTAACAGTGATTGCTCCAGCAGTGACTGGCGGCTGGAGAAATGCCAGTAAAAACTACCCTTGGTGACATGCATTCTGCGTGCAAGCGTTTCAACGGCGACCGCACGAATACCTTGCTCGGCAATCAATTCCAAAGCCGCCTGTTCCCAGTCACCCGCACAAAGCGTTGACCGTTCTTTTTTTGTCGCTGCTGTCTGAACCACGTACGTTGCCCGACGATAGATGTGTACAAGCTGCGAAGCATACCTGACAAAGTGGCTGCATCAAAGGTGCTTGCGGATATACAGCAGCATTGACTATATCAATTTAATTGACCATACTCTTGCGTATGGAAATGGTTTCTGTGATGTAAGATTTGCACTTGAAGGCCATTGTCCCACACGTTACGTCACAGAAATTTGCCTGCAAAAATTTACGAGGTAACCGGCGATGTTCTGGATTCTGATTTTAGCGCTGCTGACACTGTCAATCACCGCGGCTTTCCGCGCAATGCATCTGCTGCCATGGAGCCTGTCCATGGGAGCCGTCCTGGTCATTTTCGCTGTTTTCACACCGGTCTCTGCGACTGGCGTCGGGGTAACCAGCCTCCTTTTTGCAATCGTGGCCATAGCGTTGAACTACAAACCCCTGAGACGGCGCTGGCTCAGTGCTCCGTTCCTTGCGATGTACCGCAGAATGTTGCCCACACTTTCGGAGACAGAGAAAGTTGCACTGGAAGCAGGGACCGTTGGCTGGGAAGGTGAGCTTTTTACCGGTAACCCAAAGTGGGAAAACCTGCTCGCACAAAAGTGGCCCGAACTGACCACAACGGAAAGGGCGTTTATTGATGGACCGGTGGAGACACTGTGCGAAATGCTCAGACCCTGGGAAAATGCCCATGAACTGGCGGACCTGCCACCCGAGGTCTGGAAATTTCTGAAAGAAAACCGGTTTTTTGGCATGATTATCCCGACGGAATATGGGGGGCTGGGGTTTTCAGCGCTCGCACACCGCGCCGTGTTACAGAAAATCTCATCGGTCTGCCCGATTACCGGCACCACGGTCGCGGTCCCAAATTCACTGGGTCCGGCCGAACTGCTGGTCCACTACGGCACACAGGCGCAAAAAGATTATTACCTGCCGCGTCTGGCCAAGGGTGAAGAAATACCGTGCTTTGGCCTGACCGGCCCTACCGCCGGTTCAGATGCCACCTCCATTCCTGATACCGGTATCGTCTGTAAGGGTCAGTACAAGGGCAAAAAAGCCCTTGGCATCCGTTTGAATTTCGACAAACGCTATATCACACTGGCGCCGGTAGCCACCATTGTCGGTGTGGCATTTCGCATGTACGACCCGGACGGACTGCTGGGAGATGAACCGGACATCGGCATCAGCCTGGCACTGGTGCCACGCAAGACCCCGGGGGTGGAAATCGGCAAACACCATTTCCCGTTAAACGTACCATTTCATAATGGGCCTGTGCGTGGTAAAGACGTGTTTGTACCGCTGGACACACTGGTGGGTGGTGTTGAAAAAGCCGGCCATGGCTGGCGTATGCTGATAGAACTCCTGTCCGTGGGTCGCGCCATCACGCTGCCCTCATCGTCGACCGGCGGGGTCAAACTCGCAGCCCTGGCGACCGGCGCCTACGCGCGTATCCGCAAACAGTTCAACCTGCCGATCGGACGCTTCGAAGGCGTGGAAGAAGCATTGGCGAGAATAGCTGGCAACACCTATGCAACCTCGGCACTTTCACGCATGACCGCATCTGCGGTGGATATGGGTGACAAACCGGCCGTGCCTTCCGCCATTGCCAAGTACCATGCCACAGAAAATGCCCGCAAGGTATGCAGCGATGCCATGGACATACACGGTGGCAAGGGCATTATCATGGGCCCACGCAATTATCTGGGCAGGGGTTGGCAGGGTCTACCCATCTGGATCACCGTTGAAGGCGCCAACATCCTGACCCGCAGCATGATGATTTTTGGCCAGGGAGCCATACGTTGTCATCCTTATGTGTTAAAGGAAATGTCAGCCGCCCGTATGCAGGACAAGACCAGGGGCCTCGAAAAATTTGACCGGCATTTGTTCAGCCATATCGGCTACAGTATTAGCAATGCGGTCCGCAGTATGCTGCTGGGTCTGAGTTTTGGTGGTTTTGCGGCCGTACCATCAGACCGCAAAACAGCACGTTACTACCGAAAACTGTCACGCTATTCGGCCGCGTTTGCGTTTGCTTCGGATATCGCCATGCTGGTCCTCGGTGGCAGGCTCAAACACAAGGAGAAAATCTCGGCTCGTCTCGGTGATGTTCTCAGCCAGTTGTATATTTGCTCTGCCATGCTGAAAAGATTTGAATTGCAGGGAAGACCAGCAGCAGACCAGCCCATTCTGGCATGGGCTTTCCACGATGCTGTTTATAAAATACAAACCGCCCTGGCGGGTGTCGTAGACAACTTTCCCAATAAGGCGGTCCGGGTGTTGCTGGCAATGACGATCTTCCCACTGGGCCGGATAGAAAAACCGTCCGGTGACCGTCTCGGTCACAAGGTTGCACAGCTATTGTTGTCGCCCTCAGAAACGCGTCAGCGTCTTACCAATGGTGCATTTATTTCAAAAAGTGCAGTCAACCCCGTCGGCCTGCTGGAACTGGCACTGCCACGGGTCATCGCCATGGAGCCGGTCGAACGTCGAATTCTGAAGGCGCAAAGTCATGGCGAACTCGATGCCATGAACGGGCAGCAGCAGCTGGAGGAGGCGCAGGCTAAATCCATAATCAGCAGTGCAGAAGCCGAGGAGCTACGTGCGGTGCATGCAATGGTTGCCGAGATCATCGCGGTGGATGAATTTGACATCAGCGCATTGCGTATGGGCGTGGTCCGAAAGACACGATCCAGGAAAAACAAGGCTGCCTGACAGTGTGCCCGGCGGGAGCGGCACCGGTAGCGGTCTCCGGGACACATTCAAGCCATCCGTGGGCATTCGATCAGCCGTTCCCGACGGCTGACGGTCCCGGATACCGCCACCGGCGCCCCCTCACAAGCCGTTGTGCCAGTGCAGGATAATTTCACCGACCGGTGGTCTGTCCATGAGCCGTGGTGGGTACTTACGCCCAGGGACCGTGAGCAACAGGGATGTTGCGACCGAGCCCCCATGGATGGGTTCATGGCGTGTCCCTGGATGTAAGTACCCGCCGCGGTTGCTTGCCAGGTGGGCTCCGTAAAATGGTCAGATTATTATGTCTAGAGCATACCCGTTTCGAGGCGGGCGGCTTCGGTCATCATCTGGTGGTTCCAGGGTGGTTCAAAAGTCAGTTCAACATTGACCTGGTCAATGGTCGGTATGATTTCGATCTTGCTGCGCACATCGTCAACCAGGATATCACCCATGCCACAGCCCGGTGCGGTCAGCGTCATGCTGATACTGACCTGTCTTTTACCCTCTTCGTCAGCACTTAAATCACAACCGTATATTAGCCCAAGGTCTACAATATTGACCGGTATTTCGGGGTCATAGCAGGTTTTCATCTGTGCCCAGACCAGTTTCTCAACGTCCTCGTTACTGGCGTTTTCCGGCAGACTCGGCGGCAGGATAGCTTCCTTGCCGATGGCGTCAGCGTCAACGCCGGCCACCCGGAACAGGTTGCCATCAACGAATACCGTGAAACTACCCCCCAGGGATTGGGTGATATAACCAACGGTACCTGCAGGCAGGGTCAGTTCATCACCGGACGGAATCATGACAACGGCGCAATCGCGCTCAAATGTGCAGGGTTGGCTGGTGTGGCTGAACATGTGATTTTACTGTTGCCCTCGAAACTATCAAAATATGGTTATCTGCGGCTTAAATCAAGACTGGCAATAAAATCAGGGCATCCGGTCCGGTCAATTCGACGGCTCGGGTGTCAATGGCCCAAATGCCATGTCGCTATTTGCAGCCAGGTAAACCAGCGTAACCCAGGCGGCCAGGTTCTGACGCAAACTGTCCGGATCAACCTTGTCCAGTGTATCGTTGGCCGTATGGTGCAGGTCGAAGTACCGGCTGGCATCCTGATTCATGTCAATCAATGCCATACCCAGTTTACCCATCTGACCGACATCGGCACCACCATGGGCCATACTATCAGGGTCACGCTCGATGCCAAGCCTTTCAAGATGTCGGGCAAGTGTCGTGACAAAGGACTCAGCTGCGGGTACGACACGTGTCCTGAAAGCATAGATGCGGTCTGAACCCATGTCTGATTCAGCGCCGATCAGGTGATTGTCCAATTCTTCCGCGTGCCTCGCCGCATAAGCCTTACCGCCGAAAATACCCTGTTCTTCAT
This sequence comes from uncultured Wenzhouxiangellaceae bacterium, assembly GCA_964650905.1. Taxonomy (GTDB): domain Bacteria; phylum Pseudomonadota; class Gammaproteobacteria; order Xanthomonadales; family SZUA-36; genus SZUA-36. Next base: position 26,531 of record CAZYVH010000026.1, on the reverse strand, counting down.
TGGCATACAGAACGACGCGGATGCCATGGCGTGGCCGTTCAGGCAAACCAGCCACCAGGCTCGCGGCAGCCGTCACGATGGCTATGCCCGCGCCATCGTCAATGGCGCCGGTACCGAGATCCCAGGAATCAAGGTGTGCCCCGAGCAGGATAAATTTACCGGTTTTTTGACGGCCGGAAAACTCACCAATGACATTGTACGAGGCCGCCTGTCCGTCCATACCGACATCCAGGTCAAGACGCACCACGACCGGTCCTGAACCCGCCAGCATGAGCAACAGATTGTCTGCATCCGGATTGGACAGCGCCGCCGAGGGTACGGGGTCACCCGGCTCTGTACCGGATATATTGCCGGTGTGTGCCAGACGGTCGTTGTCGGTCCCCACTGAGCGGATCAATAATGCCCGTGCGCCTTTCGACGCGGCCACGTATGGACCACGACCGCGTATCACCACGGTGTCGCCGTAACCCATACCATCCCGGGTTCTGGGCATCCGTTGTGAAATAAACACGATCTTTCCGGCAACCTGCTCAGCTGATGCAGCCTCAAGTGCAGCGAGCGACTCGAACTGGATGATTTCAGCTTGCAGTGGCCCGTCGCTACCCGGACTGCCACCGAGGGCTGTGATCGCCAGTTTTTGTGCGTGAGGGCTCAATACTTCGGCGCTCTCCTGGTTTCTCACCCAGCGCGGAAAGGTCACGGGTTCGGTCCAAACGCGCTCAAAACCAAGCGCATGCAATTTGGCAACAGCCCATTTGACCGCACGCTGGTCGGCTTCACTGCCAGCCATTCGCGGGCCGACCTCGCTGGTTATGGCGGCCAGTGTCTGCCAGGCAAGATCACTCGACAGGGCCTGATCCTGTAATTGCCCGATGACCGGATTCTGTACCCCCGGGCCTTGGTCTGACAAAGTCTGGGCCAGTGCGGCAACGGGCATGAGTGTGGCAATCGCCCAGCAAACCATGGTCAATATTAATCTCTGCTGCATTCGGGGTACCTTTTGCTTAGTGGTGATCCACAGGGCCGTGGCAGACTTCCACGGACAACCGGGTATGAATAAGTTATGGATTTGCAGCCGCTATAACTCAGCGACGGCCAGGGGCTCAAGCAAGGTCAGGGCCTGGCGGTAGACACGTCGTTTGAAACAGATCACGTTGTCTGCCGGGTACCAGAAATTCACCCAGCGAAAGCTTTTAAATTCCGGTTCTTCCATCATGGTGAAATCAAAGGGCTCATCATCATCGAGCAACTTCAACAGAAACCAGACCTGTTTTTGCCCAATACACAGAGGTTTACTTTGTGAGCGCTGGAAACGGCGTGGCAGTTGGTAACGCAACCAGCCCGGCGTGGCCCCCAGCAATTCGACATGGGGAGTTTGCAAGCCGGTTTCTTCATGCAATTCACGGTACATGGCTTCCTCGGGCGTTTCATCAGAACGCATACCACCCTGGGGAAACTGCCAGCCATCGTTATTGCTGCGTTGCGCCCAGAATACCTGGCCGTCATTGTTCATGATGACCATGGCTACATTGGGTCTGAATCCATCCGGGTCGATCATTGTCAGGTCTTTTTCTGTTTTTGAAAAATACAATCCATGCGATACTTGAAACTCATTCTGTAACCCATGTTAACAATCCTGCAAAATGATTCCAACAAAGTTCAGAAATATCTTGCTGTTCGGCTTGCTGCTACTGTCCATTGGCAGTATTTTTTTCGCCAGTGCCACGGGATCGGTCACACTGCATTGGGGAGAATGGCTGCATGCGATCGAGGACTCTGCCAGCCGGCATGGTGAACTCGTGTGGCGTCTGCGTCTGCCACGTGCCCTGGCTGCCTGGGCAGTTGGCTCAATGCTGGCCCTGTCCGGCTGCCTGATGCAGGTATTGTTACGCAACCCTTTGGCAGACCCTTATGTGTTGGGGGTATCGGGTGGTGCAGCATTTGCCACGCTACTGGCTATGGGGTTTGGCGTCGCGGTGGCTTTTTTACCCTGGCTGGCGCTGCTTGGCGCCCTGTTTTCAATATTGATTGTATTCGGTTTGGCCCGTGGTACCGGTCCCTGGAGTGGCACACGTTTATTACTAACCGGGGTTGTGACCGCATCGGGTTGGGCTGCATTGATCAGCCTGGTGCTATCACTGAGCCCTGACAACAGCCTGCGTGGCATGTTGTTCTGGCTGATGGGCGATCTCAGCTATGCCGAGTTGCCGTTCTGGGCGCTGCTGGTACTGCTGGGCAGTTTTGTCCTGATTGCAAGCTTTGCGCGTAGCCTGAATGTACTGGCAATGGGTGAGACCACTGCACGGCTTTTGGGTGAACCCACACACCGCCTGTTGTGGCTGGTATACCTGTTGGCTTCCGTGTTAACCGCAACCGCGGTATCCATTGCCGGCAGCGTTGGCTTTGTTGGCCTGATCGTACCACACCTGATGCGTCTGCTGGTAGGTTCCGACCACCGCATCCTGATCCCGGCGGCAACCCTTTTTGGCGGTCTGTTCCTGGTATTGTCTGACACGCTGGCACGCACATTGTTGAGCCCGCAGCAATTGCCCGTGGGTGTGGTCACGGCCCTGTTGGGTGTACCTTTATTTCTGTTATTGCTCAACCGGGCGAGGTTGCAGGTCGGATGACCACCCTGGCGTGTCAGGACCTTGACGTCAGTATTGCCGGCATCAGCGTGTGCAATGGTCTTGAACTGCAGTTTTCAGAAGGACAGTGCTGGGGTTTGCTGGGTTCAAATGGTATTGGCAAAACGACCTTGCTCAAATGTCTGGCCGGCCTTTTACCGCCACAGGCCGGTCGCGTGTTGTTGGCTGGTGAGGCCATGGACAAACTGCCACGGCGTATGATCGCCCGTCTGCTGGGTATGCTGCAACAACACACGGTGTACGTTTTTGATGCCAGCGTCATGGAAACCGCCCTGACCGGCCGTCACCCCCACCTGGGTTACTGGGAACGCGAAGGCGCGTCGGACAAGAAAAAGGCCCAGGCCGCGATACGCGCCGTTGACCTGGACGGTTTTGAAACACGTTCGGTCACGGGGCTGTCAGGTGGCGAAGCGCGCCGTCTGGCGTTTGCCGCCATGCTGGTCCAGGAGCCGGAAATTCTGCTGCTCGATGAACCCACCAATCACCTGGATATGAAACACCAGTTGCGTATCATGCAGCAGGTTGAAAAGCAGGTCACAGAACATGACCGCTGTAGCATCGCGGCCTTGCATGATGTCAATCTGGCGGCCCGTTATTGCAATCATGTGCTGATGTTGTTTGGGGCGGGTGAATGGCAGGCCGGCCCCACCAGCGAATTACTCAACCGTGCCAGCCTGGAACGTCTTTACCAGTGCCCGGTCGATACCATCGAAACCGCCGCGGGCACACGTTTCTACCCGGGCTGATTGTTCTAGCTGTGAATTCCAGCAACGTTGTTTATAGAAATTGGATTCATTGACCGGTGTGCGGAAACCGCCCGGTGGTTTGTCTGTTTGGGTTCCCGGCTCAGCGGCCCTGCGGGCTACCCTCACAGGCGAGCCGTTTTTACGGCTACCGGCTTTAACAGGGCATCCTGCCCTGGGCAGCCTGCAATGGGCATCCCTCCCATTGCTAGCCAAAACAGCCCGCCTGCTCGGCACTTCAAGGTCACCCAAACAGGCAAGCCACCAGGCGTCGGGTGCAGGGTGCGGGAATAGTCATGGCCTGGCACCGTCATTTCGGAGGGGGTGTCGGGTGGCGGTAGCCGGGACCGTCAGCCGTAGGGAACGGCTGCCGAACGCCCATGGATGGCTTGAGTGTGTCCCGGATGCCGCTACCCGATACCCCCCTCACTTGCACCTGCTTGTAAACAACGTTGCTGGAGTTCACAGCATCAGAAACGATTCAGGCCTTGAGACGCAGATAGGCCTTACCCAACCGCCAGGCGCCCACCGCCCACAGCCCCAGCACCAGCAGGTACGAGAAGGCAATTTGACTCATCCCCAGACCGGCGCTCAACATGCCCTTAAACAGCCAACTGGCGGTTACGTCACTACCGCGATAAACCACGGTATCGATGAAGTTTTTACTCTTGTATTTGGTTTCGCGCTCAACAACGGTAAACAGCATTTCCTTGACCGGGCCCAACAGACCGTAGTTCAGCGCCCTTTGAGCCACCTGCACGGCGGCAAACAGAACCAGGCCCATGGAACTGCCCAACAGGGTAAAACCGGCCGCCAGCAGGATAGGGGGCAAGACCGCCGTGCGTGGCATACCCAGATGGATGACCAGGCGTGATGTCACCAGGAACTGGAACAGGAAGGCCAGCACCTGCACAATGAGATCCACAAAACTGAAGAAACGGGTGCGCTCATCAAAACCGATGATTTCCTGATCAACCAGTACTGCCAGACCGTTGTATAAAAAAGTCGCGGTCAAGTTATGACTGAGCATCAGCAGGCAAATCAATAACAGGTATTTTGACTTAAATACATGCACTGCCCCTTCCCAGATGCCACCACCGATAATTTCCGTGGGATTGTCCCGGTGCCCGTGGCGTTCGTAGCGGCCGAGGACGATCGCCATGGCAGTGGCGCCAAGAAGAAGAATAATGGCCAGTGTCATCACACCAGACGTTCCAATACCCTTGACCCAGTGTGCGGTCAGTAATGGTCCACAAATAGCGCCCAGGCTACCACCCGCCATGATGCTGCCAAACAGGCGCTGTGCCTGTTCCGGGTGAAAAATATCTGCCATGAAACTCCAGAAAATGGATACCACGAAAAGGTTGAACACACTCAGCCAGACATAAAAACTGTATTGGGCCCAGTCTCCGGCTGCATTGTCTTTGAACGCCAGCGCAAAAAACGCCAGGTTGACGATAAAAAACAGGTATATGCCGGGGATAAAAAGGCCGCGTCTAAAGTTTGCCACCAGCCATCCAAAGAGTGGCACTATCAACAGCATCGATATAAACGTTGCGGTGTACAGCCACTGCAGGGAACCACTGTGGTTGGCTGCCACAGTACCGCGGATAGGCCGCAGCATAAAATACCCGGCCAGCAGGAGAAAGAAATAGACAAATGCCAACGCGAACCGTGGCCACTCACCTTGCCTGAGCTTGACCAGGCTGGCAAGGGGGTGGCTGATGGGGGAGGCGGGTGCGCTTGTGTTCATGTTACCCGTATGGTTGATGACCTTTTTCAGATCTTCAGCTTTCGCTGATACTGACCGTCTGTCCGGACCGAAGCCGTTCATTGCCACGGATAACAACCCGATCACCGGTATGTACCTCACCTTTGACTTCTATCATTGTATCTGCGCCAATACCGGTGGTGACCATGAGTTGCCTGGCAGTATTATCGGCCGCGATCACAAAGACGAATATCCCCTCCGGGCGCAGTACCAGCGCGTCTCGCGGCACTACCAACGCATCGCGTGGATCAGCGGTCGGCACCGACACCCGCAACGTCTGACCCACGGGAAACAGATTACTTTCGATATCCAGCCTGAGCTCGAACTGGTGGGTATTTTCAGAACCAACCGCGACGACCGTTCTCACCTCACCTGTGCTGCTGGTCGCGCCGGTTTTTAACAGCAGTTGCTGGCCCGGCCTGACCACGGAAAAATATTCCAGTGGCGCCCTGGCGACCACCTCAAGGTGCTGCTGGTCGACCATGCGCACCACGTTGGTACCGGGATTGACCCGTTCACCCGGCATCATCAAACGCTCGACCACAATGCCGCCGAAAGGCGCGGTCATCCGGGTTCTCGTCAACTGGTCTTCTATCTGCGCGAGACGTGATTGCGCCACACGCAGGTCGCCACGCGAAACATCCCGGTCCGAGCGTGTTTCATCCAGCTTGGTCACGGCAGCGAGATTGGATTTTGCAAGCTTTTCAAACCGTCGTTCCTCGCTCTCGAGATACTTCAACCTGGCGTGCTCACGTTCAACCTCGGCCTGCTGCTCTGTCTGCCTGAGCTTCAGGGCCGTGTCTTCTATCTGCGCAACCACATCACCTGCCGCAGCGATGGTCCCCACATCCGCCACCGTGATCAAACGGCCGCTGACTTCCGCAGCAAGTTTTGCATCATTTCGGCTGACCACGGTGCCCGGTACGATGGTCACTGGTGCCAGACTCTGTACGCTCGCCTGCGCAACACGCACCATCGCGGACGGCGCCTCTTGCTGGGCGTTCACGGCCGCTGACAGCACACACTGGGTTACCAAGAGCCATGGCAATAAAAGCAACTTCTTCATTCAGTCTGGTCCATTTCTTAATGCCGCACCGGACTCTGCACCCGGCTCAATTTTTCTGGATAGTCCCCCTCATTGGCGCGCAACATGCTGGGTAGCAACACCAATGTGAACATCGCGCTGACCAGCATTCCACCGACGATTACAGCGGCCATACCGCGATAGAGTTCTGTGCCGGAACCGGGTATCAGCATCAATGGCAACATGCCGAATATGCTGGTCATTGTACTCATCAAGATAGGCCTCAAACGCAGGCGCACCGCACTTTCCACCGCGTCCCTGCGCGACATGCCCTCACGCTCGCCGTCACGCGCACGATACACCAGCAGGATAGCATTGTTGACCACCAGACCGAGCAATATGACAAAGCCGATCATGGTCAGAAGGTCCATTTGCTGACCACCGCTGGCGAATAATGCCAGGTCCAGCAAACGCAGGGAGATGATGCCGCCCACCGTGGCCATGGGTATCGTCATGATGACCAGCAGCGAATCTTTGAAAGAACGGAACAGGGCGGAGATCAACAGGTAAAGGATGACGATGGCCAGCGTAAAACTACCCGCCATGCTGCCCAGGGCCTGCTTCAATGCCTCTGCAGTTCCGCGCATGTGGATAACGGCGTTCTGGGGTAAATGTTCCCGTATCCGGGGGATGACGGCTTTATTGAGCCGGTCAAGCGCCACCTCCAGAGCCATACCGGTCGGTGGTGTCACCTGCAGCGTCAGGGTGCGCGCGCGGTCAACCCTGCGAATCTGGGTCGGTCCGGCGGTACGCGTAACCGTTGCCAGTTCTCCCAGGGTCTGGACTTCCCCGTTGGCGGTAGCCACTGGCAACGCGGCCAGTTCTTCCGGTGTGTGCCATTCCTCTGAGCGCAGGATGACGTTGTAGCGACGGGTGCCGTCAAAGTATTCGCCCATAAATGCCCCGTCACCCATGGCACGGATGATGGTGGCCATACGTGCGCGGTTCCAGCCGACTTCGGCGATACGCCGGTCATCCGGGATCAGCCTCAGTTCCGGTTCGGCCTGCTCCAGACCCGGCAATGGCCGAATATTGGCACCCGGCAGGACTTCTTGTATCGCGGCAAAACCCACCTGCCCCGCCCTGATCAGCGATTCAAACGAGTCGGCCGCCAGATCGATATTGATTTGCCGACCACCACGGGAGCCGCCAAAAATCGCACGCCGCCCGGCAAAGGCGAAGGTATCGGGGAAGCCCGTCAGGATTTCGGAATTAAAGACCTCGATGAGGTCGTCAACATCCGCTGGATCTTTTGCCTCGCCGCCAATAAATGTCCCGAAACCCCGCGAGGACCCTAAAAAGTAATTATCCAGCTGCAAGGGATTCTCCCCGTTGATATAGGGAACCAGCCGCCGGTCGATGACGTTCATGACTTCTTTCTTGGCCGTTTCGATCCCCAATCCGGGTGGTGCGATCATGAACCCGAAAATAAAATTGCGTTTACCCTCCGGCAGGTAATCCGCCGAAGGTTTAAGCAGTAACACGAGCACCAGCGGCACGAGCGTCAGCACCGCAATCCAGGTACGCCGGCGGCGGGCAGTGTCTGTCCAACTCATGATGTGACGGGTCACCCAGCGCCACCAGTGACGGTGAATATCTTCAATTCCACTACCCCGCACCCAATGAGACGCAGCGGATGGCAGCACGGTGACCGCCACCACCAGGGAAGCGATCACTGCGGCGGAGATCGTGATGGCCAGGTCACCAAACAACTGCCCCGCTTCATCCTGCAAAAAAACCACCGGCATGAAAATGGCGACCGTGGTCGCGGTGGATGCCACCAGTGCGCCCCAAACCTGTAAGGTGCCACGCTCGGAGGCCTGATCACCACTGAGCCCGGCCTCACGTTGCCGGAAAATATTCTCCAGTACGACGATCGCGGCGTCGAGCACCATACCCGTTGCAAAGGCCAGACCCGCGAGGGAAATGATATTGAGCGTGCGACCAGCGGCATTTAACACAACAAATGCAGCAAACAGACATAAAGGAATCGACAGGGCGACGATCAGGGTGGCGCGAAACTTGCGCAGAAACCACCATAAAACAACCACCGCCAGGGACATACCCAGCAACAGGTTGTTGCGTACCATCCCGATAGAGCCCTTGACATAGACCGACTGGTCATAATTCTGGCTGATTTCAAGACCGGCCCGGTCCAGTTCATTGGCTGCCAGGTCCGCAACGGTCTGTTTGAGGGTGGCCATGGCCGCGAGTATGTTGACCCCCGACTCCGGTATGACGTTAACCGCAATGGAAGGTCCGCCATTCATGTGCAGAACAGTTGAAGTGTCCATCATTTGCATGTGTATTTGCGCGATATCCCGCAGACGGATGGGTTGACCCTCGCGCCACTCCAACACCAGATCGCCCAGTGACTCGATCTCGTACTTACCGGAAAAGCGCACCGTGTACTGGCGTCGTCCGACTTCAGTGCTGCCTGCGGAAACATTGGCATTGGCGCCCAGTTCGCGTGATATCGACGTCAGGTCCAGACCGATATTGGCTGCCTTGTATGGGTCAAACGTGATCCTGATTTCATGGTTGCGTCCACCGAACGCGCCCACCCTGGAAACACCTGGTACCCGTTCAAGACGGGTGACAACGGTCTCATCGATGAAATCCTGGTAAGACTCGATCGGCTGCTCATTACCCGGTTTCTGATTGATCGCAAACCATGCCATCACTTTCTCAAAACGGCTGCCACCCACGCTGATCACCGGTTCCGTGGCATCAAGGGGGTATCGGGGGACCTGGTTGAGACGGTTCATGACTTCGATCAGGGCGCGGTTCATATCCGTGCCAATGGCAAATTCAAGTTGTACGGAGCCACTGCCAAAATTAGCGGTTGAGGTCATCCGCAACAGCCCCGGCACACTGCGTAGCACGTCTTCCTGCGGTTCAATGATTTCTGACTCGACCTCGTTCGGCGCGGACGAACGCCAGGGGGTCTGGATTGAAATCTCCGGACGCTCAATTTCAGGCGTCATCTGGACCGGCAGACGCAACAAGCCCAGCGTGCCAAAAATTGCCAGCAGGATACAGGCAACACTCACCGCCACCGGATTGCCCAAAGATAGACGCGTCAGAGTCAAGTTATTTTCCTTTTTGCGAAGGCGCAACTATACCCGATTTGAAGCCGCAAAAGTCATGTAAACCAGCTGGATGACGACAATATCAGGGTGGACTGTTCCCGCCTGCCCCACCTTTGGGTATGATGCATAAAACAGCTTGGAAAAGTGCATGGAATACGATTTCATTGTCATCGGTGCCGGCTCCGCTGGTTGTGTCATGGCCAACCGTCTGAGCGAAAATCCAGCCAACAGGGTATTACTGCTGGAAGCAGGCGGACCCGATAACAACCCATTTATACACATACCCGCCGGTTTGTGGCAATTGCGTAATAACCGCGATATCAACTGGGGCTACATGACCGAGCGGCAAGCCGCTTTAAACCGGCGCAGACTGTACTGGCCACGTGGCAGGATACTGGGTGGCTCCAGTGCCATCAACGCGATGGTTTACTGCCGTGGCCAGCGTGAGGACTATGACGACTGGGAAGTGGCCGGCAACCCCGGCTGGGGCTTTGACGATGTGTTGCCGTGGTTCCTGAAATCAGAAGACCAGCAGCGCGGCGCATCCGAACTGCATGCAACCGGTGGGCCACTGGCAGTGCAGGATTTGCGCTACGCGAACCCCTTGAGCAAGGTGTTCGTAAAGGCCGGCGCAGCGGCGGGTTATCCGCTGAATGATGATTTTAATGGCCGGGAGCAAGCGGGTTTCGGACTCTACCAGGTCACCCAACGCAACGGTTTGCGCTGCAGTGCCGCAACGGCCTATCTCAAACCAGCGCTCAGGCGTCGTAACCTCACAGTGAAGACCCGTGCATTGAGTACAAGACTGTTGCTCGAAAAAGACCGCGTCTGCGGTGTCGAGTTTGTCCACAAGGGCAAGCCACGGCAGGTGCACGCCGGTGAAGTCATTCTCAGCGCCGGCGCGATCAATTCACCACAGCTTTTGATGTTATCCGGCATCGGGCCGGCAGACCATCTGCGTAAACGCGGTGTGCCCGTCGTACATGACCTGGCCGGGGTCGGCCAAAACCTGCAGGACCACCTGGATATCTGTACGCTGGTGTCGAGTTCCGACCACGCGACCTACGACAAGCTCAACCACACGCTGGCGGGTCTGCGTTACCTTTTTGGCAAACGTGGTCCGGCAACCTCCAACCTGGCCGAGGCCGGTGGTTTCGTGTGTAGCAAGCTGGCAAAGGATAGGCGCCCGGACGTGCAATTTCATTTCCTGCCGGCGATGCTGGATGACCACGGCCGTAACCTCCTGCCCGGTCGTGGCATGACCATCCACGCCTGTTATCTGCGGCCACAAAGCCGCGGTGAAATCCTTCTTAAAACCGCTGATCCGGCCAAAGCCCCGGCAATCCAGCCCAACTACCTGCAAACTGACCAGGACCTTGAAATGATGCTGGAGTGTGCCCGTCTGGCAAAGGAAATATTTACACAAACCGTCTTCAGACCCCATTGGGACCACTTCATTTTCCCGGAAGAATCAGTACGCACACGCTCTGAGCAGGTGGATTTCATCCGCCGTAAAGCTGAAACGGTTTACCACCCGGTCGGCACCTGCAAGATGGGCCGGGACCCGCTGGCGGTGGTGGATTCGGAACTGAAAGTCCGCGGCATCGATAAGCTGCGCGTGGTCGATGCCTCCATCATGCCAACGCTGGTGTCGGGCAACACCAATGCCCCCGCTATCATGATCGCGGAGAAATGCGCGGCCGCCATTGTTGCATCGGCACAGGAAAAACCTGCTGCTTCATAAAACGGGTGGCGGGATTCTCCAGCCACCCGTTCTGTCGCCACTGCCGGGCAGAGATCAGAATTCGTAACTGGCTCTGAAGCCCCAGAAGGTATCTCTGCGCTGGCTGACCGCAAAATTTCGCGTGAAAGCATAGGGTTCAGCGTAGCGCAACACCTGCGGCGCCGAATCTTCGCCAGTCAGGTTACGACCGTACAACTGGACCATCCAGTTATCATTACGCACACCGAGACGCGCGTTGACCAACGTGGTGCTACCGGTTTCAGCGAGGTTGTGCACCTGGGCAAACTTGGTGGACTCATAGGAATAGTTTGCACCGACAAACCAGTTCCAGCCTGCGCTGCCAAATGGTTGCGTAAAATCAACATCAATGTATGCCTGGTGCTTCGGAGAACGTGGGATCCTGTGTCCCTCTATGGAACCGAACTTTGAAGTACAGCTGCTATCGTTGGGGAACTCATCACCCGTTGAACAATTGACCAGGCCATCGTCCAGCACATCATCCAGCACACCCTGGTTCTGATCGACACCCCGGGTAAATTTGGAATCGTTCCAGGCATAATTCAGGGTCAGTGTCAGACCTTCGGCCACCGCGGGGCGAATCATCAATTCGGCTTCCAGACCCTTGACTTCAGCGTCACCGGCATTCACCGTCGCCGTGGTTGTCTGTGTTTCTGTCTGCGCCAATTGGGTCAATTGATAGCCGTCAACCTTGTTGAAATATGCGGCAAAGTTTGCAACCACCTGCCCATCTGCAAATACGTTCTTGGAACCCAGTTCAAATGACTTGACCTTTTCCTCGTCAAAGGTGGGCAGACCAGCCTCAATCGCTACGACGCTGTTGAACCCACCGGGTTTGGTACCCTCAGCATAAAGCAGATAAAGCATGCTGTTATCAGCTGGCGTCCAGTCCAGCGTCACACGTGGGCTGAACTTTTTGAATGTCTCGCTTGCCGTGGACGTCGCAACCACCGGTCCACCCAAATCCTGCACGATGGCATTTTGCGTGATTTTTTCTTCCTGGTAGCGTCCTTCAACGGTCAGCCCAAATGCGTCGCTGAGATCAAATGAAATCATGCCGTATAAAGCCTGGTTACGGATGTCCAGTGAATTCACATTACGTGGAACGATCACCGTGGAGCCAAAGAAGGGTGCCATAGACTCACAGAACGGATTGGCCGCACATACCCCCTGCATTCTCATGAATTCGGCGAACCAGTTGGCATCGGCGTCAGACTGGCCGTTTGCCGGTAGTTCGCGGATGTCCTGGGTGGTACTTTCACTGTCGAAATAGTAGGCACCAAATAGACCCTCAAAATTGTCACCACTGAAATTAATACGTAATTCCTGTGACCAATCATCTGCATCACTGGCATTTGCGAAGGTAAAATCGATCATGGACCCGACATAGCCGTAGAAAAACGGGGGGCCATCGGCAAACCCTGCGTAAGGAAATCCGTTGGGCGTAAAATTGGAGACCTGGAATCGTGTTGGCAGGTAATCACCATCCGTGATCATCACTCCGTCATGCTCGTTGTAACCTGTTATGGAAGTCAGACTCCAGTTATCATCGAATTCATAATCGATCAGCAGGCTGGATTGCAGGGAGTTTTCGGTCTGTTTCGCCCTGGGCGCCTGCAGGGGCCAGTCCACATTGATGGGCCCCGGCTTGACTACACCGCAAAAGTAGCGGCCACGCCCGTTGTAGATTGAACCATTATCGAAATAGCAGTTGTTGTCAGCCGTGCGGGTGGCGAAGATTGCGGCTTGCCCGTCATAGGTACGACCCGAGTAGACCCGGGCCCGGATCCTCAGCCTTTCATCTTTGAATTCCAGAACGCCAGAGACGGACTTTGATTCCTGTTTGCCGATTTCAGAGTCGTCCCAGGTATTCGTAAATGGCCCGCCGCGGTCGAAGTAACGGCCGGTCAGGCCAAAGGACATGTTCTCCGACAGCGGTCCCCTGAGGGTTGCGCTGACCTCGTACTCATCATCCTGCGCGACCTTGACCAGGGCACGGCCCGACATTTCCCGCCCGGGTGACCGGGTGATAATATTAATGGCACCGGAGTATGTGTTCCGACCGTACAACGCGCTTTGGGGTCCCTTGACGACTTCGACACGTTCGACATCATTAATGTCATAATCGTCGATAGATGCATTGATATATACACCGTCGATAAAGTATGAAACACCTGATGAGCCAAGGATATTGGCCTGGCCGCGAATCACCGGGCGATTGGCGCCACGACCGAATTCAGAATCAAAATTCAGTCCAGCGGTGATTTTCGAAATGTCAGCAAGACTGCGTATATCCAGTATATCAATGAGATTGGCGCTGACCGCCGTGATGGCGACCGGCACATCCTGGATGTTTTCGGAAATCTTACGGGCCGTGACCAGCACCTCTTCCAGACTGTCGCTGCTCTCGTCGTTGTCTGCGGCCAACAACGTTGAAGCGCCCGCTGCAAACAGGCAGACGCTGGCCGCCAGCGATGCCACAACACTAAATACTGATTTTTGGAAAGCTTTCATTTTGTCCCTCGGTTTACACGTGCAAATTGCGGTTTAATTTGGTCTTTATTGGGGTCTTCGTCTCATGTTATTAGCCTTATTGTTATATATTTATATCTATATAGCAAGAGCAATGTAAATACCCATCCGGATTTCACGTCTGTTCGCCACCCCCCATCACGTGGCAAAGCTGGCGCCAACATCACTACCGCTTCCACAGTGACTTGTCTTTCAGGTAGTCCTTAGCGTCATACAGGTCACTTGGCTGGTAACTGGAAAATAGGTTGGGAGCGTAAGCGTTTTCGTATTTTTCAAGGACCGGCATATAAAGCGCCTTGTGCACATAGGGTTGATGATGCCGTTGACGGAACTGTGCCAGGGGAATACGTGCCGATATGACGGTTTCCTGTTCCCTCGCCTTGGCCAGTTCCTCTCCACGTGGCCCCAGAATCATGCTGCCGCCGGAACTGGCGCCGGCATCCTCAAAAAAATTGGGATTTCCAGGCGAAATTGCATTGTTGCACATCGTCGTGTAGAAACCGTTATACATTGCGCAGGCTTGTACATCGATTGCGCTGAAACCACCGCTGGCGGTGCGTAGCATAATTTCGGCGCCTTTCATGGCAAAGGCCCGGAACAACTCCGGTTCGCGTTGCACGGATGAGGTCGCGATGTTACCTGCCGGTGTGCGCGTGATCGGGATCACCGCATCGGCGCCGTACATTTCGATGTATTCGTCCAGCACGTCATAAATCGTTGTCGTGTAGAGTTCGATGCCCGGAAATACCCCCTTGATGTTGCGCGCTTTCCAGTGCTTGTCAACAACCTCGCCTTGTGGGCCTATGATGGTTGTCACACTGAGCACATGCCCCGGCCAGTCCGGATCGACCACATAAGATCCAAATACGATATAACAGTTGTACTGTTTAGCTTTTTCCCCGATCGCCTCCGTCTCCATACCAGGGACCTCAATCGCCAGGCGCCGGCATTCCTTACGGGTCCAGATATCAAAACCCGTAATTGGAAATTCATGGAACTGGACGATGTCCGATGGCGGGTTCCAGTGAAATACCTTGTCAATGGCTTTGAGCATGTGATCCAGGTTTGCCTTCAGACCCTTTTTGGGCGCATTGGCATCGACCGCCTGCACACGGGTCTGCGCCACGGAAACCGTTATGGTATCTTTGGCCAGCGGCACGGTTTCATAGGTGCCGTCACTTCTCATTTTCAGATCACCGCCCGGGTTTGCTACCGCTGCAGAGGGATGGGCGGCCAACATGCCGAGTCCGGCAGCGCCGGCCAGGCCCACACTGGTGGCTTTCAACAGGTTCCGCCGGTTAATCATGGGTGGGGATTGATCGTTCATGGTTGTAGCTCCGTTCGCTGTTTCATTGATCGAGAAAATTCCGGGTACAAGCTGCTATCGGCCCGGCGCCGTTTTCCATTACAGGTTTATATACATCCGGCATCTCCCGGAAGAAGCAGTCCGGAATCACGGCGGCTGCCGCCCGGCTGGGTTCCAGTAAACTGGATGCGGTGGCTATCACCAGACAGTCGTGGCGGATATGGGGATACCGCTCCTCGCCCGGATAGCTGAACGCGGCGATAAAACCGCCCACGGCATGATCCCCGGCCATGAGTTCTTCGCGTTTCAGCGGGTCGAAATAAGGTACGTCAACCTGCACCAGGCGGTGTACCTCATCGGGGTAATGCAGTGACAACTCGGTGGCCACCAGGCAGCCGGTGTGAAAACCAAAAAGATCCGCCGGACCCCGTCTTTCCCGGCTGCGTAACACGTCGACCATCGCGTCCGCGTACATGCCAATGGTCGGGGTCTCTTCCAAACTATCCGAGCCGCCATAACCCGGTAAATCCGGTGCGATTACCGTCCTGCCGACCGCCAACAGTGGTGCGATGACCCTGAAAAACATACCGTCATGCGGCATGGGATGTAGAAGTACGATGTCTGGCGACGACTGATCACCAGATGTCCCATTCCATTGATGGCAATAAATCCGGCCATGGCTGGAGTCAAAATAGGCGGTCGTGTGCTTTATTTCACTCAACAGTATTTCTTTTCACTCCTGGCCAATGGATTCATAATGCAAAAAGGCCTGCATGTAATTTCTCCTTATCATCCCGGCCATCAGAATAATGGGCAGACCATAAAGGGCCGGCAGGAGGGCCATCGAATAACGGATGCCCTGTTCACCGAACACGTGGTCGTTGAGCAAGGCGATGCTTGTTGGACCCAGCATCAGGCCGGCCAGGCTGATGCACATGTAATAAAAGGCCACGATCTGTGCACGCATGGCAGCCGGTGAAATGTTCAGCAAGGCGGTCACACCGACCGCCGAAGTCATGGCAATGCCAATGGTGTTGACGCCATACAGGCCCATCGCCAGCCACGGTGAGGGCATCAGGGGCGCGGCCACGCCGCTGGCGATCATCACCACCACACCGAGCAGCGCGATACGCAGCGGTGCGTCCTTGTATCCCCGGCTGGTCCAGCGGTCCGACAACCAGCCTGCAAAATTTACGGTTACCGGCCCGACCGCCAACAATACGACCGCATTGACCGTTGCATACTGGCTGGCTTCCCAACCCCAGGTACGCTGGAACATGGGCGCACCCCAACCCTGGCTGTATGCAAGCACGGTCATGTAACAGAAAACCGCCACGAAGGGCAGAAACACGCCCCGGTGCCGGGCAATATGACGCAGCATATCGACGAGATTGTTGTTCTGACCGCCAACCCGCTCCGGATCATCCACGATGTGCTGCCGCCTGGGCTCACGCAAGCTAAACATGAGCAGAGCCAGTAACAGACCCGGTAGCCCGACAATAAGGAAAGTAAACTGCCAGGGTTCTACCGCCCCGATCACTGGCAGATCGATGTAGGGCACGGTTTTGGCCCACTGCAATACCCCGGCGCTGACCAGGGAAGCGATGCCAGCACCCAGGGAAAGTGCCATCGTATAGAAAGCTATGGGTCTGGCGCGACGATTCTTTGGGAAGCTGTCGGATATCATCGACATGGTACAAGGACTCAGCGTCGCTTCACCCACGCCAACACTCATCCGGGCCATGAACAGATGCGGAAAATTTTTTGCCAGACCAGAAGCAGCCGTTGCCACCGACCACAGCGCCACGCCCACTCCCACGATCCAGGTACGCCGTTTCCGGTCCGCAAGCCAACCCAGAGGCAAGCCCATCGTGGCATAGAATATCGCGAACGCCGGGCCCAGTAACAAGCCGATCTGCGTATCGCTGATTTGCAGGTCCGCCTTGATGGGTTCGATCAGCAGGCCGAGGATATACCGGTCAACGAACGAAAAAATGTAAGCGACCGTCAGTAGTATGACCATGTACCAGGCATAGCGTGAACTGGGATACACGGCATTTCCCGTTGTCTCTGCTCTCATGACCGCATATCCTTGTGTGCATATTTCACGTGTTTATATGTGAACATTATCATTCCGGATGTTGAGTGATCCAATAAATGACGACCAGGTTGCCGTCAGCATCGACGATCCCCACCTCTCGCCCTTCGCGCCCGTCCTGGGTTACCAGGTGCTCTTCCTCATAAACCTTCAGGCCAGCCCTGCGGGAAGCTTCAACCACCCCATCGATGTCTTCGATTTCGATCACCACCGCGCAACGTCTGGGCATGGGCAGTGGCTCCAAGTCGCCCGGCACCTCGGTCAACGCCATAACACGAGGCTGATCCTTTGTGCTCAGGGTTGCAAAGCGGATAGTGCGGTCATGTGGAATCTCAAACACCGGATAACTATAGGATTCGGGTTCGGAATCCTTGATGTATTCAACGTCAAAACCAAGGATATCGCGGTAGAAATCAAGCGCCCTGTCGATATCCTGCACAACATAAGTCGCTCGTTGGAATCTCACTATACTCATGTTCCCGTTACTCCTTTAAGTGTTTCAGCCCAGTCGGTCGGGCGGCCATCCGGTTCACCACGAACCCGGCAGCACTGAACGCCGACATTGCGTCCTTCATACAGATTGGCCAGGGCCTGGGGCATGTTCTTAAAACCCCCTTCCATGTCTTGAACCGGCTTCATTTTTCCGGCATGGATCCACTCGGCAAACTGGTCAGTCGCCTGGTAGAACCAATCCTCGTAGTTGTACACAAAAAAGCCATTCATCGAACCGTTGACCGCACGCAAACGCGTGTAGTTGGTCAGACCAAAAGGCTCTTTACGCGTGTACTCCGAAATAGAACCGCACAGGACAATACGGGCATGAAAAGCCAGGTGTTCGAGACAAGCAGCGAGTATCTCACCACCGACGTTGTCGAAATAGATATCCAGGCCGTTCGGGCAATAAGCTGAAATTTTTTCATCGATATTGTCGTGCTTGTAGTCGATGGCCGCATCACATCCTAATCCCTTGATAAACTCACATTTTTCTGGCCCGCCAGCGATGCCAATCACCCGGCAGCCCATAATTTTTGCCATTTGCACAACGATGGAACCGACACCCCCTGCCGCGCCTGAGACCACCACCACATCACCGGCTTTGGGCTTTGCACGGTCCATGAAACCACCGTATGCACTCAAGCCCGTCATACCCAATACTCCCGCAGATAGTGCATAGGGCAGACCATAATCCCGGCATTTGAAAAACCGCTCCTGACGTGTGCCCTTTGATACCTTGTAGGTCTGCCAGCCACATTGGCCCTGCACGATTTCACCCACCTGAAAATCAGGATGGTTTGATTCAATCACCTGGGCCACGCCACGACCGTGGATGACATCACCGATTTGCAGGGTACGCTCGCCCGCCGCGCCGGTTCCCTGCATGTACATGCGCATGACAGGCGCGAGGCCCAGGTAGAGCGTCTTGAGCAGAAACTCTCCGGCACCAGGACGGGGAATGTCTACCTCGGTGTAACTAAAATCGGCGGCCTTGACATTACCCTCCGGGCGGGCCGCTACACGCCATTGGCAGTTGCGGTCTTCCCTCATGTCATTGCACGAATTGGTTCAACTCAATGAAGTAACCATTGGGGTCGAAGAAACTGATGCCAAGCACCCGGAAAACACCACCGTCATCCTTTGGGTATTCTGAAATATGGGGTTCGGCAACCATCTCGACACCGTCGATGTTCTTCAACTTCTCATGCACTGCCCTGACGTCTTCATTGTGCATCACGAAAACGGTCTCCCCGGCACGCACCCGGTTTGGCACGGGCCGCGGCGGTGGATCCGGCAAAGGGGGGTCTATGTATTGCAGAATACCCAGCATCCCGATATAGGGGTCATTGCATTGCAGAATAACCAGGCGTGTTTTCGAATCCGGTTCACCAGCAGGCAGGCCCTTACCCGAAACAACGATTGCGTTATCGTAATAAACCTCCATGCCAAGTAGGTCGCGGTAAATATGCAATGCCGGTTCCATATGGTTAACCATCATGGTTGTGCGTCGGAAATCAGTTGGTGCCTTGCTCATGTGTGCTCCAGCTTATCAATTTAATCACCGTGGCTAGCCGGCCTTCACAAGACCCTGCGCCATTAATGCGTCGATTTCACTGCTGCTGTATCCCGCTTCCTGCAGCACATTGATTGTATCCGCCCCCGCATCTGGCAGGTCTGTCCGCAAGCCGAATTTGTGTCCTTCCATTTCCAGTGGAATGGCGGGCAACCTGATTTTTTTTTCGGCACGCCCTGCTGACGGCAAGGTTACTTCCAACAGACCGCCTTTGGCATTCAGATGCGCATCATCGAGCAAATCCGAAGGTCGGTTAATGGGTGCAAAGGGGACGCCGGCCCGCTCTAGTCGCCGAACCATTTCGGACTGGCGCATGGCACCAAACAGGTCCCGCACCATGGCCAGGATACGATCGCGGTGCTTCACACGTTCGTTGTTGGTATCCAGGCAACGGTCCCCGGCCAGCTCATCCAGATCGAACTCCTGACAAAATTTTTCCCACAGGGAATCGCTGACCACACCGACAAAAACCTGTCCACCATCGCTGCTTGTAAAAATATCGTAAATTGACCAGGCCGAAGTGCGGACCGACATCGGTGGCGGTATCTCTCCAGTCACACCGTATTGCGCAATGTGTTGTCCTACCATGAAAGCTGTGGTCTCAAACAGCGAGCTGGTTACGTGCTGGCCCTCACCGGTCCGGTGCCGCTGTTCCAGCGCAGCCAGGATCGCTATCACACCGAACATACCACCGGTGATGTCGATGACCGATGATCCGGCCCGTAACGGCTTACCGGGTAAACCCGTCATGTAGGCCAGCCCACCCATCATCTGGGTGACCTCATCCAACGCGGTGCGGTGCTCATACGGACCGGAAAGGAATCCTTTCAGAGAACAGTAGATCAGGCGTGCATTGCGCTCGCGTAACTTTTCGTAGCCAAAGCCAAGCGCATCCATGGAGCCCGGACGGAAATTTTCTATCAGCACATCAGCCTCGCTCACCAGCCTGTAGGCAACCTCCCTGCCTTGCCTGCATTTCAGATCTATACAAATGCTTTTCTTATTGCGGTTGTACATCGGGAAGTAACCCGCACCGGAACCCTGCAGACGACGGGTGTTATCACCTTTAATCGGTTCCACCTTTATGACGTGCGCACCCAGATCGGCCAGGATAACCCCGGTTGTCGGACCCATCACCATATGGGTAAATTCAACGACCCTGATCCCTGTGAGTGGTAAATCCTGAGCTGTCATCAATGATTAATCCTTATTCTGGCTGACGCGGATTGAGCCCTGACGGTTATTGGTCAATATATGCTATTATGTTATAACATTAAATCATTTGACCACAAAGGTCTATATAACATTGTCATCAACGATTACAATCTCCGAAGTTGGCCTGCGTGACGGCTTGCAAAGCATCGCAACAATCATGCCCAGTGCGGACAAGAAGGCCTGGATCAAGGCCCAGTACGAGGCCGGTACATCCGAGATCGAGGTGGGCTCTTTCGTGCCACCCAGGCTCCTGCCGCAGATGGCTGATTCTGCAGAAATTGTTGAATTCTCCAATGGTATTGAAGGACTCACGGTAGCGGCCCTGGCACCCAACCTCAAAGGTCTGGAAAATGCCGTGGCCGCCGGTGTGAACAAAGTCTCAATCCCCTTTTCCATGAGTGAATCACACTCGCTCAAAAACGTGCACAAGTCCTTTGCACAGATGCTGGACGAAATCCGTCGTTGTGTCGCATTCCTGGGCACGGTGCCAGAGAACAAGCGGCCCACGTTTGAGGTCGGTCTGGCAACCGCCTTCGGTTGCACGATTGAAGGGCCTGTACCGGAAGACCGTGTCATCGGGATGGCGGAAAAAGTGGTTGAAATGGGTGTCGATGAAGTTGGCCTCTCCGATACAACGGGCTATGGTAACCCGGCGCAGCTACGGCGGTTGGTGCTTGGAATCTGGGCTGCCTGCGGTCAGGACAGGCTCACGGGCGTACACCTGCATAATACCCGCGGCCAGGGACTGGCCAATGCCCTGATGGCTGTCGAACTAGGCATTACAACCATCGACAGTTCCCTGGGTGGTATCGGCGGCTGTCCCTGGGCGCCCGGCGCCAGTGGTAATATCGTTACCGAAGACCTGGTTTTCATGCTTGAATCAATGGGCTGCAGCACCGGCATTGACCTTGAAAAATTATTGAGCGTGAGGGAACTGGTACAACGGGCGCTGCCCGGAGAACCCATGTATGGCTTCGTTCCCAAAGCGGGACTCCCGAAAGGTTTTTTATAGGCACCTGCAAGATGGGTCAGAACCCGCTGGCTGTTGTGGCGCCCTGGAAACAGTGTGAACAATCCGGGATGCTGGGCCAGCACCCCGGATTGAGTTGATTACCGATTAGTGTCCTTGAAAAGGACATGCCATTTCCTTCAGACTGCGTCTTGTCTTGGACCATCTGGGTAACTCTGAATCCCACACTATAGGCTTGACATGACACTAGAATTGAAAGCTGACTTCCACCCCAACACGACGTCTTGATCCGGGATGGTCAAAGGAACCACCAAACTCGGGCGCCGGAATAACCTCTTCCAGGTATTTCTCATCCGTCAGGTTTGACGCAAAACCGGTCAGGGTCCACTTGTCACCCTGGATGCCAACACGCAGATCGACGGTCGCATAGGCATCGCGACGTGCGTTGGAGTAATCCGCGATACCCAGAGCACCGGCGCCGGCACCAAAACCCAGTTCAAACAAAGGCTGGAAAATGGTGGAACGCTGACCACTCTGTACCGTGTGGAACCAGGTCTTGCCCACAAACTGGGCGTCAACACGGGCGAATGCTGATATGGTGTCCGTGATCGGAAAATCAAAGTCAGTGCCTACATTGATGGTGTAATCGGGTGTATAAGGCGAATCACTCCCAACCGTATCCGGACGTGAAGAATTGGCTTTTATCTCGCTATTGACAAAGTCAGCACCGGCGTAGAAGCGTATATGTTCAGTCGCATGCAGCGTGGCACCCAGTTCGTAGCCGGTTATGTCGACGCGATCCACGTTTGAGACCACACGTAACAGTCCAAATGAACCGACAAAGAATTCGAAGAACTGCATATCATCGACTTCGGTATAGTAGGCCGCACCATTGATCTGCAAACGACCACCAAACAGGTTGCCCTTGAAACCCGCTTCAAACGCGCTGGAGGTTTCTTTCTTGAAATCATCCGTAATCACCGGCAAGTCAACCCCAAGCTCATCGGCAAAATTGATGCCAATACCGCCATTGATAAATCCGTTATTGAAAATATTAACGGTCGCGGCACTGCCTGAATTATTAAAGCCACCTGCCTTAAAACCAACACCCCAACTTCCGAATATTGTCAGATTATCCGTTGCATCCCAGGTCAAAGAGAGCTTTGGCTCAACTTCGGAAAAGGTACGGCTTTTATCCGGGATAGTGCCCGTCGGGTTGATCAGACTGCTCAGTGCAGGATTGAGCGGATCGTTGAAAACACCATCAAAGTTGAGGTCAATCACCGATTGTGTGGCAGCAAAAGGCACCAGGCTGGAGACATCCCGTTGCTCGTTGTCATAGCGTAGCGCAAATGACACCTCGACATCATCGCTGACATCATATTCCAACTGGCCAAAAACAGCATAGACCCTGCTATCGAACTGATCATGGGTCAGTGAGGCCGTGGCATTGGGTCCGCCATCCTGGAACAGGCCACGAATGGGTAGATTCCCACTGTCACGGTTCAGGGAAACCCCAACCTGGCGGTTGATATCGAGGAAGTAAACCCCTGCCATCCAGCGTAAGGCGCCATCACTGTCAGAAGCCAGACGCAACTCCGCGCTAATATCTTTCTGGTTACGCAACTGTTCCTGGATACCATCGCAGGTGGTCGGCGTATACGCACCCAGGAAGGATCCATTGACCGGGTCAAAAATCACGCCCACCGGTGAGGTACCAAGAAATTGCGGTGGTAACAAGGTCTGCCCGGCGTTGTGCAGATCAAGGACCGTTTGCTGGCAGACGGGATCAGGATTGTAGAAACCAAAAGCGGCCGAGGTGCCATCAGACATCAGGTTATTTTTAATGTCGCTGTAGAGCACCCAGCCCGTCAGCGCCATCCCGTCCATACCATAGTCAAATTTTGAAGCGATCTCCAAAGACTCCTGATCGTTGTCGGAGACGATATTGGGATGGAACTGAAAATCAAAGTCATTGACATCCTGGTTAGCCGGTGGGTTGCTCAAAGCCGCGGCAAAAACCGGCAGGTTGAACGTAGAATTGAAGGTGATGGAAGACGCATCGACTTGCCCGTATCGCAATTTGGTATCAATCCGCAATTTCTCACTGACATCCCATACCAAGCGGCCCTTGATGTTATAAGCTTCATAGGCATC
>CAZYVH010000026.1:0-2985 GCA_964650905.1 uncultured Wenzhouxiangellaceae bacterium | reverse complement strand
CCTGGAACGTCATTGAGGCTTTCTTCACGGCGACGTGCCGTGACAATGACCTCTTCGATGGCGAATGAACCGCCATCGTCATTGCTTTGGCTATACACGGGGGTTGACCAGACAGCCAGATAGCCGAAAAAAGACATCAAGCTATATCTGATTAATGGATTTTTCATATTGCGCCTCCCAGGGTTTATTGGACGATACCAGACATCACGTCCTTTATAGAGTTACTCAGATGTTCCCGTACCATGCCCAATCGAGTCGAGAACATTCTGTAGCGGCAACACATCGACATATTTAGCCTGCAAGTCGAACAGATTACTTTCGTGCGCCGCCAAATTACGATCACCGCATGCTTCACGGACAACAACGACAGGATAATCGTATTGCAGACCATCCACCGCGGTGGCGCGTACGCAACCGCTTGTCGTCAGACCGCCTATCACGATCGAATCCGCCCCCGCATCTTTGAGACGTTGCTGCAGATCCGTCTTGAAAAAGCCACTGGCCCATTGCTTTTCAATCACCATCTCGCCATTAACCGGCGCCACACGGGCATCGACCTGCACCCATTCCGACCCCGGTTGCAGCACGTTCAATGCCGGCAAACGCTGTCTGAATACACGTGCCTGTGCATCATAATGATAGACCACGGTGGTGAAAAATACAGGAAATTTACTTTGCCGGAAATAATTCAGCAACGTAGCGCAGGCTGCAACGACCGAATCGGCCTCAGAGCCCAATGGACAAGCCGGGTCTGTAAACCCCTTGATGACATCAACCAGCAACAGCGCCGGGTGCTCGCCCAAAGCCAGTGCATGGCGCCGCAAATCAGCCATTAATCTGCCCTGTTTGCAAATGTCGGTGTCTGCGGTGGGTCAAGATGCGTTTCCTGCTTACAGCGGACCTTGATCTCCTCGATGCTGCCACCAAAGTCAAACAGACCAGGCTCTCCGCGCTGGCCACGCAAGCGGTCGCGCAACGAATTGGTTGCAGCCTCGTCTACACTGCCGTCGGTTGCAATCACCACGCCGTAGCGCCGCGCGCCGTCCACCGAAATCAGCCCACGCCCGACATCTGCCTGCACCAGGGCGGCGCTGCGTTCATAGGGATCCCCCCAGCCACCGCCACCCCAGGTGTTGAAATACAGCAGGTCGCCTTTCTTCACCTTGACGCCTTCCGACTTGGCGCCCAGCCATTGTTCGCTGCCATCTGCGCGTACCAGGCGCTTGCTGGAACGCATGCCTGGCTCACCACCGTTGACACCCCAGGGATAGGTCAGCCAGCGTTCATCGTGCACCGAGATCGTGCCATCCGCCAGGAAGCGATAGGCCACCGAGAGGCCGTTGCCACCGCGATGCAAGCCGGCCCCGCCGGAATCAGGAATGGTTTCATAGCGTTCTATCCGTAAGGGGAAATAGGCCTCGATAAATTCATTGGGCACGTTGGTAAAACCCGGCCAAAGCGAATGACCGTCCGGGCCGTCACCCACCGGGCGTCCGGGTATTCCGCCAAATCCGATCTGGAATAACTGAAACCATTCGCCCTCCTCGTTGTAACCCGCGTAAAACAGGTGTGGCGAATCCGAAAACCCGGCCGCGTTCATGGCTTCCGGGGCGCCCTGGCCCAGCAAACCGCCCATGACATCAAAAATGCGACCGAGTGCATGCGTGCGACCGGACAGCGCCGCCGGGAAATTTGGCTTCAACAGGGTTCCCTGCGGAATGCGCACTTCAACCAGGTCGTAAAACCCATCGTTGAACAATATCTGTGGATCCACCAGGTTGATGGTGAATGAGCCAAAGAACATCTTGAACATGTCCTCGTTCAGGTAGAAGTTGATGGAACTCTGTGCCTGCGGATCCGTGCCTTCGAAATCAAAAATGGCTTTTGAACCCTCACGCCATAGCTTGCAGTGAATTTTATATGGCCCCATGCCAACGCCATCATCACAGACGTAGTCCTCGAACACACGCGGATCTTCCGGGACGAGCATTTTGATGATAGCTTCCATCGCCACGTAATTGCGCTCAAGCATGATTTCCATGGTCGAAAAGAAAATATCATCGCCAAAACGCCCCGCCATCTCGACACAGCGCCTGGCCGCAGTATTGCAGGCCGCAACCAGCGCATTCAGGTCAAAACGATTCCACTGGGGTGTACGCACGTTGTGCAGGATCAGTTCCAGCACATCGGATTGTAATTTGCCCCGTTTGTATAACTTGGTCGGTGGAATCCGTATCCCTTCCTGGAAAATGGTCTCGGCCCGTATCGGTATGGAGCCTGGCACCATACCGCCGTTGTCGGACATGTGACCGAACATCGCGGCCCAGGCCAGGTGGCGACCATCCTTGAAAATCGGTACGAGCACGGTCCAGTCGGGCAGGTGGGATACCGCCGCATTGCACATGTAGGGGTCGTTGGTAAGGATGACATCGCCTTCGTCCAACTCACCCTCGTAGGCTTCCATAAAACCGTAGATGAAGGAGCCGAACTGACCCACTACCATCTTGCCATCCTTGTTGGCGATCATTGGGAAACAATCACCCTGCTCCCTGATACCGGGGCTCATGGCGGTTCGGAACAGGACCGCATCCATTTCCTCGCGCGCATTACGCAGGGCATTTTCGATAATATCAACCGTCACTGTGTCCACATCGACACGTTGGAACGGCACGGGGTTGGTTTCATTGATTTTCGCAGCCATGATTACTCCAGCCTTATGCTACGGGATTGATTAGGAGGTTGCCGATTGCATCCGTGCGCGCCTCAAAACCCGGCAGGATAACGGTCGTTGCATCCATTTCGCTGACAATTGCCGGTCCGGGCACCACCAGGCCATCGTGCAACAGATCGCGGTTATAAATCACCGCATCGTACACAGATCCTTCGTAGTAGAAACTCGTATCGTGGACCTTGCAATCCGCCAGGCTTGCACCGGCCTTACCCACCACTACCTCGGCGATTGAACGCGCCGGTGCCTGGACGATC
>CAZYVH010000025.1:0-35258 GCA_964650905.1 uncultured Wenzhouxiangellaceae bacterium | reverse complement strand
GACAATAGCTGTTGTCGTAATCCCGGCCCCCTTTAGTCACACCATGACCGAGCGCCTCGGTAAAAACCCACTCGCCGGTAACCACCACGTTCGTCAGGTCCAGCACCACCATCTTGTCGAGGTAACCGGCGACCTGTTCGAGGTATTCCACGAAAGCTGGCAAACCCTGACGATGGCCCGATATCGGTGTACTGCCGGGAAACCAGAAGTCGAGGTCATCGGCAAACCAGGCGATAAAATCATCACCCAGACCATTGCGCGCGGCATCCAGTGCAGCCATGACGACTTCACGGCTGCCTGGAATTACCTTATCTGGCCCCTTCTCATTCATGCTTCAGTCCTTTTGCCGGGCCACTCCCCGTATAAGGTCAGGGCGTCCTCGGGTGGGCACAGTTTTGACCATTCCTCGGTGAACTGCTGGTAGGGTATGGCCTCCGCCAGTCTTTGCTTGCGTTCCTGCTCCCGCCGCGCCAGCGTGGTCGCATGATCAATACGCTGCTCATCGTCAAACATGACACAATAGACATGCTCGGCTGTCCAACGACTTATGATCCCACTGGCAATATCGGCCGACACCGCTTCGGGGTCGCGCTCCAGAACATCACCATAACCGGCGCCACCCGGACCGGTGACACCAACAAAATCACCGTTATTAAATACCGCGCCCAGTTGCTGGGCCGGCGTCAACTGCAGGTCCAGACCCTCTTCGCGTGCGCTGTTCAGTAAATCCAATTCATTGCGCGGGGCTATCGAATGCCCCTCTCTGGCTGCCTGGTCCAGGTTACGACCCGTGATCCGGATAGCGGGTCGTACGTTGGCCGCATAGCCGCCGAACAGACCCGAATTGCTTGGAAAACGGCTGGCCAGACCAAAGGTCTGTATATAAAAACCCGGTGTGTTATGCACCCTGACACCGTAGGACATCCCGGAGCCGCCCTGGTATTTCCCCGGCCCCGCGTTATCCGGTGCGAGGTTTGAATACTCTGCAATGTACGGATTGAGCGCTTCCTCGTGCTCAACATCTACCGCGTTACCGCGGCCTACCCACCAGAACGAACCGGCGTTGACCGCGTCCTTGTCAGGCCGCGCACCCAGACCGGCGGTGTTGCTGGGCCGCAGGCTCACCCCGGCCACCTCCCGGTTGAACTGGTTGATGCCACCGAAGAAGAATGATCGTGCACAGGCACCCGGAGGGAGTGCAACATTGGCCAGTGTGTCGGGGTCCTGCGAGGCAAACATCGCCTTGATCAAGCACATCATGAACACATTGCCGGGCATGGGACCCATCGCCGTGCCACTCGAAACTGCCGCCTGCACGTCCGCATTCAGAAAAGTACCGGCCTCACACCTGACCTCAAAAGCTTCCAATGTACCGGAACTACCTGGCAGGTCTGAAAAGAAATACTGGAACAACATGCAAACCAGGTGTGCATACACCACATGCTCGAAGGCGTTGAACGGACCCGGCAACTGCGGTGACGCACCCGCAAACTCCACCACCAGTCGCTCCCTTTTTTTGACCAGTTCACACGGCACGCGCAAAAGCGCCTCCGCCGGCCCATAGGTGTCCAGGAAGCCAACGCAACGGTAGCGGCCATCCGGTAATTTCCCGACCCTCTCGCGGGCCGCTACCGCGCTGTCCTCGATCACCTTGCGCAACAGGCCCACGACAAATGTCGCCCCGTGCCGCTCCACGATTTCCAGCAGGCGGGCCCTTAAGCGCAGACAGGCCGCCAGTTTTGCCGCGGTGTCGGTTGCGATCATCTCCGGATAGCGCACCATATTCTGGAAGAAGTCCATCATGTCGCTGCGCAATTTAAATTGCTCCCCGATCTTTACCGGCGGCACCTTCAGACCCTCGGCGTAGCGGTCGCGGGCATCTGCCGGTTGCCCGCCCGGTTCCGTGGCGCCGGTTTCCGGCTCATGCCCGGCCGATGACACCCAGCCGATCAACTCGTCTTCAAAGAACACCGGCATAAACACGATCTGATCCGGGTTGTGCAAACCGCCGTAGATCGCCTCGTTACAAAAAAAGATGTCGCCGTCATGCAGACCCACCGTCGGGTCATCCCGGTAGTGCTTGAGCGTGAACTTGATCGGCACGGCGCCGGTGATGGCGTGCAGGAACGTGCCCAATTCAGCCAGGGACAGGTCGCCGCTGGCGGTATAGTAAGAATGGCACACATCACCGGATTGCAAGGCATCGGAAACCCCCAGGCGAATCAACATTTCCTTGCCCTCGTCACAGGCGCTGGCCAGACGCTGGGTGTAGACGCTATAGTCCTCGTGCGTGACCGCATCCAGGGACTCGGCCTCACGCGCACAGATCGGTTCCGGACGATAGCGTCTCTCCTTGATAAAACTTACGTCTAAGGACATATGTCAGCTCCTGTCAATGCGGTTGCTTGTTAAAATGTGGAAGAACGGTCTCGCCAAACATCTTGATACAGCGCCGGGTCTCCTCTGCCCGTGGCCCCAATGGCATCCGGAAGCGCATGTTCACGTAATCAACCCGGTAGGTGTCCCGGTACCGCTCGAGTGACTCAATGCAATCTTCAGGCGAGCCGATGACCAGTGATTCGCGTAATTTTTCCATGCTCACGTCCGCCCGTGAATGGATGCTTGGGTCATGGTGACTAAGTATCCCCAGGTCGTAGTAATAGAGCATCTCGGCAACGAATGCCTCGCCATAAATTTTTTCTGCCTCTGCACGTGTCTCGGCCACAAAACCATCGCGCATCAGGATGATTTTTGGGTCTTTGACGCCATGTGCCCTGGCTTCGGCCCGGAACAGGTCGGTCTGGCGGTTCCAGGTATCCATGTGTAAGGGGAACGGGTCACCACACCAACCCGAAGCATAGGTGCCGGCACGCTTGATGGCGGCCTCGATTTGCCCGCCCCCCCAAAGTGTCGGGTGCGGGTCCTGCTGATAGGGTTTGGGGGTCAGGAAAACATTATCGAACTGAAAACGTTTGCCTTTGAAACTGAAAGGCTCCCGCGAGGTCCAGGCTTTCTTCAAAACCTCCACAGACTCGGTAAAAAGTGACAGGCGATGGGCACCATTGGTGCCGAACATGCGCCAGGAATCCTCGAGTACGCCCATGGCGATGACCAGGGTCAGGCGCCCGCCGGAAAGCTGGTCGACCAGGGCCGTGGACTCGGCCAGTTGCATTGGGTTCCAGCCATAGGTCGGTATCAGGGCATAGGTCCCAAGACGGACGCGCTCGGTTTTTTGCGCCAGTGCTGCCAGCAAAATAAGGGGATTGGGGCACATCGTTTCGGTGCGCATGTGTCTTTCCGGCACAAAGATCCCTTCGAAACCTGCTTTTTCAGCGAGGATGCCTTCCTCGATCAATTGGTCGATACATTGCCTGATGGTGTCCGGACCCGGCTCTGGCCGGGCGTACTGACCGAAGTTGGTATCGAGCATGTAGCCGATAGAAAATTTATCCCGTTTTTTAGCCATGATTCACCCCGTAAAATCGCTCCTGAGTTTCTGCCGTTGAATTTTTCCCAGCGGGGTCTTGGGGAGCTGAGCGATAAAGTGAATCGCAGCAGGCACCTTGAAGTCCGCCAGGCGCTCACCCACCCAGGCCAGCAATTCCTCTGCCCCGATGTTGGTACCAGGACTCAGCACCACGTATGCCTCGATACGTTCGCCTGAAATGCCTTCCCGGTTGGCAACACCAATCGCTGCAGATTCTGCCACCGCGGGATTTTCGTTGAGGGCGCGCTCAACTTCCGCGGCGGCAACGTTTTCCCCCCTGGTCTTGATCATTTCCTTCTTACGATCCAGGAAAGCCAGATAGCCGTTTTCATCCATGCAGGCGACATCGCCCGTGCGAAACCAGCCATCCTGTGTAAAGGCCTCACGGGTCGCCTCATCATCGTCCAGGTAGCCACCAAAAATACTGGGTGAACGGTAAAGTATCTCGCCCGGCTCACCGATGGCTGCCTCCTGTCCAGCGTCCGTGAGCAGGCGAATTTCCTGACCCAGGGTCGGGTAGCCGATACCGGTAACCCGTGGAATGGCTGTCGGCCGGTCGAGCGGGTGCAAGGTCCCGAGACTAACGGTCTCGGTCATGCTCCAGCCCTGTACCAGGCGCACACCGAAGCGCTTTTGGAATGCCTGTATTTGATCAATGTCCGTGAACATACCACCAACGGCGAATCGCATGGCATGACGGGTCTCTGTTTCTGACGCATCCTTTTGCTGCAGGAGACGCGCAAGCGGACCGGTAATACCGGGTGTCCAGGTCGCGCCTGTCCGTAACGCGTCCTGCCAGTAGGCCGATACCGAGAACCCTCTGACCAGACCCACGGCCCCCTGCAGAACGATGGCTGTCATGACCCCGTAGAACAATGAATTAACATGGAAGAGCGGAAAAGCCAGCAGCGGCACGTCACTTGCTTTCAAACCAAGAGACTTTATTGTCACCTGCGCGGAATACACCAGGTTCTCGTGCGAGATCATGACGCCCTTGGGCCGTGCCGTGGTACCCGATGTATAGAAAATGCCTGCCAGGTCATCCGGTTTGGGTAGCACATGTCCCGCTGGATTTGCGGGAATCCCCGCTCTGCCGGTCTCCAGGGTAAACGAACCTTCCGGCCCGCTCGCAATCAGCACGGCGAGGTCATGCTCCACGAGTGCACAGGCCTCGTGTATGGTCTCACCGAGGTCTTCCTCTGTCACGATTGCCTGGCAGTGCGCGTGCTCGAGTGCATAGCGGACCTCATCCGGCTTGTAAAGCGTATTGAGCGGCACCACCGTTGCGCCGCAACGGATAATCCCCAAAAATGCAGCAATAAAGGCCGGGCGGTTGCCGATGGCGAGTGCCACACGGCTGGAGTGACCGATACCGGCCTGTGCCAGTAAACTTGCGACCTGCGCAGACATGTTACCCAACTTTGCGTAACTGAGCACGGTGTCTTCAAAGCGGACGAACGGTTTGTCCGGAACACGCACCACGTTCTCTAAAAAGAGATCAACGATAGTTCGTAAACCTCCTATTTTCAGCATCTTACAAGTTCTTTCTCAATTCACAGACAGCATCCTGGATGACCAACATTTCCCAATCCGGCGGAATAATATAGGTCGTGTCTTTTGCCTCGCCGATGGCCGGACCCGCGATCAAATCGCCTTCCCTGATGTCCCTGATGAGAAACACGGGTGTTTTCACACGGACCAGGCTGGAATCCCAGATGACCTCGCGCTCGCCCTGAAAAAGGTCGCGCGGCTTGCCGGTTTCTTTGGCGTTGTCCGTCAACTGCCTACCCTCCTGCTGGTGTGTGGTCGGGATAGACCCGCTGAGCGCAAACGTCTCGATGCGCACCGGCGCTTCTGGCAGGTCGACACCAAAACTGAGCTTCATGAGGTGTGAGCGGAAGTTGGCATAAAGTGCCTTGACGTCCTCCACGCTGTCGAGTTGAAGCGTCTTGCAACGAATCCGCTGGGTAACCGGGGACGAGCCGTAACGCAACTCGAGTTCCAGGGCAAGCTGCATAGCCCCGAGATCGAGCCCTTCTGCGATCATATCCCGGCGCAGGTCGTTTTCGATGTCAGCAACCGCCTCGTTGAAAGCTGCATAATCGGTGAGGTAGGCACCATCAGATGGATCATACAGCACCAGGGGCCGGGCCCGTTCATAGACATGCGACACGTCAAGAATGGAGGCGCCAAAGGCACAAAAAACAGAGGATTCCGGGAACAGGAAAATCCTGTCGATACCCAGGGCCTGCGCGTAACCGCAGCAATGTGCCGGACCGGCTCCGCCATAGGCAAACAGGACAAAGTCGCGGGGATCGAAACCCTTGAGCACAACTTCCTTGAATATCTCCACACCCATTTTCTCATCCGCAACACGCTTGATGGAAAGCGCTGCCTGCTCAACGGACGCACCCATGGGTCCGGCGATGGAACGGCGGATCACCCGGCGCGATTCCCCGGCTTCCAGTTCCATACGTCCGCCGAGGAAATTATCCGGGTTGAGATAACCGAGTACGACATCGGCATCAGTGACGGTGGCGTGGGTTCCGCCCAGACCGTAACAGGCAGGACCGGGCATCGAACCGGCGCTGGCCGGACCGACCTCCAGCCGGTTGCCAAAATCCTTGTTCAGCCAGGCAATGGAACCGCCACCGGTGCCGATCGAATTGACTTCCAGCAAGGGTAAATCGACAGCCCATCGGTCGATGACAGGCCGGACCGAAAAGAACCGCGGTCTGCCGTCAACCAGAACACCAAGATCAAAACTGGTGCCACCCATGTCGGTGCAGATTACATTTTCAAGACCCAGATTACGGGCCCGTGCACCGCTGCCCATCAGGCCGGCGACCGGACCCGATTGATAGGTATCCACTACCCTGGTACGCGAGAGCTTGGCAACACCACCCGTATTCTGGACCATTTGCAATGGCCTTTTGTATCCCAGATCACGCAGTCGGTCACCGATACCCATCAATTGGTTCGTCATCTCGCTGTGGAGATAGCCATTGAGTATGGTCGTGGTTGTGCGTGTGTATTCACGCCACTTGGGGACGACCTCGCTGGACAGCAGGACCGGGATATTTCCCAGGTAGACCTCCGGGTACTCGTCATTGATGATCCGCTTGACGGCCTTTTCATGATCCGGGTTAGCCGAACTCCACAGCAGGGACACGATGATGCCCTGCACGCCCTTATCAACCAGGTACTGCAAGCCTTCAAGCACCTCCTCATCAACCAGCGGCCTGACGACATTTCCGAACATGTCAACACGTTCACTGATACCGATCACCATGTCGCGCGGGATCAGGCATTCCGGCATCTGCGCCTGCGCGACCCGGCGTTGTTCCCTGACGGCGAGGCCATCGCCCCAGGCCCGGCCATTACCAACAAACAGCATGTCCTCGTGACCACGTGTCGTGACCAAACCCAGACGGGGCCCGGAGCGTTGCAGAAGCGCATTCAATGCAATCGTGGTGGAATAACGCAGCAACGCCGCACCATCCAGAAGGTCTTCGACATCCAGACCCAGGCCGCTTGAAGCATCCGTCAGGGCGTTCAGAAAACCACGCGAAAAATCATCGGGCGTGGTGGAGGCCTTACCCCACGCAACCCTGTCGTCCATCTTAAGGTAACAGTCCGTAAAAGTACCACCGATATCGATACTGATCGAGGCACCGGTGGATTCCGCTGTGTGCTTCATTTCTCCTCCGCTAAGGCGGCTTTTTTAAGTGCATCAATATCCAACTCAATATCGTGGGTCAGTGGATGGCCGGGCGGCAGATATTCGACTTCAACCATGACGCCACAGGCGGGGCAAAACATTTCAACCACCCTGCACCACTGCGGATCCGGGTACATGCGTGGCTCATCCAGTCCAGAGGAATGAATATCTTTCGGGTCGCGGTGCCGCATGACCAGGCCCAGCTTGTAATTTTCACGCGCGTTGCCGATATCATGATTGCAACGCCTGCACAACCAGCGTTCATTTTCCAGGTCAATCGCCAGGTATTCAGTTATGGGTCTCACATTCATATTCCTGCCTCGCCGTTCATTCCCGCCAGACCTTCAACGCACCGTAGCGGTCAGCTTCAGCCTGCCACTGATCCGGTATCACGCACGTCGTCTCCGCCGTTTCCACCAGTGCCGGGCCCACAATCCGCTCCCCTGCCCCAAGTTCAGGGTAAGAAACGATCCGTGTCATGCCTCTTCCACCGCTCCAGCCAATCTCGCGTTCAACACCCGCTGCGTGACTGGCCAGAGGGCTTATCTCAACGAAACTGTCATCCCGGGCGCTTCTTTCCAACGTGGCCGTCAAACGCAACAGGCCACTGCTGCCAAATCCGTCCGCGACCGTGTCCAGTTGCCCTTCATCAAACAACACGTGTTCACCGTCCACCGTATCCAGGTCGTACTGGAGACTCGCAGTGGCGGGGTCGAAACCCTCGCCACGCATGTCACGCCGGGCGTGTTCGCGCATCGCAACCGCCACCCGCGAGAGTGCCTCGCCCGCAGTTTCACCCTCCAGCGCCAGTACGCGGCCCTCGTAATAGTGTTGAATATCCATCGTTGATGAGCCGGCCGCGCTGAAAACCGGGCTTTCCGGAAACATATAAAAGGTATTGATGCTGGCGGCGTCCGCAATTTCAGCCGCATGCAGGGGGCCGGCCCCTCCATAGGCAAATATCACCGCATCCTGCAATGAAAACCGGCGTTTTTCAGCTTCCGTGTGAATCGACCTGGCCAGGTTTTCGGCCAGTACGGAACGGATTCTGAGCGCGGCATCATCGATGTCCAGGCCCAGGGGGTGCGCAACCTTTTCCATGATGGCCTGCCCGGCGCCATCGATATTCATATTGCGTCTGCCGCCCAGAAAATTATCCGGGGAGATCAAACCAAGCACGGCATTTGCATCAGTGACCGTTGGTGAACTATTACCCAAATCGTAACAGACAGGACCCGGTACCGCGCCGGCACTTTCAGGCCCCACCTCAAGGCTTTTGCCGTTGAGCGAGGCAATCGAACCGCCGCCACCACCCAGACCAACAACATCGATCATGGGGACACTGACATTGACCGCCTCGATCTCGGCGTCGAACGAGAGCCGCAGTTCACCGTCCTCAATAAAAGCGACATCGGTACTGGTGCCCCCAATGTCCATGGTAACCACGCGGTTAATTCCATACCTGTGTGCAATACGTGCCGCGCCGAATACACCGGCGGTGGGACCTGAATTATACGTGTTGAGCGCCTTGGTCTTGGCGACCCTTGCCACGCCACCGGTCGAATGGACCACGAGCAGCGGGTGACGATAACCGAGACGCCGTACGGCATCATCGCAGCGATACAGATAGCCCACCAGTTCGCGGTGTAAGTAGCCTGATACGACGGCACTGTTGAGACGTTGTGCGGCACTCCCGGAGGGACTGACCTGGTGAGAAAGAAGCAGGAACGGCCGGCCCAGGTAAAAGGTCGGCAACATCGCCTCGAACAGTTCCCTGGCCCGCAATTCGTTGGCCGGATTGATATCCGCCCTGTCCAGTGACACGACCAGCAATCGTGCACCTGCGTCGAGTAATCGTTCGACCGCTGTTCGAAATGATTCTTTATCGAGAGGCGTTTGCACGGCACCCTCACCGTCCACGACTTCACGAACCCCGGCGACCATGGATTTGTCCAGGAAACGCCAGATCGGAGCCGGCGCGGCACCTGCCCCATTATCATTGTGGCCATCATGGTCGTCGTAAAGAGAGGTCTCCTTGCCCTCACTGACCAGCAGGCCTATTTTCGGGCCTTTCATCTGGACAATGGCATTGGTGGCTGCCGTCGTCGCGTAACGAATGATGTCCGTGACCCGGAGTAGTTCCCCCTCTTCAAGCGACAACTGCCTGGCGCCTTCCCCGATACACGCCAAAAAACACCTGACCGGATCATGGGGCGTGGTATCTACCTTGACGGTCACCACACGGTCATTCAAACGGAACACGCCATCGGTGAATGTCCCGCCAGTATCGATATCGATTGTATTCATATCATTGATTGACTCTTATAAAATTCGGAATCATTAATTACAACAAGCTTAAGCCGTTTGCCGGGACATTGCCTTCAGACGTTCCACCGGCGTGTTTGCAGGCACGTCACCGGTCGTGGTAAATGGTTGAATATCACCTGCAACCGGATGGGTAAGCTGACCGGCAAGCAGAGCAGGCTCATGTCCCGGTGAAGGCAGGTCAAAGAAACAATGCGCATACATGTCAGTGCCTTGTGTCTCATACCCCGGTGTGTTGAATACAAGAAACCCGCTGTCATAAAAATCCGCCAACCTTCGTACCGTCTTGTGACAACGCAACAAATCCGGGGGTGTCGCAGTTGTTGTCTGCTCGATCAGCGCAATACCATCCACTTTTGATTCAAGTGAAGAGCGAACCACATCGAGTATGACATCCAGCACATAATCAGGATCAACCACGCTGGACTGACCGCGCGAATCGAGCGCATCGTGTAGCTGCGTATAGAGCAACCCCGGCCCGCTGAACGTCGCGATGAGCATGGCGCTGTCCGGCAAATAGTGCCGTAAGGGTTGGAACGATTCGAGCAAGGTGCTTAGCGGCGCACGCTGTAAAACCTCATCCGAGGGTATCAAGGCACTGCCATGGGTGTCAGTGGCCGGGTCCCCGCCCCCCAACTGCCCAACACAGGCAGAGGCTAAAAGTAGCGGGTCAAACAAACACAGCACGCCATCGTGGCCGACGACCGTCTGGGTGTCGGCCAGTGCCCTGGCCAGGGCGGTTGATGACTGCAACAGTTGTGGTATGTCACAACCCGCTACGCGTGCGCTAAAAGCAGTTAAAATCGGAATGAATTGTGGCAATTTCATCGCCAGTGAACCGTGACCTGCCCGGACCAATTGAAGTGGCTCTATTCTAGGATGACAGGCACACCAAGTCCATATAAAATATACAGTCATGGCTGTTTTTTTAAGGGTTAAACGCGTTACATTACAACCATTGCTGAAAACGTGGTTAAAATGAGTGGCGAAATGGGCCAAGACAACTTTTCCGCAGTGGGTTCTCCATTCTCGGACAGGCGTCTGGGCCAGTTTAACCTGCCGGGACAAAGCCCACGCCATGCATAGAATCCTGAGGGAACCCCTGATCCATTTTCTGGTACTCGGCGCCCTGATCTTCGCCGCTTTCTCCTGGCTGAACCGTGACCGG
Organism: uncultured Wenzhouxiangellaceae bacterium; assembly: GCA_964650905.1. Lineage (GTDB taxonomy): Bacteria > Pseudomonadota > Gammaproteobacteria > Xanthomonadales > SZUA-36 > SZUA-36. The sequence goes on along the minus strand of CAZYVH010000025.1, from coordinate 24,557 downwards.
CAATCGGCGGAAGAAATCCATATCAGCCGGAGCCAGCAGGAGCACCTGCTGAGCATATTCACACGCACCTGGCAGCGACCGCCGACCGCTCAGGAATTCCAGGGCTTACTGCAGGATTATATCCGCGATGAGATCGCTTATCGAGAAGGCATCGCCCTGGGTTTTGACCAGGAAGATACGATCATCCGTCGCAGGATGCGCCAGAAGCTGGAACTGCTGAGTGATGAGATCGTCTCGTTCACACAGCCCACCGATGCGCAATTGCAGCAGTACCTGGAAGCGAACATCGAAGCGTTCAGACTCGCGCCGCGCTTTGATATCCGCCAGGTGTACATCAGCCGCGACCGCAGAGGTGCGCAAGCGGAAGCATACGCCCTGGGCCTGCTCGACCGGCTCAGGAATGACCCGGATGCAGACTGGTCATCGCTGAGTGATCCGCTGGCCCTGCCCGCTGCTTTAACCGGCGCGTCATCCGGGGAGCTGGAAAGGTACTTTGGCAAACGCTTCACCGACAGTCTGCTGACCATCAAGACAGGTGTGTGGACAGGCCCGGTGGAATCGGGTTACGGCTTGCACCTGGTGATCATCGACAGGTTTACACCGGCCATGGATCCGCAACTCATTGATGTTCGCGAGCGGGTGAAGACCGAATGGCTGGCGCAGCGCAGGCTCGCTGCGACCGATGAGATGTATGAGAACCTGGCTGAAAAATACTCAATCGAAATCGAACCGCTGCCAAAAGACAGCGTGCCCGAAGACAGCACAGAAGACAGCGTGCCCGAAGACAGCACAGAAGACAGCGCAGAGTGAAAACGATCACGACCATGGTAGCGTGGGTGGTACTGGTAGCCTGGACCGCCTGTGCGAGTGCCCACGAGGTGCGCCCGGCCTACCTGCATATCCATCAGCTTGCAAAGGAGACGTACGCGACGACCTGGCGTGTGCCGGCAAAAGGGGGCACGCGTCTGGGAATCTACCTGGAAATGCCATCACAATGTGCGATGCAGGGAGCGTTGTTGAACTGGCGCGATGGCGGGACTTTCGTTGAGCAGGCCACCTATACCTGCCCGGGTGGTCTGGTTGACAGCAACATCGTCATCGGTGGGCTCGAACTGACGCTGACCGATGCACTGGCCCGTATTGAACGGCTGGATGGCACGACACAGGTCGCCTTGCTGACGCCCGCCGACAACGCGCTCACCGTGACGGCCTCGGCGAACTGGAGCGTGGTCGCTTCCACCTACTTCGTGTTCGGCGTCAAACATATCCTGCTCGGCATCGATCACCTGCTGTTCGTGCTGGCCCTGTTGTTGCTGGTACCCAACGTGCGCACCCTGGCATGGGCCATCACCTCGTTCACACTGGCGCACAGTGTCACGCTGGCGGCCGCCACACTGGGTCTCGCCAGGGTGCCACAGCAACCCGTTGAGGCGGTCATCGCGCTCAGCATCCTGTTCGTGGCCATGGAGATCGTGCACTGCAAGCAAGGCAGACCCGGCATTACAGTACGCTGGCCCTGGCTGGTCGCGTTCACCTTTGGCCTGTTGCACGGCTTCGGCTTTGCCGGCGCCCTGCTCAAGCTCGGTCTGCCCGATGACGCCATCCCGCTGGCATTGCTGTTTTTTAACCTGGGCGTGGAAGCGGGACAGTTGTTGTTCATTGCGGGCGTGTTGCTGGTCTGGGCGTTGCTCAGACAATTTCGGTGGCCCCGGTGGCTCTGGAGGCTCCCGGTTTATTCCATAGGGTCCCTGGCGGCGTTCTGGACGATCGAGCGTATTGCCGGTTTCGCTACCTGAGAAGCAAGATGCAGTACACTACAACCAATCCTGAGGACCAACTAAAATGCTGACGTTCCTGCGCAAGCTGATACTGATCCAGACACTGCTAATCTGTCTGCTGCCGCTGCCGGTTAGTGCCGAAAATGCATCGTATTCACCCGCTGTGGGCCGCGCCTACCCGATCAATGTCTACTGGGGTGACACCCATGTTCACTCGAGCTGGTCACCGGATGCGGCCGCCGGGGGCAATCGCCAGCTCGGACCGGATGCCGCGTACCGCTTCGCCCGTGGCGAAGCCGTCATTGCACACAACGGCATGCCTGTAAAACTGAGCAGACCGCTGGACTTCCTGGTGCTGGCCGACCACTCCGAATACCTGGGCCTTTTCCCGCAGCTGGAAGCCGGCAACCCGGCCCTGCTGGCCACCGAGACCGGCCACCACTGGTACGACATGGTAAAAAGCGGAGAAGCAGAACGCGCCAAAATTCTGATCGAATTCGGTTATGCCCTCCAATCCAACACCGATGTTATCAAAAGCAAGGAATTTTCCCGCTCCATGTGGCACCGGGTTGCGGCTAACGCCGATCGTTACAATGACCCCGGACGCTTCACGGCCTTCATCGGCTATGAATGGACATCAACCCGTGATGGGGCCAATTTGCATCGCAACGTCATTTTCAAGGACGGCGCAGACAAAACCAATCAGGTAGAGCCATTCACGTCATTCGACAGCCCGGACCCCGAGGACCTGTGGCGCTATATGGCCGGGTACACACGCCTGACAGGTGGTGAGGTACTTGCAATCCCCCACAACAGCAACATGAGCGCAGGCCAGATGTTTGCATCTGTGGATTTTAGTGGAAAACCACTTTCAAAGGCCTACGCTCAGACCCGGCGCCGTTGGGAACCCCTGGTCGAGGTAACCCAGTACAAGGGCGATAGCGAAACACATCCCAGTGTCTCACCCAACGATGAGTTTGCCGACTACGAATCGTGGGATAAATTTGCTGGTTTCAGCCTCAAACCTCACGAAGAATGGATGTTCCAGCACGAATACGTGCGCCCTGCGCTGCGGCTCGGACTTGCACTCGGCAGTCGGCTCGGGGTCAACCCGTACCGCTTCGGCCTGGTCGGCGGTACCGACTCACATACCTCGCTGGCCACGGCTGAAGAGAACAGTTTCTGGGGTAAGTTTTCCTGGCACGAGCCCAGTCCGACACGCGCGCTTGAGCCCTTCGTAAATATCAAGAATATTGTGCAAAAAGAGTGGCAGATGGCGGCGGAAGGCTATACGGCGTTATGGGCCATGGGAAATACCCGGGAAGCACTGTTCGACGCCATGCGCCGCAAGGAAACATACGCCACCACGGGCCCGAGGATGGTGGTTCGCTTTTTTGGTGGCTGGCGGTACAGGCAAAGCGACACCACGCGACCGGAATTCGTCAGGATCGGGTATGAGGAGGGGGTCCCTATGGGTGGCGATTTACCACCTGCCACGCCCGGCGCCCAGGCCCCCGTTTTCATGGTACGGGCAATCAAGGACCCGGATGGGGCCAACCTCGACCGAATCCAGATTATTAAAGGCTGGCTGAGCGAATCCGGAGAGACCCGGGAACGGGTCTACGATGTGGCCTTGGCCGATGGACGCACGCTTGCACCCGGATCAACTAAAGCGCCGCCTGTCGGCAACACGACGGATGTCGGCAAGGCCAGCTACAGCAACACCATCGGCGACCCTCAGCTGATCGCTTTCTGGCTGGATCCGGACTTCGACCCCGGCTACGCGGCGTTCTACTACGTGCGGGTGATCGAGATACCGACGCCTCGCTGGACAGCATTTGACGCAAAGTACTTCGGCACCAAAATGACGCCGGATGTGCCGATGATTATTCAGGAGCGGGCCTACACCTCTCCAATCTGGTACACACCATTAAAGTGATAGTCGGGTTTGACCGACTGCGGGCGAGGGAATGATGTTTAAAAAACGGCAAAAATCAACTATTTTTTTCTTCTGCCTGTTTTATCTGGCAGTGGGCGCTTGTGCGCGTTCCGTTACCCCGACAGCCGCTGTCCAGGCGGCTGCCGAGCCACCGGCAAGCAGTCAGCACACTGCCCTGGAAAACTACCAGCAGCACTGTGCCCAATGTCACGAGGGCGGTGTACCCAGAGCGCCGCACAGTGTTGTATTTCAGATGATGAGTCCCCAGGAAATACTCAAATCGATGGATGAAGGTGTTATGCAGGGACAGGCGACAGCACTGTCAAAATCCGAGCGACGCCAGCTCGCCGAGCATCTTAGCGGCGGCTCCCTCGATAGTAAAAACACACCCCCTCCTCTGATGTGTACGAAAAGCGCATCGAGCGTTGATACGGAACGATTGTCAGGTATTTCCGACTGGGGCATTAGCCCTCAAAACACACGCTTCATACCTGCAGATATCGCTGCACTGGAAGCTACGGATGTCCCACAATTACGTTTGAAGTGGGCTTTCGCCTACTCAAACGCGACCCGTGCCCGCTCACAGCCCACGGTTGCCGGTGCCAATGTTTATATGGGCAGCCAGGACGGCACCATCTATGCATTGGATATCGATTCGGGTTGCACACACTGGACCTTCAAGGCCACTGCCGAGGTTCGCTCGGGTATCACGATAGAGCCGTCAGTATCCGCTCGAGGCGAGCCAGGTCTCAGGGCATATTTCGGTGATTTTAACGGCGACGTTTACGCGCTGGATGCCAACTCCGGTAAGCTGTTGTGGAAATCAAGTGTAAAAGACCATCACGACGTCACCATCACCGGTTCGCCAAAGTTGTACAAGGATCGACTCTACGTACCCCTCTCCTCAAGCGAATGGGCAACGGCAGCAGACCCGGCCTATGCCTGTTGCACGTTTCGTGGGGGTATCGTCGCTTTTGACACCACAGATGGTCACATCGTGTGGAAAAGCTACTCGATCCCGGAACAACCAACACCCGTGGGTACACGCAATTCCCAGGGTGCCCAGATGTGGGCCCCGGCAGGTGCACCCATCTGGAGCACTCTGACCATCGATGCGAAACGCAATCTGATTTACGCAGGTACAGGTGAGAGTTATACCTCACCCGCCGCCGCCACCAGTGATTCAATCATCGCGTTTGACGTGGAAACCGGGTCCATCAAGTGGGTCTACCAGGCAACCCAGGGGGACGCCTGGAATATGTCCTGTTTCATTGGCAATGGCGCCAATTGTCCGCAGGAAAATGGACCGGATTTTGATTTCGGTGCACCACCGGTTTTACTGGAATCAGCCAATGGCCAGGATATTATTCTGGCCGGCCAGAAGTCCGGCTTGGTCTATGCACTGGACCCGGACCGCGAGGGAGCATTGGTATGGAAAAAACGCACAGGCCTGGGCGGGTTCGCAGGCGGTGTTCACTGGGGCATGGCTGCACATGGCGATGTCTTGTATGCACCCAACGCGGATACCAATTTCATCAACAAGTGGAAAGGGGAAAGAAAACCGGGGCTTTATGCCCTGAACGCAAAAAGTGGTGAACAGATCTGGTTCACCCCGGCACCCAACGTCTGCGCCGAGGAAGACAAACCGGCCTGTGACCCCGGTTTATCAGCTGCGGTGACTGCCATCGAAGGGGTTGTTTTCGCCGGTGCATTTGACGGACATTTGCGGGCTTACGACAGTCTCACAGGTGCTATTATCTGGGACTTCAACACGGCCAAGGCATACAAGACACTATCGGGCGAAATGGCCAGGGGTGGGTCAATCGAGTCGGATGGACCGGTGATTGCCAACGGGCATGTACTGGTCAATTCAGGTTACCTGTTCGGCAGTCGAATGGCTGGTAATGTCCTGCTTGCTTTTAGCGTGGATGGAAAATAACAGGTACCTCGGAGCGAGATGTGCATGAAATGTCAAAACACCAGCCGGTGAAACGGCGCTATTTCAGCGCTGAAATCCATCGCAACAAACTTCGGTTGCGGGTGGCCTTGCTGGTATTTCTCTTGCTGGCGCTGGTGTCGGGACAGGTAGCCGGCAAGGCGTTTCTTCGTTTCGCGGACCCGGACGAATACTACGCAGTTCGGTACGGTGTCGGTCTGGACGGCGTATCGGGACCGAGTCACAAGCTGTTCGGATATGTCAACCAGGTGACACTTGCTGTCATGCTGCTGGCTTGGGTCCAGTATCGGCGCATGCAACGTCGCGGCGACAGCATCCTGCTCTCGCTGGTCGATGCCACCCCGCTCAACGAGCAGAGACTGGTCAATACTGGCCAGGAAATGGCGATAGCCGCAGGCATCGCTTCACCGCGAATGTGGGTGGTGGAATCTCCAGAACTCAATGCCTTCGCCTGTGCCCTTGCCAATGGCAAGGCGACCATCGCTCTGACGCGTGGCTTGCTGAATCAATTGTCGCGGGAGGAAATCCAGGCAGTGGTCGCACACGAAACGGCACACATCCGCAATGGTGATGCACGGCTGATGACACAGTTAGTGGGCATGGGCCGGGCGTTTCATCTGATCTCGATCCTGGCCCTGGGACCCCTGCGGCTTATGTTCGACGCAGCCAGACAGGGTATGGAGCTACCGGAAACGGAAGAAGACAGCACCGCTTCAACGACACCGTCGGATCGGGATTTCTGGGATCAGCCCACCACGGCCAAGGGTGTGGTGCTGGCCATCCTGTCGACACCGGTGGTGGCATTGATGCTGATTGTGGTGGGTGTCGTGCTGTCACTGATCTTGTTCATTAGTTTTTCCGTACTGATCGTGTTGTTTCCGTGGTTGGTGGCTGGTTTTGCCAGCCTGGAGTGGCTCAGAGGCCACTGGAGCGCGTTGGATCATTGGATCAAGCGGCGTTTCAACACCCAGCGTCTTGGCTGGGGGCTCTTGTTGTTGGTGATGGTACCGGGCGGCCTGATCGTTGGCCCGGCCATACTGGTACTGGGGATCCTGGTGCCGTTGATGCTGGCCCTGATGCGTCTCGGCGTGTCCCGCAACCGGGAATTCCAGGCAGACGCCGTCGCTGTGGATCTGACCCGGAATCCCGGGGCCTTACGTTCGGCGCTGGAGAAGATATACGCCACTCCAGTGGCGCCCGGGGTATCAGGACTGCCCAGGGTTCTTGGCCCGCTCACCATTGTGTCATCCAATCGCCGCCGAGTGGATGAATCCGACTTCGGCTGGCTGACCGAATGGTTTTCGACGCACCCACCGTTGCGGCAGCGGATCCGCCGCCTGGCGGAAATGGAGGGGCAGCCGGTAAAGTAAACTATCCCCTGAAATGCAAGGTTGCCACAATTCGCGGCCGGTTTTTCAACGCGTAAACCCATATTCGATGATTCCTGCTTTGGTATCCCCACCTGATGAGAAGGAGCCAAACGATTCTCCCACCCTGCAATTGCCGAAGTTCAAAGGACAGGTTAATCTGACCTCACCGTCGATACAGTATGTATTGCCCCTGGCATCATCGATTTCCAGATAAAAATGACGTGGGAAGGTCTCGTCACCGGAGTATTCCGGCTCTATGCTGGCATCCCTGATTGGCACGTTCTCACCATTGGCGAAGACGAATCCATGACGGCTCAAACCGCTGGTTTCCTCATGAAATTGTTCCACATGAAAATAAAAGCCGTCAACCTGCCCCATCAAGGCTGTCCAGGAGTGAAACCCCTCCCAGTGTCGTACACCCCAGGAATGATCACGATGTCCTGAACCATTTATGGTGTATGACTTTCCAGCAACGCTCAGGGTGCCTCGCACTTTCCCCGATTGCTCATAATGCATGGCAGCCAGGGAAGGCGGCAGTGGAGCAAGACAGTCATTGTAGTCAAACACAGGTGTCACAGAATACCAACTGACATCAACAGCTATGTCGTCGAGGCTGAATTTGATGCCATACGCGGCCATGGCTTCCAGGGTGCAATATTGAAGCCCACCCACGCTTATCCCGTTCCAATCCTCCCGCGGCAGATCAAGGCCCATGGCCAGATCGTGGCAGATGACTTTTCCCCCCAGCACAATGACCAGCCAGCGGTTGGCTCGTTTCCGGTTCGGCTCCAGGCCGATGCGGGATGAAACCCAAAAATCATGCGTTTCATCGTAAAAGGAGAACCATTTGCTTTCGCTGTAATTCTCCTGGGGTGTGGCTTGATGCCGCAAATCGTCTTTTTCAGAAATCATTCTTCCTCCGTGCCGGAGTCAAGGCTGATCGTGCCCCGGGACCCATCAATCTCGATGAGTGCCCCATCCCCGATAAGACGGGTGGCATTGCTTACCGAGGTTACGGCGGGAAGACCGTATTCTCTGGAAAGGACAGTACCGTGTGCCAGAATCCCGCCGGTCTCCAGCACCAGACCCCGGATCAACAGGAAGACCGGCGTCCAGCCAGGATCCGTACTGTTCGTGACCAGGATGTCGCCAGGTTTTACCCGCTTCAATTCACTCATACTATGAACAACCCTGGCGACACCCCTGGCCTTTCCGGAACTGGCGGCAACGCCTTTCAATACCTGCTCCTCGACAGATTCAGCCCCTTCTTTTTCATCAGGAACCGACTCAAATTCCCTGTCGCCCTGAAGGAACATGGGAGGAGGAACACGCAGGTAACGCCGATATTCTGCCTTTCTGGGAACAATTCGTTGCCTGATTTCATCACGGGACAACTTTTCATACGCAGCGTCAAAAACCTCTTCCTTGGCAAGAAACCAGATATCGTTCGTCTCCGGAATGACAGCCATTTGCACCAGGCGTTCACCTATGGCCAGAAAGGCCTTCCTCTGCCCATAAAAAACCCTGTCAATGTCATATCGTTGATTTTCCCGAAACAGAGAATAAATTTGAGCGTACTTCAATAAAAATCGAAAAGTGACTGTCTTAAGCCAACCCCAGCGCTGACGGGAAAGCGCCTGCAAAATTTCCCGGGTTGTCTGCTCACGTTGCTCACGGTTTTTCTTATCCGTGACTTCAGGATCGGCCCCGCTACCAGCCTGAATGAATATTTTCAGTATATTAATCAACAAGCTGGGATCATCACCCCAGCGAGGGAATGAAATTTCCCGGTCTTCAGCGCCCCTGAATGCGTATTTTTGCCGGAACTGTTCCATGCATTCCAGGAATGTTTTGCCCTCATCAGTGCCGCTCAATCTTGAGGTTATCTCCGCCGTCGGATGGCGTGTGAAAATATCCGACAGGACTGGTGATTCCTTAATCTGCCGGGAAAGATGCCAGGTCTCTTCATTGGTCTCCACCGTGAGGTTTCCCGGAATACCCGAGAGGAGATGCCCGATTGCTGTGCTATTGTCATGCCACTTTTCAAGTGCCCCGGCAAGAAAAGTGATGACCCCGGCTGTATGCACCATGACCCCAAAGCCGACCGGGTGGCAATGATCCTTGATCAGTTGCTCCATACCCAGAAAATACTTCTCGAGTTGCTCCAGGCTTGCCGAATTCAGATCCAGGGTGTCCAGTTCCCCAACCCGTCGCAGCAGTTCCGGACGCCAATTCTCATAATAGGTTTTGTGACAGCGGCTAAAGGTATATTTTCGATGCCGGATAAAAAGATGAAATTCGCTGACCAGCTTCCTCCACATTAAAAATGGCAGGGATTTAACTTCTTCTTTCTGGGCCGGTGTAAAGAACTTCAAAACCTCCTCGTCTCGCAGAGACCTGGGTACGTAGCGAAGACATTCCATCAGATAGCGGGTGCTGAAGTAGCCACGATTCTTGTGGAAACGCATCAACCTGAGGGGCAGCAACCCCTTCAGGCCATAGCAGCGATAAATAAAATCATAGGTAACGGTAATAAGATCAGCCTGGACCGAGTAGAAAAGTGGCGTGATGGCCCGGGTTAACACTTCATCGCTCCAGGCACGTGTCCAGATCACTTCATCTTCATCGGCCGTCGCTTTTTTATTCCATTTTTCAAGACCGGTATAATCCAGGTTCTCCCCGGTTGCCATCGCAATGCGCCGTGACTGCAAAACATACAGTTTTCCCCCGGCCCAGGCCCATTCAATGTCCTGCGGTTTGTCGTAATGCTTTTCAATCTGCCCGCACATATCAGCAACCTTCAGTATCAGCTCATTGGGTATCTTCGAACCCGCAGGCTGCTCCGTAAAGCTCAGTGGTTCCTTTGTGAGCTGAAATAAATCCGGGTTTACCCGCCCCGATACCAAGGCCTCGCCAAGCCCCGGAACAGCCTCAATGACAAACTCTTCCTTGCCGGTTACAGGATTGATGGTAAAGGCCACGCCTGAAAACTCGGACGGAACCATTTCCTGGATCAATGCACTGACTTTTACATTGAAATGATCAATCCCCTTATTCCAACGATCAACCGTTGCCCGCACGGTCCACAATGAAGCCCAGCACATTCTCACTTTGCGCAGGATCTCCGGTAATCCCACGACGTCATAAAAGGTATCCATCTGTCCGGGAAAGGAGCTGATTCCCAGGCCGGGCACCATTGATGACGATCTCACTGCAACGGCTGTATCTTTTTTCATTGCGCTGTAAGCAGCGCCAATCCCGGAGGCTATTCCATCCGGGAGCGGGGCATTGGAAATCAGCTCCCTTATTCTTGCTGTAACCCCCTCTACCTGTTTGTGTTCACTGAAATCGATCCCGGCAACCAGTTGACGAAGGCGGCTATCGAGTTGGTTCACCGAGAGAAAACCCTCATACGCTGTAGAGGTGATTCCAAATCCAGGCGGGACAGGAAATCCGGCCGTGCATAACTCTCCCAAATTGGCTCCCTTCCCCCCCAGCAGGCTTATGTCTGCCAGGGAAGCTTCGCTAAAAGAAAGGGTGTATTTATCGGTCATCTTTATGCGAGAAGTGCGGAAGTACAGCTTCACCGAAGAGCTGCATGCACCGCTTCGTAGCCTCCTTTGATGGACCGTAAGCACAGCGGAATCGCATCACCAGGTAGTCGGCCCGGTACTCGTCCCGATAGCGCTCGATCGTCTCGATGCAGTCTTCGGGTGACCCGATGACCATGGATTCGCGCAACTTGTCGATCGTCACATCCGCGCGGGCCTGGATTGTCGGATCGTGATGGGTGAGGATGCCGACGTCGTAGTAATAGAGCCATTCAGCCATGAAGGCTTCGCGGCAAAGCTGTTCGGCGGCTTCACGGGTCTCGGCAACAAAGCCCTCTCGCATGAGTATGATCTTTGGATTCTCCACCCCGTGGGCCATCGCCGTTTTGCGAAATAAATCAGTCTGCCGGTTCCAGGTTTCGATTTGCAACGGAAATGGATCGCTGCACCAGCCTGTTGCAAATGTCCCGACCCGCCTGATGGCCGCATCGATTTGCCCTCCGCCCCAAATCCTCGGGTGCGGGTCTTGCTGATATGGCTTGGGGGTGAGGAAAACGTTGTCAAACTGGTAGCGTTTACCCTGGAAGTTGAAAGATTCGTGGCTGGTCCAGGCCTGCTTGAGAACTTCGATGGCTTCTGTGAATAATGAGATTCGGTTTTTGCTGTTGACCCCGAACATCCGGAAGGATTCCTCGATCAGTCCCATGGCGACGACCAGGATAAGCCGCCCTCCCGAGATTTGATCAACCAAGGCCGTGGATTCAGCCAAATGCATCGGATTCCACCCGTAGCCTGGAATCAACGCATAGGTACCCAGCCGGATCCGCTCGGTCCTGGCCGCCAGGGCCGCCAAAAGCAGGAGTGGATTGGGGAACACCGTCTCCGTGTGCATGTGGCACTCCGGAACAAAGATACCATCGAATCCCGCCTGCTCCGCAATGATGCCTTCTTCGATCAATTGATCGATGCAACGCTTGGTTGTGCCCAGATCCAGTTCAGGCTGATTGTATGGACCGAAATTCGTATCGAGCAGGCACCCGATACTGAACTTTTCAAGCTTGTCACACATGGGTCTCTTCCGCTTCCGCCCCCCTTATCGTTTCCCGTGGCTTGGGCCCTGGCCATTCGCCATATAATCTCAAGGCTTCGTCAGGCGGGCACAACCGCGACCACCCCTGGAGAAACTCCCCATACGGCTTCGCCTCGCAAAGGCGCTGCTTCCTTTCATCAGCACGTCGCAGCCTGGTCGCCTTCAGGTCAACCGCGTTCTTTTCATCCAACGTAACACAGTAGACGTTCTCAGCCGTCCATCGGCTGATGATCCCTCTGGCAACATCGGCCGCCACCGCTTCTGGTTCCCGCTCTAACACGTCTCCATAACCGGCAGCTCCGAGACCTGCCACAGCCACAAATTCGTCCTCTTTAAAGAGGGCACCGGGACCCTGCACCGGCGTCAACTGAAGTTCTGCCCCCCAGCACTGCGCCAGACGCAACAGCTCAATTTCGTTGCGTGGCGTCACGGAGTGGCCCTCTTTTGCTGCTTGCTTCGCGTTGCTCCCAACAACTCGTATGCCGGGCCGCACGTTCGCAGCGTACCCACCGAACAGGCCCGAGTTTGTGGGAAACCGGCTGGCCAAGCCGAATGTCTGCATGTAGAAAGCGGGCGTATTGTGTATCCTTACACCATACGTCAGTCCCGAGCCCCCACGGTACTTCCCCGCACCCGCGTTATCCGGTGCGAAGTTGGAGTATTCGACGAGATATGGGTTAAGGGCTTCCTCATGCTCTACATCGACTGCGTTACCCCGACCGACCCACCAAAAGCCACCGGTGTCAATGCCATCAGAGTCAGGACGAGCACCCAAGCCCACCGTATTGATCGTGCGAAGGCTCACACCCGCCACTTCTTTGCCGAACTGGTTGACGCCGCCAAAAAAGAAAGACCGTATTCCAGCCCCCGGCGGAAGTGCGAGGTTTGCCATGATGTCGGTATTGCTGGACGCAAACATCGCCTTGATCAGACACATCATGAATACATTCCCCGTTATCGGGGCCATTGCTGTACCGCTCGAAATGGCCGCCTGCGCATCCGCATTCAAAAAGGTTCCCTTTTCACACCTGACCTCAAACGGCTCCAGCATTCCTGCACTACCGGGCAAATCCGAAAAGAAATACTGGAACAACATGCACACCAGGTGCGCATACACGATGTGTTCGAAGGCATTGAACGGCCCCGGCAACTGTGGCGATGCTCCGGCAAATTCAACCAGCATCCTCTCCCCTTCCTTGGTCAGCGTGCACGGTACCCGCGTCAGCGCCTCCTCCGGCCCGAAGGTGTCCAGGAATCCCACGCAGCGATATTGACCGTCCTGTAACTGTTTGATCCGTTTTTTGGCAGCCGTTGCACTGTCCTCGATCACCTTGCGCAACAGGCCCACGACAAATGTTGTCCCCCGTCGCTCCAAGATCTCCAGCAAGCGGGCCCTTAAACGCAGGCACGCCGCAAGTTTCGCGGCGGTGTCGGTCGCGATCATCTCCGGGTATCTCACCATGTTCTGGAATAAATCCATGATGTCCCGTCGTAACCTGAAACCTTCCCCAATCCGCAACGGTGGTACTTTCAAACCCTCGGCATAGCGGTCGCGTGCATCCGCAGGTTGCCCTCCAGGCTGCGTTGCGCCCGTTTCCGGCTCATGTCCTGCGGATGAGACCCAGCAAATCAGCTCCCCTTCCCGGAACACCGGCAGGAAAACGATCTGATCCGGATTGTGCAAGCCTCCATAGATTGCCTCGTTGCAGAAAAAGACATCCCCGTCCTGCACCCCAACCGTCGTGTCATCCCGGTAGTGCTTGAGCACAAACTTGATGGGCACTGCCCCCGTTATCGCATGCAGGAACGTCCCCAATTCGGCCAGGGCCAGGTCCCCCTGGGCCGTGTAGTAGGCGTGGCAGACATCACCTGATTGCAATGGTTCCGAGATCCCCAGGCGGATCAGCATTTCCTTGCCTTCTTCGCAAGCACCGGCCAGCCGTTGGGTGTAAACACTGTAGTCTTCGTGTGAGACAATGGACAGACAACGTGCCTCCCGCTCGCTCATCGGTTCTGGACGATATCGTCTTTCCTCAATGAAACTTAGGTCCAGTGGCATGAATATGCTCCTCTCGATCACCGCTGTTGCGGTTCTGAGTCCTCACCCTGACCTGGAAGACTATAGGCAACGACCGCATCACTGGCCGGACTTCCAAACCACATGTGATGGCCGCTGACCATGACGACAAACTGCCTGCCGCCGGCCGCGTAGGTCATGGGTGTGGTTTGCGTGCCACCGGGCAGTTCGTCTTTCCACAGTTCCTTGCCATTTTCAATATCAAGCGCACGCAGATAGCCGTCCATGGTAGCCCCGATAAAGATCAGCCCCCCGGCCGTCACAATGGGACCACCCAGACTGGGTGTGCCCAGGTTCCACTCAAAGTGCAGCGGCAACATCTTTTCAATGGAGCCCAGCGGCACACGCCACTGGATGCTGCCTTTCTCCATGTCGACCGCGACCAGTTCACCCCACGGCGGCTTCACACACGGCGCCCCCCAGGGAGACAATAACCATTCCCTGCGCACGCCATAAGGGGTGCCCAAAGCCGCCGCGACATCGTTGCCTGCTTCCAGGCTGATACCTTTAATCCCCTTGATCTCCTCCCTGGGGACGAGGATGACCACCTGGGGCACGTTGGTCGTATTGACGATCATCCACTTGTGCACGGGATCAAAAGCGGGTCCGCCCCAGTTCATGCCGCCAGCCGTGCCGGGATAAATAATGGAACCCGGCGCTGTCGACGGTGGTGTAAAAATACCCTCGGAACGTAATCCCCCGATCTTTTTACGGCACGCTGAGCGATCAAAATAGGTGAAGCCCCATGCATCTTCCGGCGTCAATTTTGTCGGCACGAGCGGCGGGGGTGCAATGGGAAACGGCTGGGTCGGTGAAAGCCACTCTCCGGCCAGGGCATTTTGCGGAACGGGGCGCTCCTCCACGCCAAAGACCGGTTTGCCCGTGTCCCGGTTCAGGACAAATGAATAACCCTGTTTTGTATTTTGCACGACGGCGGGAACGGGTTCACCGTTGCGCTTGATATCGATCAGCATCGGTGGTGAGGGTGTATCGTAATCCCAGATATCGTGATGAACATGTTGAAAATGCCAGGCAACTTCGCCACTCGACCCATGCAGCGCCACGATTGAATCGCTGTACAGATTGTTACCCTTGCGCTCGCCGCCCCAGAAATCGGGTGATGCCGAAGCGACGGGTAAAAAAATAAGATCCCGTTCAGGGTCCGCAACCATGGTCGACCATACGTTGGCCGCACCGGTTTTAAGCGCACTGTCATCGAGCCAACTGGAATAGGCAGGATCGTTTTTGTCACGGGGTATCGGGTCAAAACGCCAACGTTGTTTTCCTGTTCGTGCATCGAAGGCGAACACCGTCCCCAGGGGGGCATCGGTCCTGAGGTTGTCCATCACGAAGGAACCAACCGCCACCACCCCATTGACGGCCACGGGTGCTGAAACCAGCTTGCGTTCGCCGGCAACAAACTGCGCCCGCTGCTGCGTTACCGAAACTTCACCGTTGCTGTCAAAATCCTCGCAGCGTTTTCCTGTCTTCGCATCGAGCGCAATCAAACGCACATCGTTGGTGCCCATGAAAACCCTGGTCTGGCACGCACTACCCGGTTTCGCGTCCGGGTTTTGCCAAGCTGTCACGCCACGACAATTGTATTGAAACGGCAGTGGATGCTGAAGGTCAATGTGGGCATCAAATACCCAGCGTTCCTCACCCGTACCGGGGTCCAGTGCGATGAGGCGGTTGAACGGCGTACAGATCATGAGCGACCCCGCCACCAGGGTCGGTGTGTTCTGGGTCGAACTATTGGCGATCAGCTCCGGGCCACGCCGTTCGGTTTCACCGCTATGATAAACCCAGGCCACTTCCAGGCTTTTCACGTTCCGGCGGCTAATCTGATCCAGTGAAGAATACCGGATGCCATCCTGCGTGCCACCGTAATAGGCCCAACCACTATAGGGGTCAACGCCTTCCGCCCCGTCAGCCGTCGCCATCAGAAAACAGACGCAAACGCTGACAACTATTCTCGCCAGACTGTTCATGACACACCCGTACACGGTAGCGATTCGAATCCGTTACGCGCCTAGAACCGTATTAACCGCTGTTTCAATCTGCGTGGCAGATGGGATATACATTTGCTCGAGCGAGGGTGTCGCCGGTATGGATGTATGCGGTGCAGTCACCTTCACCACGGGTGCGGTGAGGTAATCGAAGGCTTCGCAAACCACCAGGCTGGCTATTTCAGAAGCCATACTGCAGATCGGGTTTGATTCATCCACAACGACCAAGCGCCCCGTCTTTTCCACGCTGTCGAGAATACTGTCCTCATCCAGCGGCGAGGTCGTGCGCGGGTCAATCACTTCAACTGAAATTCCCTGCGCGGCCATTTTGTCGGCGACCTGGTTCGCCAGGTGCACCATGCGGGAAAAGGCCACGATGGTGACCTGGTCTCCCTGACGGGTAAAATTGGCCTCGCCGAAGGGGATCAAATAAGGTTCATCAGGGACCTCGCACTCATCGGTATACATCATCTTGTGTTCAAATACGACAACCGGGTCATCGTCCCTGATAGCCTGCGCCAACAAGCCCTTTGCATCGTATGCATTCGATGGCAGCACGCATTTGAGACCGGGGATGGCGCTGAACATCTGATACAGGGTCTGGGAGTGCTGAGGCCCGGCCCCGAAGCCCGCGCCAATCGTGGTGCGTATGGTGACGGGTGTCTTTGCCTTACCGCCAAACATATAACGGAATTTCGCGATCTGGTTCAGTATCTGGTCGAAACAAACCCCGAGAAAATCGACAAACATCAGTTCCGCAACGGGCCGTAAACCCGTGAGCGCCGCACCCCCTGCCGCACCGATGATGGCAGATTCGGTGATGGGGGTATCGATGACACGTTCGGTTCCAAATTCCTGAACCAGCCCGGTGTGCACCCCGAACGCACCACCACTGGCTTCGACTACACCTGAACTTCCGCCACGGCCACCGACCACATCTTCACCAATGATGATGACGTTGGGGTCACGCTGCATTTCCTGTCTGAGTGTCTCGTTAATCGCTTCACGCATGGTCTTGATGGACATAATGATAGAGCCTCAATAGTTGATATAGACATCTGAATAAAGGGCCTCGGCCGGCGGCACAGGCGCCGCCTTTGCAGCCACGACTTTCTCCTCGAGCATGCTCAGTATTTCAGCATCGATGGTGCCCAATTCGTCCATGGTCACCAGGTCTTCGCCGGTCACACGCGTGATGAACTTGCTGATCGGGTCCGCTTTGTCTCTTAACTCCTTGACCTCGTCCCTGGCACGATAGAGTTGAGGGTCCCCCTCGAAATGACCAAAAAAACGCATGGCCGTGGCCTCGATTGCACTCGGTCCACCCCCCTCCCTGGCCTGCATGACGGCCTTGCCGACCGCCTCGTACACCGCAAAGAAGTCGGTGCCGTCCACCTTCTCACCCGGCATCCCGAAAGCCTTCGCCCGGCCAACGATATCACCGCCTCCTAAGTGGTAATCGATACCGGTAAACTCGCCATAGCCATTATTTTCATACATAAATATGATGGGAAGTTGAAGCACGGAAGCCAGGTTGAGCGCCTCGAATACGGTTCCCTGATTCGAAGCTCCATCACCGATGAAGACGACGACAACACCACCGTTTTTGAGTGTCTTGGCGGTCAGCGCCGCACCGACGGCAATCGGTGGCTCAGCACCAACGATCGCATTGGCCCCCAGCATGCCTTTACGCATATCTGCGATGTGCATCGACCCGCCTTTGCCGTTGCAGAGCCCACCCTGTCGGCAAAAAATTTCCAGCAACATGTCGCCGATGTCACAACCCTTGGCAATACAATGACCATGGCCGCGGTGTGTGCTGCCGATGTAATCGGTATCGTCCAGTTGCATGCATGCCCCAACTGCAATGGCCTCCTGGCCGCAGTAGAGATGGATAAAGCCAGGCACCTGGCCTGCCTCATTTTCCAGACGCATGCGCATTTCAAATTCCCGTATGGTTTTTAAGCGTCGGTACGCATCGAGTAGTGTGTTCTTTTCCATATTTATTGAAACCTTCCGAATTTATGCCGGTGTGTTGTTGATGAAAAATTCCTGCGGACTCATCACCATGGTCTGGGCTGCCTCAAGACCTGCAAGCCGGTGAACCGCTATGTCCGTATAACCCGGCAGTGTGGGTACACGCATCGCGTCGGATTTTGACGGGTATTGGCCAATGACAATTTCATCCCAGTCACCTTCTCCGATAAATACCATGTCAACGGCCCCTGCCAGTAACAGACGACCACCCACCTGGGGCACGAACCTGCTGGCAACCTCTTTCAAATAACGGTGATAAGCATCGCGACCCGAGACCTTCACCGGGTAGCGCTCATCATCAAAGTCATCGGGGTACCTGGCCTCTGCATAGTATCGATGACAATTGACAAACATGACCGGACATTTCTGGTTCTTTGTCAGAAAAGTCTGTATTTGAGATTGTGTGGGATCAATCATTTTGACTCCGTTGATTACGACTCAATCTATGATGCATTTTCTAATGCGGCGACGATTGTACGCTGGTATTGATAGGCAAGAAGGAGTGCTCCAAAATAACAGTCCAGGCATCCTTTTTTTGCTTGACACGAAATGCATTATGACCTAGATTGAATAGGATTCAAAACAAAAATAAATTTGTTATAAATAACAAATAGTTAATATATACTAACGAATAGCGGGGACTGTATTGCAATTCGTGGGTTTTTGTCATGATACACACATAGTGTTCCAGGCTATGGGTATCGTGTCTTTAACTCGGGAGTACAGTCATGATCCAGCAGTTAACATTACAGAAATCACATCACCTCACCGCGCTAAGTATTTCCATTATTTTTTTAGGTTTTGGTAGCGTCAACGCATTTAGTCAGGATGCCTCATCTGAAGCAGACACATCGACCGCGTTGGAAGAGGTCATTGTTACCGGTACAAAGCGATCACTTTCGCAGCAGGATGTACCGATGACCATATCAACAATTACAGAAAAGAACCTGTCAGCTTCGCCCTTCAACGACGTCCGTGCATTGGCTACGCTGGCACCAGGCATGGTCCTTTCCAATCCTGCCGGATTTAATGCGACGGGTGGTGGCATGCGCGGGACCGGCACCAACATCATTCTGGTCACGCAGGATGCACCGGTCAGTTTCCTGGTGGATGAATTTCCACTGAGCCACGTGACCTCCCAGTTCATAAACCTTTTTGATATACAGCAAATCGAGGTTTATCGCGGACCACAGGGAACCCTGTTTGGCAAGAACACGACCGGTGGTGTCATTTCAATCACCTCTAAAAAGCCGATATTGTCCGAATACAGCAGTGAAATTGAAATGGAATACGGTACTTATGACGGAGGGGGTAACGACAGCTATAGCGTCAAAGCAGCATTGAATGTTCCTTTTGGAGACAGGGTTGCACTGCGTATCGCCGCAATCGGTGACTACAGCGATGGATATTACAAGGACAATAAGGCAACAGCCACCTTTCCGAACGTCGTACCTTTGTGGGGTCTGTTTGGTATACCAGCCGGTACGCCACCACCACCGGAGGTTGATACCACGGTGACGGGAACCGGCGGGTCTCTTGGCGGTAAAGATGCGTTCGCCGCCAAGGCCAAGCTGTTGTGGGAAGCCAGCGATACCTTTTCAGCCTACCTGATCACCGAGTATGTCCGTGACCGGTCGGATTCTCCGCCCGGTGTCAACGAGAGCGTGCCCAGTGACCTGCTGCCCCTGCTTGGTTTCCCGGGTATCAAGGCAGCGGGGCAGGAGGATGTTTTCAGCACCCTGATCACACACAATGACAATATCCAGATGGACAAAGGGCACCAGGTCGATGTGAACGGAGTTTACCTGCACCTGGACTGGAACACCCCCAGGGGCCTGATCAGATCAATTACGAGCTACCGCGACGAACAACAGATTTTTCCCAGCACCTATACCGGTGAATCATTCCAGACATTGTTCGACTCGACCCGCAATACCAAAAGGAAAACATTCCAGCAGGAATTTCGATTTGTGTCGAATTTTGATGGCCCGTTCGAATTTGTTAGCGGCGCCAGCTATTACCACGATGAATTTGATTTCATCGCATTTTTCTCGGTGGGCCTGACTTCCTTATTACCAGTGTTTGATACAGAAACCGGTTCTTTTGTCAGATCGGATGGCTATGTCAGCCTGGATACCCGGGCCTTGTTCGATTACCAGTTTCAGGGCACCAGCCAGGACCGGGATACCTACGGCTTGTACTGGGATGGCTCCTATGAGTTCAGCGATAGTACGAAAGCTACTTTTGGTATCCGTTACACCGATGACAAGAAGGACTTCTTCAGATTCGTGGACGGTGGCGGGCCGTGCACGGCCCTCACGGAACCACAGGACATCGTGATCGTTGATGGCGAATGCCGGGACTCGCGCTCACAATACACCAGCAGGGCCGGTATAGAACCACGGGCATTCGACGGCTGGAATGTCCCGTTACCGGTAAGAGAGATAGGGACACTGGTGGAAACCGGGGATAGCTGGAATGAAACGACTTTCAGATTTGTCCTTGACCATACTTTAAAGGGTGGGCAGTTGGTCTTCGCAAGTTATTCAACCGGCTTCCTTTCCGGTGGTTTTTCAGAAACTTGTGCAACACCCAGCCGCTGTGCTTATGGCCCTGAAACCAACGATAACGTGGAATTGGGCTTCAAGGCGGATTTGCTCAATAACACACTGCGCTTCAACGCCTCAGCCTATTACACAAAATACAAGGATTTGCAAAGGGCGGTCGTTGCCAATTATACAGCAGCCGACAGCACCAGCCAGCAGGAGACCGTTACCGTCAACACCGGTTCGTCGCGGGCGCTTGGCGTGGACATCGATATAGACTGGGTTCCGTCTGACGTTGTCGAGTTCAAGGGCGCTGTCAACTGGCTCGATCACAAGTACAAGAGCGGCATATTGCCCGCCTTGCGTACCAACGATGTGCCGGTACCGCTTGAGCAGTTTGACGTGCCCTTTTCGCCGAAACTGAAAGCCATGTTGTCAGCCAATTACTATGTTCCACTGGGAAGCGGGGCACGTGTCGTGCTTTCGGGTATGGCCAACTACCAGGACAAAGCTGAAACAGATGTTTTCAATGGCAATAATACGCAAATGGAATCGCGAACCCTGGTGGATCTTTCCGTGGGTTACCTGGATCCTCAAAGTCGTTACACCATTACCGTCTATGCCGCCAACGTGTTTGACGAGGTGTACCGCATCGCCGCCTTGCCGGTCGCCGGGTTGTGGAACTTCACCAACTACGGTGCACCAAGATCATACGGTGTGAGGATAAACGTTAATTTCTGATGGCAGCTGCATTTTCATAGGGCTCAGGTTGACTGAATCCAGGATTCAGTTCAACCTGTTCTCCTCTTAATAGCCGACACATCGGTGGTGTTATTTGAAACCAATGAATACGAACCGAACACAATTGATCAATACCTATTGGGCAACCATTGAAAAAGATCAGGACTACAGTGCATTAAGTAATTTCTACCTGCCCGAATCGGTATTGATCGACCCGGTCTACGGGCCATTTGAAGGTCGTGGTGCCATACAGGCATTTCTTGCCAGGGTGACTGCGGACATGCGTGAGCTGAACATATCATTCACACTTGCAGAAGTGGCCGGCGAAGGCGATGTTGGCTGGTCACGCTGGTTGGTGCACCTGCCGGACGGAAGCCAGAAAGAGGGCGTCAGCGTCTATCGATTCAAGGATGACAAAATACTCTACCAGCACGATTATATTGGCACCAGCCAATTAGCCTGAACAACATCAGCGTCAACAAAAATTCCCTTTACGTGGTTACACCAGCCGTAATTTACTGATGTAAACAATGAAATGAAACATCGATACATCTTGCCAATTGATTTTTTTTGAATTATATTCAAGCTTGAACTAAGTTCAATCGTGAAGACCGTATGAATTTCGCATAAATATTCAGCGGTATTATTAATAAAAATAATATTGATGTGTATGCCTTTCATCACTTAAAACCAGTAGGGACATCCAAATGAATAAACCAAGCACTGTACTGATTAAAAAAACTCTGTTTCCAGTTATCCTGGCGCTATCCATGGTCGCTCCCGGACTCGCGCTGGCGCAGGATTCCAATGACCAGGATTCCAATAGCGACGAGGGACTGGCAATTGAAGAAATCACGGTAACGGGTACAAAGCGCGACGTTGCACAGCAGGATTTGGCAGTCGCCGTCTCAACCATTACTGAGCAACAACTCAAAAGGACTTTCTCGACCAACGTTACGGCGTTGACGGAGATGGCGCCCAACGTGAATATCACGATGCAGAACGGGTTTAACGCCGTTGCAGGTGGCATACGCGGTACCGGGTTTATTTCAATCCTGGTAACAAAGGATCCTTCGGTCGGCATCACCGTGGATGATTTTGCCTTCAACCACGTGCAATCCCAGTTTGTAGAGATGTTCGATATACAGCAGGTGGAAGTTTACCGGGGGCCCCAGGGAACGTTGTTCGGCAAGAACACGACCGGGGGCGCGATTACGTTTACCACCAAGAAACCCGTATTGGGTGAATTCTTCGGTGACGTTGAAGCCACGTATGGCCAGTACGAAAGCAACAATGCGGATAAAGTAAAGGTCAATTTTGCGATCAATATTCCCCTTGGCGACACATTGGCTGCAAGACTGTCAGTCATTAAAGATAAAAGCCAGGGGTATTACACCAACGACAAACCGATGGGCGGCACGTTTCTTTGTTTTGCCTGCGATGGCCCCGGCCAGCCCACGACTGCAGAAATCTTTACCCATTTTCCAACCACGGGTGACGGCTCAAGAATTGGTGGCAAGGATGTGCTTGCCGGTAAGCTAAAGCTGCGTTATCAACCCAACGATATGTACCTGGCTGATTTTATCTACGAATATGTCAGGGACCGGTCCGACACCGTCGCGGCCGCCAACGAGACGCCCTCCACCGAGGGTTACATCTGGCCCATTATCGGTTTTCCGGGTATCCAGGCCATGGGTTGGACAGACCCGTTCCGGACCGGGCAGTCGTATACCCAAAAGCCGGCAGTGGATATGGCCGGCGGACACCGGGTTGATGCCGACGGCTTTTACCTTAACCAGACGTTTACATCTGATAGCTATGTTTTCAAGTCGATAACGGGCTACAGGACACAGGATGAAATCCTTGCCAGCACCTACACGGGCGAAGCCTATACCTCCCTGTACGATGCCAGCAGGAACTCCGAGCGGAAACAGTTCCAGCAGGAGTTCAGGTTTACGAGTGAGTTCTCCGGGCCATTCAACTTTGTCGCCGGTGCCGCCTATTACGTTGATAACGTGGATTTCCTGGTATATGGAAACCTGGGTTTCTTCCTGCCGCTCGCCGGTGCGGAATTTTACCGGGAGCGGTACGAGATTCAAGTGACAACACAGGACCGCAAGAGCTATGCCCTGTATCTGGATGGCACATATGACATCAATGATAAAGCAAGCCTATCAGCCGGTGTCCGTTACACGAAAGACAAAAAAGACTTCCATCGCTTAAGCTTAGGCACTGCGGCCAACCCGGTGAGTAACTTTATCGATGACGCCGGATTCGTAGCGCCACATGTCAATCCGTTGCCCGAATCGGCCTTTGGCAATAATCAATTACGATCCAAAACCTGGAACGCGGAAACCTACCGTGTTGTTTTCGACTACGCCTGGTCGGATAACGTGATGACGTATGCCAGTTTTGCGAATGGTTTTGTTGCCGGTGGTTTCTCCGAGACCTGTGGTTCCCCCACGTCCTGTAACGCCTATGCAGACGAGAAGAACGATAATTTCGAGATCGGTCTTAAGAGTGACCTTCTCGATGGCACGTTGCGACTCAATTTGGCGGCCTTTACGACAAAATACAAGAACCTGCAAAGGGATACCGTGGTCAAATTTATCGATGCAGCAGGTAATGAATTCCAGGAAACCCGGGCCGTCAATGTCGGTCAGAGTACGGCCAATGGTGCCGAGATCGAGCTGAACTGGGTACCGACAGATGCACTGCGTATCGACTTTAACCTCGGCTATCTTGACCACACCTATGATTCGTACAGCCCGAGCGTCAATCCTGCCGATCTTGGACTCCCCGGTGATCCCAGACCCATTGACTTCTCGGCTCTCAAACCATCGTTTTCCCCGAAAGTCAACTATGGTGTCGGCGTGACCTACTTCCAGGACAATGTCGCCAGTGGAGGTTTGACATACCACGCGTTCATGCATTACCAGGATGAATATGAAACCAGTACCTTCCCCGCCAATATGCAGGGCGCCGATGCCTCGGGTAACCCGATCATCATACAAAAAGCGTTTACCCAGGTTGAAAAGCGCACCCTGGTGGACGCCTTCATTACCTGGCAAAACGCGGACCAGAATCTGGACATTACATTTTATGGTAAGAACCTGACGAACGAGGTCTGGCGACAGTCATCCAACCCGGTCGCAACGCTTTGGAATTTCACCCGCTATGGACCACCAAGAGAGCTCGGTGTTGAGCTTGGGTTTAAATTCTAGCCAATATGTGAAACAAGAAAAGCCGGCCACGGCCGGCTTTTTTTTGGTCGGGTACTTGACCTCTTTAGACAAACCGAATCTTTGAATTATTCAGGCTAGATGTGAATTCCAGCAACGTTGTTTACACCTGAGAGTGAGCCCGGCGGGGGTACCGGTAGCGATCTCCGGGACACACTCTAGTGCACTGCATCGTACACATGGCCTCTGAAAGTACCATGTGTACGATGCAGTACACTGG
>CAZYVH010000024.1:11524-35847 GCA_964650905.1 uncultured Wenzhouxiangellaceae bacterium | reverse complement strand
GAGCGGACAACTCGAAGTGGACGACGTTGAGGATTGAGTAAACCCGCTAGCCCTGTGGCTATGGCACACGGGTTTAGCTCATTCCGGCTTGATATCCGGATACCTGCCCAGCAGAGTGATCAGCAGGGTGCCCAGGGCGACGATGCCGGTCAATCCCCAAAGTGCCCCGATATAATTCCCGGCGCGGTCGTAGTAAAACCCCATCAGCGGCGGACCAAATGCCGAGCCGACCTGGAAGGCGGAAAACATGATGCCATAAATGAGCGCAAAAGCACGGGGCCCGAAATAACGGCTGACGATATAAGCGATCTCACTGATTTCTGAGCCGGTTGCCAGACCCACTAATATGGCTGCAATAAACACCTGTGGGCCGCTGGCGCCGAGCGCCAGTATAACAATGCCCACAACCAGCCCGAGCAGAAAAACTGCGGTCACGTACGGTGCAAAAAAGCGGTCCATCAAAAAGCCGGAGAAGATACGCCCAAAAATCAATCCAAGACCCAGCGACGACATGCATAACGCGGCCACGGCCGGTGCGACACCACGGCCGATCAGCATTGGTACCAGGTGGGCCAGGATGCTGGTAATACCGACACCCACGAGCAGGAATGAAATCAGGATCAGCCAGTAGCTCCGCGTCGTGGCCGCCTGTTTACCGGTCAAACCGATGTGGGCCGCATGCGGTGGTCGGTCTGCATCGCTTTTCACCGGTGTTTCAACGGGATCATCACCATCGGGGCTAAGCCCCATCTCGGCAGGCGTTTCCCTGAGCAGAAAGTAGGCCATCGGCAGTGCGACACAGATAATCGCGGCAGCAAACCCCAGGTAGGCTGCCCGCCAGCCGTGATTATCAATCATGAACTGTGCAAAGGCCGGCACCAGCGCGGCGCCGACGCCAAACCCGGCCAGCGTGATACCTAAAGCGATACCACGGCGGCGATCAAACCAGGCGATGATTACCCTGGAGTAGCTTTGCGGTAATGTACCCGCCCCGAGAATTGGAATGAGCAGGTACATGGCGTAGAAATGCCAGATCTGGCCATGCAGGAACGCCATCGACGCGACCGCGAACGCCATCAGCACCATCGACGGAATCAAGACACGGCGCACGCCCAACCGGTCGACCATAAAACCCAGCAGGGGCGAGGCGAGCACGACACCGATGTTGGTCATGGTGTAGGCAAACGACAGTTCACCACGCTGCCAGCCGAACTCGGCCTCGAGCGGTTTGACAAAAGTGCCGAACACGAAGATCGTGAACATGGCATAACTCAGACCCATGCCGGTAAAACCAACCGCCACGTTCTTCCAGCCATAGAAAAGCGGCCGTCGCATCCTGGCCATCAGCGACAGCACATGTTCAGTCTTCCACCACGCAACGGCGGGTACTGGGTTGCACCCGTTTCAGTTGCGGTTTTCCACCCGCACCGCCTGGCTGCGGTTTGGTTGCTGTAGCATGTCGTACACGGCATTGGCTGAACAGTGCGAATTACGCACGATGATATCCCTGTCGTACACGGCGTCCTGCACCGCTGCCGCGATGGCGTGCAACGGCGCGCCACCGCCCTCTCCCATACCTTTGGCGCCGTTATAGCTAAAGGGAGAAGGTGATTCCCTGTGACTGCACTTGAAAATTGGGATATTGTTGATCGTAATCGGCGTGTAGTCGGTGAACGACCCCGCCAGCACGTTGCCATCTTTATCGTAGGGCATATTCTCCAGCAACGCGGCACCGAGACCATGGGCGGCGGCACCGTGGACCTGCCCGGCCACGACCATCGGATTGATCACCTTGCCACAATCATCAACGATAGCGTAGTCGAGGATCTTGACCTGGCCGGTGGCCGGGTCGATTTCGACCACCGCCAGGTGGGTCTGCATCGCATAGGTCAGGGTCAGGTTGCCATACTTCTTCTCCGGGTCCACCGGGTCGAACGGTGGTCGGTAGGTGTAGCGGCAGTTCAGGTTGAGACTGCGCAACTCTTCCGGTAATTGCGCGCTGTTGGCATTGACCATGTTGGACAGGACCCAGTAGTTGACGCTGCGGTCGGTACCCTTGACGCGCACTTCCGGCCCCATTTCACCGATGCCGAATTCCAGTTCCTCAGCAGTAGCGCCGAGCATATGCCCGGCCAGGGTGCGCATTTCTGTCTTGAGCATTTCCACGGCCCCGTGGACCGCCGAAAGCCCGGTCACTGCGAACTGGCTGGCGTAGGTGCCGTTCTGGGCCGTGTGGACGTTGCGGAGCGTGTCGAAACCAATCGCCACATTGACCATTTCCGGGCTAAGACCCAACTCTTCAGCCACCACCTGGGCCACCACCGTCTCATGGCTCTGCCCGTGCGGGAAAGAGCCTACGGCGATACTGACCGAGCCATCGATGTCCAGCTTGGCTGTCGCAGGCATTGCATTTCCGGAAAAGGGTGAGTCCGGAAGGACTACGATCGATTGACCGAAATTATTGGTACCTGAATCCAGCGTGGTGCCGATACCGATACCGATCAGACGACCCGCCTTCTCCGCGTCCGCTTTTTTCTCCTGCCACTCATCCCAGCCGACCAGGTCCTTGGCCTTTTCCAGCATGCGGACAAAGTCGCCGGAATCGTACACACATCCGTTGGGTGTCTCGTAGGGAAACTCGGTGATATAGTTACGCACCCGCATCTCATCGGCCGGAATACCCAGTTCGTGGGCACAGATGTCCACCACCCGTTCCATGAACCAGATATGTGGCAGACGTGAATAACCCCTATTGGGGGCTGCCGGGCCCTTGTTGGTCACCACCTGGGAGAAATCGATACGGATATTGCGCAGTTTGTAGGCCGCCGGTAAAACCTGGGCCCAGATGACGGCGCCCAGCGGTTCATAGCGTGGATACGCGCCGCAGTCATCCACATGACGGGAGCGCAGCGCAGTGATTACCCCGTTCTCATCGAGCGCCACTTCGGTGTCAAGGTAACTGCGTTCACTACCCTGGGTACCCGCCTGCATATGCTCACTACGGGTTTCAAACCACTTGACGGGCTTGCCGCCGAGCTTGCGCGAAGCCAGCGCGGCCAGTGTCATATAGGGGTAATTACCAATCTTGTTACCAAAAGAACCACCGATATCAACAGTGCGTAAACGAATACGGTCAGCACTGATCCCCAGCGCCAGGCTTATCATTGTGATTGGGATCGACATATGGGTGTTGGACAAAAAGTCGATACCGCCCAGCGCATCATCCCAGGTCGCGACCACGGCGTTTGACTCGACGGCAGTGCTGCCAAAACGGTGAAATTTCAATGTGTCGATCTTGATCACGTGGGCTGCCTCGGCGAAGGCCTTGTCAACCTCACCGTATTCGTAAACACCTTGCCAGTCCACATTGGTACCCATTTGTTCATGCACCAGGGTCTTGCCCGCCAGCGCCTGCTCACAGCTAATAACCACATCCTGTGTCTCGTACTCGACGTCGACCAGTTGTGCTGCATCCTGGGCCAAACGCAGGGTCTCAGCGACCACGGCAACCACCGGATCACCCTGGTAACGGACCATGTCCACGGCCAGCGGGTAGTCTTCAATCAGCGAGCAAGGCTCGCCACCGATCTGCAGGAAGGGCTGAACCTGTTCAGCCAGTTCCTTGCCCGTCAGGACGCAAACGACACCCGCAACCGCCTCGGCAGCCTGGGTATCGATACTGACGATCCTGGCATGGGCGTAGGGTGAGCGCACCAATGACATGTGCAAAGCGCCCGCCGGTTTGTAGTCGTCGACGTATAAACCGCGCCCACGTACCATACGACCGTCTTCCTTGCGGCCCATTGGTTTTTCAGTACGTTTTACATCCATGATTCGTGCGATTCGATCGCGGGCTTCCTTTTGTTCAGAAAGTACGTCTTCCGGCTGTGCCGCAAAACGGGTTTCCCTGATTGCTTCCGTCAGATCCGGAGCAGCGTCCGCCTGCGCCGGTTTTTCACCGCGCAGCCAGGCCATGAGACGTGTCAGCCAACCCACCCTGGGTGCTGGCACCACACGTGGGGGTGCTCCGGGTGTGAGACCCTGTTGCACACTCAGGATCAGGTGATTGATCTCTTTCTCAGCGTAGCCTTTCATACCACTGCCGGCCAGTGACAGAATTTTACCGGCCAGTTCGGTATCACCCGCCCAGTTGATACGTGTCCCGCCTTCGGGAGCATCTTCAAGGTCAAAGGTGTAGCCAAAGCGGAAGGCGCTCTGCATGACCCTGCCATGGCCAACATAACGTGCACGCAGGGGTGACTCTGCTTCCTCAAGGGTCAGGTCAGTCGTTGCGGTACCGCGGATCTTGCCAATGCCGACCTTGATTCGTACATGGGCAGTCTTTTCATCTTTCATTTCCATGCCACGAAAGGTGGGCAGCAACGGTGTGAATTTCCTTGGGTCGCTCAGGATTTCAAACACATCCCCACGAGGCATCTCGACGTCAAACGTGCCGTTGAATTTCATCTCCATGAGCTTAGGCCTCCCGCAGATCTTGCGCGGCGGTCTTGACCGCCTTGATGATGTTCTGGTACCCCGTGCAGCGGCACAGGTTGCCGCTCAGACACTTACGGATGTCTTTTTCAGAAGGTTCGGGTTGTTCCGCCAGCAAGACCAGCGAAGACATCAGCACACCCGGTGTGCAGTAACCGCATTGCAAACCATGCTCGCGGGAAAAAGCCTGTTGCAGGGGATGCAACTCACCGTCTTTTTCAAGCCCTTCTACCGTGACGACCTCACCACCATCGGCCTGCACCGCCAACAACGTGCAGGACTTGACCGCGGCGCCGTCCAGCACCACCGTACAGGCCCCGCAATAACTGGTGTCACAGCCAATATGGGTGCCTGTCAGCCCCACTTCCTCGCGGATGAACTCGACCAACAACATGCGTGGCTCCACGGTACGTGCGTAACAGGTGCCGTTGATGGTGATTTCCACTGCTATGCTTTGCTTTGCATCAGACATATTCGTGACTCCCTACGATCTGGCTACCGCCCGCACGTTCCATTGCCCGGTGTGCGGCCTTGACGAACAAAGAGCGCAGTATGGCGCGTTTAAAGTCTGCTGTACCACGCGAATCCGACGGTGGGTCGGAAGCTTCGACGATCGCTTCAGCCGCCCGCTCAAGCAGTTCCCCGGTGAGTGTCTTGCCACGCAGCAGGTTTTCCGCCTCCTTCGAGGTCACCGGACGGGGCCCGGAAGCACCCAGCGCGATACGCACGTGCTCGCAGACATTTCCGTCAGCCAGGGTAAGCTGGACACCGGCTGAAGCGGTAGGATAAGCGGGCGCTGATTTTTTGAAACCGATGTAGGCACCACCACTGTTGGCGGGTGGGGCCTTGAAACGGATTTCGGTCACCAACTCCGCGTGACCGAGGATGGTTGCATAGGAATCGCGGATAAATTCCCGGACCGGTACATGGCGACCTTCACCCTTTTCGTGACAGACAATCTCCGCGTCCAGGGTATACAACAACGTCGGCCAGTCGCTGCTCGGGTCTGCCGAACTCACCGACCCGCCGATGGTGCCACGTGCCCGTACCTGGGGGTCGGCAATGCCATTGGCACAATCACCCAGTATGGGTATGCTGGATGCCAATGCAGAACGGCCGATGTTTGCATGTGTGGAAAGTGCGCCAATGCGAATCGTTCCGGCATCGTTACGCAGGAAATGCAGACCGGGCAAACGGGCAATATCAACCAGATCCGAAGGTTCATCCATCCGCAGTTTAAGTATTGGAATCAGCGATTGCCCCCCGGCCAGGGGTTTGGCTGTTTCACCCAGTTCAGACAACAGACCGACTGCCTCATCCAGTGAACCGGGACGGTGGTAACGAAAAGGTGCAGGATACATGGATACTCCTCATGCTGGAATCGGGAAAATGAAGCCATTGGGCCGGTAGCAACGAGACAATGTCCCAAGCGAAGCTGCCAACCTCGACAAGCATCGTTTATCATAACAAAACCTGAGCAAGCAATCCCTATTCAGAAAATAAGGAAATAAGTCTAAAACTACTGCCGAACTCCGGCAACGTCTTGTCAGTCAGAGTGCTAGCCTTTGTATATGCGCGCAAAGTCCCAACATGCCGCGCCAACGGGGTGGAGAATATGGATATGTTACAATGACAGGGAAACAAGATGACGGCAACCTGAACCGGATTGACCGGCTTTTGGGTCTATCTGATTAATGGATACTTTCAATTTGACCAAGACCTTCCCTTAACCCCATGGCAAACGCATTCTCAACTCATGAAGACCGAAGCCTGTTGAGCTCAGTGTCCCGTGGTATTTACAAGATATCACCCGTCCCGCATGAAAAATTCGAACATCACCGTCTGCAACAGTTTCCACTGGCAAAACTCATGCTCTATCGCATTGAAAGCGACCCGTTCATCGTGCGCCGTTTCGATGAGCACATCGCCTACGATTCGGTCTTCGATTTCTTTATCCACACCCACCTGGAAGGTGCTGCGGACTTCGCGCAGGGTGCGGCGAAATTCACCCTTGAGCCCGGCGCTCTGGCGGTCGTGGCAGGTGGTACTCCCTACTCGATAGACTATCGACAGAAGGGTAGCCGTTTGATACTGCGGATACCACACCAGGTTTTCCACGAACGCGTCATGGGTAGCCGGATCTGTGAATTCGGTGCCCGTGTTTTCAACGGCAACGGCCTGCCCCGGATCGTGATTGACCTGCTGACCTCATTGTCTCAGCAAGCGGACCAACTCAGTGAAACGGAGCAATATACGGTGACGGAAAGCCTGCTGGAATTGATCAGTTCAGTGTTCAGGTCTCAGAACGAACTCGAAAGTGAAAATCACGGTTCCGCACAGGCCGCACGTATGTGCAGGATTCTTTCATACCTGGAGGAAAACTATTCGGATCATAAACTGACGCCCACAAGGGTCGCCTCGGCCAACGCGGTGTCGGTACGTCATTTGCACAACCTGTTCCGGCATTCCAACATGACCGTGTGCAAATGGATTTGGGATCGCCGTCTGAAATCTGCACGGGAGGATCTCATCGACCCGTCCCTGAGCAACCGGACCATCAGCGACATCGCCTATAGCAAAGGCTTTAATGATTCCGCGCATTTCAGCCGCACCTTCAAGGACAGGTTCGGTCTTTCTCCCAGCGCCATGCGCAACAAGATGCGCGCTCAGCAGGCGCAACTTGATCTGTAAAAAAATTTGCTCGAGCAACGGGAATTTACGCAGGTAAAGGGGTTTATGCACCACCGGTCAATAGCACCGGCATTGCCAAGCAAGCATGTCTGTGTCTTGAACTTTAGTCTATTTGCCATTATTTTCCCTCAAATACTAACGAGCACCTGATCCCTGATGACACATATTAATCGTACTTGCGTTGTCGGTGCGGGTACCATCGGTAGCCTGTTTGCAAGCCACCTCGCTACCGTTGCTGAATCCACCGTTCTTACCCGCCGGGAGAACCATGCCGACAGCCTTAACAATGAAGGTCTGAGGGTCAGCGGCAAGAGCGACCTCCACTCCAATATCATCGCCTCTACGGATCCTGCAGACCTTGGCGAAGTCGGCCTGGTCATCATCGCCACCAAGGCCAGCGCGGTTGAAACCAGCGTACAACGCTTTGCGGGGCATTTCCCGCACGCCACCGTCATGACGGTGCAAAACGGCCTGGGTTGTGAGGAAGTGGTGGCCCGTTATGGTGACTGGCCGATTATCTCATCGGTCACTTTCATGAGTGGCATCAGGCATTCTGATACGCATGTGGAATACGAACTCGACACGGCGACCTGGCTGGGGCCCTGGGCGGGTGGGAACGCTGACTACCAGGGTGTGCAACAGGTGGAGAAACTGCTCAATGAAAGCGGGCTAAAGGCCCGGGCCTTTAAGGACCTGTTGCCGGCGCAATGGTCAAAGTTGATTTTCAACGCCGTGATCAACAGCGTGGCCGCGCTCACCGATCTGCCCCACATCAATGCTTTTGCCAAACGCGAGAATTTTCCAGACCTTGGCCACCTGGTTTACGCCGCCATGGATGAGGGCAAACGGGTAGCCGCTGCCTGCGGCATTGAATTATTTGAGGACCCCTGGCAGATGAACGTCGAGGCCACCCGTCATGGTCAATCGGGCAATGAAGACTACGCACACGCGCCCTCCATGCTCGAAGATGTACGCGCCCGGCGTCTGACCGAGATCGACTGGATCACCGGTGCCATCGTCCGCGAAGCCCAAAAGGCCGGAATTGAGGCTCCCATCAACGCGACCCTGTACCGGCTGGTTAAAGGCCAGGAGAGCAGTTGGTCATTCAATGATCCCCATAAGGGATAAGTAAGAGGACACTATGAAAGTTTGTATCATTGGCTGCGGCGCCATAGGCAGCCTGTTCGCGTCCCGCCTGGGACGTCTTGACGATGTCGAGGTCTGGGCCTACGATCCCGATGAGGCCCACGTCAACGCCATCAACACGAATGGTCTGCGTCTTACCGGGCTGAGTGACATCGTCGTGCCGGTCAAGGCGCGTACCGATGCCCAGCAGATCCCGGCCTGCGAATTTGGCATTATCGCCGCCAAAACCATGTACACGCGAGCCGCCATGGAAGCAACCGCGCACATTTTTACCGATGGTGCGGTCTGCTCGGTGCAAAACGGCATCGGCGCCGAGGAAATCATCGCCGAATATGTACCCCGGGTGATCATGGGGACGACCTTTCCGGCCGGTCACATAACCGCCCCCGGTGTGGTCAACCACGACACGGGCGGCAAGACCTGGATCGGTCCTTTCTCACCCAAACCGGCCAGCATGGAGGAAGTCAGCCTGCTGGCTGATACCCTCAACCGGGGTGGCGCCGAAGTCGTGGTCATGGAAGATGCCCGCGGCGCCTTGTGGACCAAGTTGATCTTCAATTCCGCATCCAATGTCATGGGCGCGCTCACACGCCTGCCCCACGGTGTGGCCTGTGACCAGCCCGGTGTGCGCCGCCTCATGCGCGCACTGGTCGATGAGGGCAAGGCCGTGGCCGCAGCCCTGGGCGTTAGCCTGGACAGTGACCCGGACGCCCTGATCGATTATGGCCGTGAAAAGGCCTACCAGCACCCGCCGAGCATGCTCAGCGACGTGCTCAACCAACGCGCCACGGAGATCGATGCCCTCAATGGCGGCATCGCACGCATCGGCAAGGAGGTCGGCGTCGCCACACCACTCAACGAGGCCATGACCGATATCATCAAGGGTCTGGAATATTCCTGGCGCGAGGATGAATGGAGAAACCTGAAACCATGACAGACTATATCAACCGCTTCCGGCCCAGCGCCGGGGAAATTGAGCGCCGCTACACCAATACCCGCGCTGCCATGGAGGCCCACGGCCTCGATTACCTGGTTATCAGTGGCAGCGAGTACAGCGGCTTCGAAGGCGCGGTGCGCTATATGTGCGGTTTCCACATCCTGCACCGATACGCCTACGTCGTGGTGCCACTCGATGGTGACCCGGTCTGCGTGTTCCCACGCGAGGCCACCTGGGTGGGTGACCACAGCGCGACGTTCATCGAGCAACGGGAGTTTCCTTCCCATTGTGGTGACTGGATGGCCGACTTCCTGACATCCAGGCGCGCGAAACGGGTTGGGGTTTATGGTCTGGAGTACATCATCAATGTGCGCGATTACGCTGCGCTGGCCAAACAGGATTTTGAACTGGTCGATTTCGAGATTCCGTTTGATTATTCCAGGGCACAAAAAAGTGACGAGGAAATGGCCTCGGTACGCCACTCCATGGAGATCAACAAGGCGGGTGTACTGGCGGTCATAAAGGCCTACCAGGCTGGTAAGACCGAGGCCGAACTGATGGCGGCGGCAGAATACACGTTTTCTGCAATGGGTTGCGCGCGCAACACCATGGACATGATCCTGACCGGTCCGAACGGTTCACTGCGGCCACAGATGGTCTTCCCCAGCCAGCGACCGGTACGCGACAGCGATGGGCTCATGTACGGACTGGAAATATCCGGCGAGGGCGGTCACTGGGTGGAGTTTTCCAGGGTGCTGGCCCCCAACGGCCTGGACGACACCATGCAGGAGATGATCGAGGCCTATAACGAATTCCATGAACTGGCCAGGGAACACATGAAGGCAGGCAATACCGCCGAGGCGGTCAACGCGGCCTGTATGAAACCCATTTTTGACCGTGGCTACCGGTCAGGACACGTCTGTGGTCATTCCATCGGCATGACCATGATCGAGATGCCGCGTATCGGCGAAGGCTTCGACTTTGTGCTGCCGGAAAACATGGTCTGTTCGATGCATCCGCATTTCATGAACCAGGCGCGCACCCACGCACTGTATTTCCAGGAGACCTACCGGGTTGGCCGGGATGGTGGCGAGGCGCTATCGGGTGTGCCGTTCAAGGTCTATGAGGGTGGCGAGACCGAGTTCTGAACAAAAAGGGGCCGGGAGCAAACTGTAGCAATTGCTTGTGCAGTAAACGATACACTTTCTCCTGAAAACTTATTTGAATTCAACGAGGCTCGGTTCCGACTGGTGAAATTTGCAGGTCAAGAAGATTTTCCGGTTTTTCTTGCCCGCTCAACGTATTTTTTCATCACCGATGACATACCCCGTTCAGCATAATTGCGACAGGCCTTGTCCTTGAAACGTATGGCTGCTTCAAACTCGTCGATCGGATACTTGTCACGTTCTGCGACACAACGTATTTCGCGTACGACCCGTTCCTCAATTCCCAGCCGTTTGGCGATTTCATTATCGGACAAGCCAGACTGTCTTTGTTCAGCGGGCAGATGCTCATGAGCGTTGATCTGGATGGCGTGTGACAATTTGATTATCTCATCCTTATATTGCCGGTAGGTTTTTGGATCTACAAAATAAAAGCCCATGATTAACTCCTGCTAAGAAGGTTACTGTTTTGTCCGGTGTGGCAAACCAACCGGGCACACACGTATGCATTCGCTACATTGTCCCTGGCTCACATTTGAGTACGTCATCGACCACAGGGTGCGAGTGAAAAGGCTTGAATACAATATCATTTTCTGTTTTTCAGCATCAGCTTCCCTCAGTGCTTCGCCCAGTACCTTTTGAAAGCCCGGTACCCAGTAATTCTGCACCCGGGTTGTACAAAGAGCCTGATCGTATTGGCGTGACACCAGTTTTCCATTCTCAATCCGCCCACCGAGACAGCCACCGGCATTAATTGAACAAACTTTTGTGCAAGGCGTTAATGACTCCTCGGTATACATTTCTACGCATTCCGGTGCCGGGCATACCGGAGTTTCCAATGGCAGGTCAACAGGCAATGGCATGGTCGTTATAAGGGCAGCGTAATTCATAAAACCATACCGGGGATGTAATACCGGGCCGGCAAGGCTTTTTGAGCCGCAACCAGCCAGTTCAGCGGCCATGGCGATACTCATGAATGGTTGCTGCCCGCGATCTACACCGGGTGGTACGCAAACTGCGTAATAGCCATATTCATCTTCTATCACCCTGGCCAGTCTGAGTGCGAGACCCTGGATACGATCAGAGGTGGTAGTGACCTCCATATGCTGGTAGTTAGGACTTTGCCAGTCACCTGCACGCGGCTGAGCGCCACCAACCACGAAAACAACGGCTGCCTTTGGCAGCAGGTCAGCGGGTTTGCGACCATCGGGTGCATTGCTGAATGCATCCGCTGCCGCAACACCGGTGACCAATGCACCACTTTTATAAGCAATGCCACTGATGTCTGCTTTTGCTTGTGAAAAATCAGTTGCTGTAGAGCGTAATTGAGGTTTAGCGGTCATTTGAGCTTTCTCTCGGTACGGCCTATGGGACACACGCGCATACATTCAAAGCATTGCGCGACACTTTCCTTGTAATGGGTGATCGCGGAGCATGAACGGGAAAAGAAATCAGAATGGAGCATATTGGTTTGCTTCGCTTCGTCAGGCTCTATGACAATTTGCAGCAGGGCTTTCTGAAAACTATTGATACCAAAGTTCATCGCCCGTGACACACAACGCTCGCGATCATAAACGGAGCTTTCAATACGCCCCTGTGAGTTGATCGAGCCGTCCAGACAGCCTCCCTCTTCAGCGGGGCAAGCTGCCAGGCAGGGAGTTTTCCCAAACCGTCTGAATGACTTGACGCACATCGTATGGGGGCAAACATCCTGTTCCAGTCGCTGGTCAAAGTTCAGATTCAGTGTGCTGATACAGGCGGAATAATAGAGCAGACCATATTTGGGGTTCAGGATGATATTGGCTGCCAGTGAACGTGTACCAAGCCCGGCCAGCACCGCCGCAAGCATCATGCTCATCGGTGGCATATGACCACCGGTAGGCAAGCCAGGCGCCTGTATGGCCTGGTGGTCAAGTTGATTTTCAATGAAATCTGCAACCCCATGAATGGCAGCATCATTGCGAAAATCATAACCATTGACTTCCATCAGGCGGTGCTTGGGGCTACGCCAGGCACCCGCAGTCGGGCCACGTGAGCCGACTACAACAACACTGCGTGCACCGGGCAGAATGTGATATGGACGATACCCTTCGGGTACAAACTCATCCCATGAGCGGGGATCAGCCACGCCGACCACTGTGGCGCCAGCACCCAAGGCAAACTGTTTTATTTTCTCAGTATGGGAATTGATCGTCATGTCATCTATTTGAGTTCTCATGATACCCTGCGGTCGTGATCGGCCCAATACGGTTCGCGCAGAATCTTTCTCAAAATCTTGCCCGCGGGATTGCGTGGAATGGCTTTGATAAAAGTAATCCTTTTCGGACATTTGAAGCCGGCAATGTGTGAACGTGCGTAGACATCAATAGCCTCGGCAGTGGTCTCAGACCCTGCTTTCAGTACCACCAGCGCCATCACTGCCTCACCCCAGCGTTCATCGGGAACACCTATGACGACGACATCGGCCACGCCTGCACAGCATGAAAGTATATTCTCCACTTCAGCCGGGTATATATTCTCACCGCCTGAAACAATCATGTCCTTGAGTCGATCGTGGATAAACAGATAGCCATCGGCATCAAAATATCCAGCATCCCCTGTATGCAGCCATCCCCTTTGAATCGTGTTACTGGTGTCTTCTGGTCTGTTCCAATAAGCCTTCATCAACTGTGATCCACTGACTGTAATTTCACCAATCTCCCCGGCTGCGCATTGCCTACCCTGTTTGTCCACAACCTTGATACCGGTACCGGGCACCGCCTGACCACACGATTGTAACTTGTGACCGCTGGCATGGTCTCCAGGGCGCAACATGGCCACCGGACCTACGCATTCCGTCAAACCATATCCCTGCTCAAAATCGCATGAAAATACACGCATGGCATGCCGCAATGTTGCAACCGGTATGGGAGAGGCGCCATAAAGTACGCGTTTGAGGCTGGAAAAATCGGTTGACGCGGATGCTGGCGACTCGACCAGTATACGAATAAGTGCCGGTACAAACAGCGCCTGGCTGACTGCATGGCTCGCTATAGCTTCCAGTACCGCCGAGGGGGTCAACTCCTCAAGCAGGACCACGGTGCCACCGCTTTGCAATGCGCAATGTGCATAGGCACTTCCCGCTGTATGAAACAAGGGTGCCGTTACCAAGGTGACCTCTCCGGCAGACCAGGCCTTCTGGCCCATCATCGAGCGAACGCAGGCAAGAACCGCTCCGTGACCAAGCTCCACACCCTTGGGAAAGCCTGTTGTTCCACTGGTATACATCTGAACCATGGTTGCATTTGTCTCCCGAAGGGCAGATGGCTCAGTGGTGGCTTGTCTGTCACGCCACTCTCGATAGGAATGCCAGCCAGGGTGGCCGTCAATTGCAAAAATCTGCCTGATGGCAGCCAGTCCGTTCGCAGCTTCGAGTACATCAATGTGCACATCACCATCGACAAACAGGACTTGTGCCTGGCTGTCTTCGAGTATGAATGCAACCTCGCTCACTGCCAGTCGGGTATTGATCGGTGTAAGTACGTGGCCGGCCAATGAAGCCCCCTGCCAGATTTCAAAGAACTCCGGACGATTGGTGGTCAGAATGGCGATACGGCATTGATTGCCAAGATCCAAAGCCAGCAAACCGTTACACACACGCAGGGAACGATCGTCAAGCTCGGCATAACTAATCCGTTGCGACCGAGTGACGAGGGCAGCCTGTGCAGGACGCTGCCTCGCGGAACCGCGAGGGTGGTCAAATAAAAAACATGTCTTGTCCATGGTGGTCGGTTTATACAAGTATACTGATAGAGTATAGACAGTATTAAAACGATATTGTCAGAATTCCGGGTATGTTGAATATCGGTTTTCGTCAACTTCACCTCAAGGTACCTGCTCCCGCAACCCCCTTTCGGTAAAATACTGCGGAGACGCTTCATCCACAAGGCGGAATTCGACCGCCGTGCTGTTTGTCCAATTCTTGAGCGTTTATTCCAGGCTAATCAGCCCGACGTATAATCCGTCCAGCAGGTCGTTCGCCGCCAGGCTTGCTTCGCGCTCGTCATCCTTATCCAGCAGCTCAATACTCAGCTGACCCTCACCGTTATCCGCAATAACCTTAAAACGTGTCTTGTTGTTGAGAACAAAGGTCTTGCCGAGCGGTTTGATGCCCATGATGGACTGTTCCCGATAGATTTTTGCCACTCTTGACTCGATCGCAGTCATGAATGCCCTTAGCTTCGAGGCCATCGCATTGCTGCCCAAATCCCGACCGGCCTGCGCCACCACGACCTGAAGTTTCGACTGTCGAAGGCCGATGCTCTGCAAGAAACAGTGGCTGTCAGAAGCGGTACCCAGCAGTTTGAAGGAGACGACATAAGCTGAGGCGTCGTGGTCGCTTTCGTTGTAAAAGCTGATCTCAACCTGGCTGACCGCCGCGTTACTAATATCGGCGCCGGTGCTGATCGCGATGGACCTGATCTGGTACTTCGCAAAAAAATCCCGGACCCGGCTGTGTGTGACCGGATCGAGCTTAATTTCATTCTGCATGGCGTTATTCTCCATTGGATAATTTTTGGCGACCCAGCGACGAGATAAAATCCAGGACCTGCCCCGCCAGGTCGATCTTGTGCACGTTTGTCGTCATTATCGTATCGCTGCACCGCACTGCCAGACGCTGCCCAAGGGCATGTAC
The DNA here is from genome assembly GCA_964650905.1 of uncultured Wenzhouxiangellaceae bacterium. GTDB lineage: Bacteria > Pseudomonadota > Gammaproteobacteria > Xanthomonadales > SZUA-36 > SZUA-36. The sequence goes on along the minus strand of CAZYVH010000024.1, from coordinate 20,741 downwards.
CGAACCTTTGTCACAACGATCAACAATCAGGCCATCCAGCATCTCTGCGTAATGTCCGGCGACTGTCTCCACCGTAACCGGTATCCCAAGTTCACGCATGATCTTGACCGTTGGCCCCTTGATGGCCTGGCCCCCGACCACGGGTGAAACGGCGACCACCGGCAGCCGCGGGTTGGCGAGTGCCTCACGTACACCGGGCAATGCAAGTATGGGGTCGATACTCAGGTAAGGGTTTGACGGGCAGATAATCACCGCCCTGAGCCTGGGGTCGTGCAACGCCTGCACAAACCCATCGGACGGTTGTGCGCGCTCAACACCCGAAAACCGGATGCTGCACAACCGGGGCTCACAACGCTCACGGACAAAATAATGCTGAAAGGCAAGGAACCCCCGATCCGTCTCGACCTCGGTGCGTACCGGGTCATCGCTCATGGGCAGGATTTCCAGACCGATGCCCAGTTTTTGGGAAATGTGCCTGGTTGCGGCACTGAGGGACATTCCGCTGTCCAGCAAAGCCCGGCGTACCAGGTGCAGACCTAAATCCCTGTCACCCAGGCGGAACCAGGCTTCACCACCCAGACGCTCCACTTCTGCCAGGGCATTCCAGCTTTCATCAGCGCGCCCCCAACCCTGCTCGGGGTCAACCACACCAGCCAGCGTGTAAGTAACGGTATCCAAATCCGGGCAGATGTGCATACCCATGTGCTCAAAGTCGTCACCGGTATTGACCACCACCGTCAGCTGGGACGGGCTGAGCACATGGCTCAGACCCAGTACCAGCTTGGCGCCGCCAACACCCCCGCACAGTGCGAGATAACGGCCGCCATCACTCATAGAAACAGGTCTTCAGCCACCGGGCGCAACAAATCGCGTGCCCTGTTACCCGTCCCTGCCAAAGCCAGTCCCCTTGCCAGTACCAGTGGCCTGGATTCATCGGCGCCGCCCATCAACAGGGAAGCCGCGGCAGCGAGTTCGTCGGCAACGGCCACCTGGGTGACTTCCAGGGTTTTGCCATACATATCCGGTTGTCCCCGCCGGTCATCGATCACATGGATTCCGGCGCTACCGATACACACCCCACAGGTACCGATTCGCCAGGGCCGTCCAAAGCTGTCGATAATCATCACCCCGATGGCCACCCCGGTACGCTCACTGATGTGCTGGCACAGGCGCTGCGCACTGGCATCCGGGTCTTTGGGTAATAACAACACCTGCTCGTCACCGCGTTCAATATTGGAATGATCAATACCAGCATTGGCGTGCACAAAACCCAGACGATGACGGACAATCAATACCCCGGGGACACAGCGCACCACCCGTTCGGATTCGCGCAGGATCAATTCCACCAGACGCGGATCCTTAGCACAACGCCCGGCGATATCCTCTGCTTCAGGACTTACATCGACATCCTTGAGGCGCACATAACGGTCTTCCGCCTTGGAAACGATTTTCTGGGCCAGGACGAGCACATCCCCGTTCTGCAGACTTATCCCGTTGCGCTCCAGCGTCGCCGGAACGAATTCATCCAGGGCGTCGCCCGCCCGTACCCTGGGGAAACCAGCCAGCGCAAATAATTCGAGCCGTTGACTCGTCAATCGGCTGTTCCAGGCCGAACGTTCAATAGGCCAAGCGCCACACCGGCGAGGCCCACGATCACTGAAAGGGCGCCCAACGCTGCCACCACCGTGCCGGACGCACCGGGAACCAGGATGTCCAGCAGCGAACCGAGCGGCAACGCCACACTGCCGACTACCAGCAGCAAGGCCAGCCGGCGTCGCGCAGGCTCTTTGAACTCCAGTTGATCGAAAAACAGCCCCAACAGAATCAGCAACGTGCTGAGCGCCACCACGTGGCCGTGTGCGTGCACTTCGCGGACGTACTCGAAGCGGGTCGCAGCATAGGTCTCCAGGGAATCATGCGCCGCCTGCAAATCGCCGTTGGCGACGCCGGCAAAGGCGCTGGCCAGAGCTACACCCATGCGTTCAAGTGTTGGGTGTTCGTCCGCCACCGCGTACCAGAAACCGTAGCTCATCCCCACGATCGCGAGGATGAAGCCGGCTTTGAGCAGAAGTTTTTGTGAACCGTTCATGTCGTCTCTCCTTCGCGCGCGTCCACCTTGCCGGTATGACGTATGACGCCCATCAGCATTGCGAACAACGATACGATCAATAAAAGACCAGCGAAATCAGCCACACCACCCGCCAGCAAGCCGTACCACATTTCAGAAAACACCGCGACCGGCAACACCGTGGCACCCAGCAGCAGCATCCTTACCAGTCGCCTGCGCCACGCGCCCGGCAGGTAGACATAGGGCTGCACGATGGCCATCATCATCGCCAGCAGGCCGAATTCGATAATGTGCGCATGTGCAGCGATCATCACCGCTTTTTCAACCTGCAAACCGCCGTACTCACCCAGGCTCTGCTGCACGCTGGCGCCCAACTGTTGCGATGCATGTTGCAGGAGTTCACCCAGAATGAGCAACTCACGGTGCTCATGTTCTGCCATGAAGCCACCCGCATAGATGGCACCAAACAGGAAACCGGCCAACATCAGGAAGGTACCACCGATGACCAGCGTCCGGCTCTCACCCCCGTCCAACCGCATCAGTTCGGCATTCTGCTCACCGCGTCCACCCGCATGACGCACCAGTCCGGCCAATTCTGCCAACAGTACGATGATCAGCACCAGGCCGGCGAGGTCGGCGAATATGCTGGCCCAGCCAATCGTCTCGAGCGGGCTGTATACGAGCCCGACGTAATGAATCAGGAATATGGACACGGGCAGGATTACCGAAGCCCATAAAAAGCTTCTCGCCAGCAGCAGTCTGGCACGCTCACCCAGCGCCACCTTCGGCTGCAGAAACGCCAGCAAAAATGCCAGGTAACCGGCGTGGATCATGTGTACGTGTGCATCTTTCTTGGTGCCGGCGTTTTCGAGAAATCCACCCACTGCACCAAAATGGGAGAAGACGCTATCGGCATTGCCGGCTGCGGCGGCACTGACTGCCGCACCCATTTCGCGGCCGATATCAGCGACGTTCGGGTGCAGTATGAAGACCGCATAGAGGTCTCCAAAAATCATACCGGTGATCACCAGCAACATACCCCCAATGATGAATAACCGGGCTGGATCACCCGCACTCAAAAAGTCACTCGATTCTTGCTTGTACCCAGGGGATGACATGATAAATTACTCCTCTTTAAAACGCCCGTTGCCGATGCTTGTGTTTTGACCGCCAGTTGTTTTCTTGACCACCAGAAAGATTCCCGTAATAGTACACGCGGCCCCCGCAATGTGAAATCCCCGGATACTCTCACCCAGAAAAGTAGTCGCCAGCAACATCCCGAAGACCGGTATCAGGTTGATGAAAACCGCCGCACGTGACGGACCGACACGCTGGTTGCCGTAATTCCACATCAGCATACCCAGTACCGAAACCAGCAAGGCCAGCGTTACCACAACACCCAGCGTGTGTACACTCAACGGCACGGGCGCAATATAAAAAGATTCAAGCAGGTAAAACGGCAGCAAGGCGAGACTCCCCATAACGATGATGCCGAACAGCGCCTCGCCAAAGCTCAAACCGGACGGCAACCGGAACAGGTTCACGGCGTAAGCTGAAAAGCCGCACATGGCGATGAGTGCGATCAGGGCGCCACCACCAAACTGGAGCCGGATTAGTGTCGGCAAGTGTCCTTCGGACAACATGATCAACACACCCACGCAGGCCGTCCCGACACCCAATAGCTGTCTGCCACTCAATGGTTCGCGCATGAATAGCCATGCGAACAACACGGTCAGACTGGGCTGGATCGTATTGATGACAGAAACAGTGATGGCTGTGGTCGAGTTGAGTGCAACCAGTATCAGGGTCGTGCTGCCAATCAGCAAGGCACCCAATAAAAGCATGGTGCCGGCGTACTGCCCAAACACCCGGTGAAACGACCCCGGTTGCCGCATGACAAAGGGTGCCAGGATCACGGCACCGGCAACCCAACGCCAGAAAGACAGACCCAGCGGTGGAATGACGCTTTGTACACTGCGGCCAATCACATGGTTGGTGGCAAAAAAAAGGGCCGTCAGCGTTAATAACAGATAGGCCACGACGGGTGGAAACGGAGATCCAGGCCTTTTGCCGATCCTGTCATCCATCACGCTTGAACTTTTTTCAGTCACCCATCGCAGAGCCAGGCATTCCGGTAATACGCATACCCGCACCATCAATTTTGTAACGCTTGTTGAGAAAAATCAGCACCGAGGTCAGGGCTTCGGCCACCACCGAGTTATCGATGGGCCCGGCGTGCCAGGCATGCATACCAATGGCTTCGGCCAGTTGCACTATGGCTGCCCTTGCCTTGGGGTCATTGCCGCTGACCAGCACATCGCTATCGTCAGCATCCCGATCGTCATCTTTGAGGTGGGCCGCCGCAATATTCTGAAACGCCGATACCACACGCACGTTTTCGCCAAGATATTCCTGTGATTGTTTGGCAACGGGTCCGCCCGATGGCAATTGCACACGCGCCACCCTGGGTGGCACCAATGGCACGGTGGCATCAACGAAAATCTTACCCTGTACACCGTCACGAATCGCCTCCAGCGTGACCCGGTGGCTGGCGAAAGGAACGGTCAGAATAACGATGTGGCCTGCTGTCGCCGCTGCAGCATTTTCCATACCCTCGACAACACAGTGTGTGATTTGTGTCATTTCAGCGGCGGCTCTTTCTGCTTTTTCCTGCAAGCGAGACCCAATGATCACCTTATACCCAGCCCTGGCCAGACGGTAAGCAAGACCGGACCCCAGGTCTCCGGTGGCGCCGATGATGCTGATTATGGGAAGTGCTTGTGTCATTTTATTCTCCAGATAGATATCCACTTGCACATGTCTGCGTGCAATTGAGATGCCACATTAGCAAGTGGACTTTAAACCGTCTTGCACATGAGGGTGGCGGCATTGATTAATAGCGAATCACCATAAATGTGATCAATTCACCGCTTCAATACGGTGGGGATGGGTAAAAACGGTCACCCGCTCACCCCGGACAAAACCACACAATGTGACCCCGAAACGCTCCGCCACTTCAATCGCCAGCGAGGTGGGCGCGCTCACCGCCGCAACGATTTCGAGCCCGGCACGTACCGCCTTGGTAATCATTTCCAGGCTCAGACGGCTCGACAGCAGTGCGCCCTTGCATTCGAAACCATCACCGGCCAGCAAGGTGGCGCCGATGACCTTGTCCAGGGCGTTGTGCCTGCCAAGGTCCTCGGCCACGGCATGCAAACGTCCGTCAGCGGAGAAAATTGCCGCCGCGTGGGCACCGCCGGTCTCGGCAAAAATGGCCTGGCGGGTCAGCATGTGCTGCATCAGTTGGGAGAACCCCGTCGCATCGAGCCGCATCAGGTCGGGTACGTCAATCAGACCAAATGAGTTGTTTTCCACCACCTCACGGCTACCACAAAGACCGCAGGAACTGTTCATGACGATGTCCCGCCGGCGCGTTACAACGGCATCCGGCGCCTTCAACTGTATACGCACGACACCCGGCACCTCCTCGCAGGAGGCCATGGTACGAATATCGTCCAAACCCTGGATAATACCTTCGGTAAAAAGGAAACCGGTGGCCAGCGCTAATGCCCCGGAAAACGTCTCGCTGACAAGACCCTCACCATCCACATAACCGTCCGCATCCAGCGGATCGGTGGGTGTCCACATCAGTGTATAGGTGCCGATGTCCTCGACATCGACGGTCAGGGAATCTTCGGCTACAACCTGGCAGCGCAGGTCCTGCACCGGTTGATCTTGACCGGGATACCGGCGGCTTTGAACCGAGCGTACGCCCGGCTGATCGACAGGCGCGTTGGTGGTCTTAGCGCAGGCCAAGACGCGCCGCAAAATTTACCTGCGGCTCATAGACGGCGGCTTTGAACACCAGGACCCGGAAAGTGAAAAAACCGGCGACGACACCAATGGCCGCAAGCAAAGCGCTTAATATTGAAACACCCACCAACCACAACAACAATAACGGAACAATAATACCGGCGCCAAAAACCAGCAAAAAGAAGGCCTTGGAAAATTGATGCCGAGTCAACAGATCGGCCGATTGTCGTGCGCCTGCAGTGCCGTGAAAGGCCGCGTGCAGAAAGCTGAGCAGTACCACCAGGTTTATAACGACCAACACCAGCACCGCCTGGCCCAGTATTGTGGAATCGACCCCGCCGAATATAAGACCCAGGGCGAGGATCACGGCGGCGCCGCTGGTTAATGCATAGACCATACTGGTAATCGGCATCAGACCAGTGTTCCACAGCGCTATCGCAGAGGAATGAGACATGGCGAAACCCTGGTAGGTCATCACCAGCACGGCCGCCGGTATGACCAGCACCTGGGCCAGTTTTACGAGTGCGTTTGTGCCGCCCCAGCCAAACAGGGCGTCCAATATCACCAGCGCGGCACAGGGTACGAACACGACGATGCTGATCAGGCCACGGCTGATCCAGGAGCGGTCCGGGCGCAGGATAGCCCGCCAGGATTTCATCGGCACACCCATGTGGCTCATATGAAAGTAGGGTTTACCAACCCCGGTACTGAGCAGACCAAGAATCATACCGGGTATAAAACCAAAATAGTAAGAAACCAGGAACAAGCCCGCCCCGAATTCACCGAAAAAGAACGCGGTGGCCATGGGCAAATCCCAGTAGTTCTGAAACCGGTATCCCAACTGAAAGCTGTCACCGGTAAATGTTGTCTGACTGCTTGACATTTTAAATTTCGCTCCGTTATCTTTAGATTAACAGCACCCTTTAATCGATGTAGTAAACCTTGGGCTTGGTATTTTTCTCCGCCAGCGGCACCCTGCCCTTGCGCTCACGTATGAGACGACTGGCCTTGCTGTTGGTATCATCCAGGTCACCAAAGATACGCGCATCGGTGGGACAGGTCACCACGCAGGCCGGATCGAGACCCGCGTCCACCCGCTGGCTGCAGAAATCGCATTTAACCATGGTGCCCGCGGTATATCGCGTGTAGCCATCTTTTTCGAAGGGTGTTAGCTGGCCTTCGCCAAAAAGACCCTCTTCCAGGGTATCTTTGCTCAATTGCGTACGGGCGTCATACGGGCAGGCCACCGCGCAGGCGCCACAACCGATGCACTGATCGCCGTCGATCATGACGATTCCATCCTCGCGTATATAGGTCGCACCGCTGGGGCAGGCCTTCTCACAGGGTGCATCCTCGCAATGGTTGCAGAGCGTGGGTATGTATATCCGTTTCGCCAGCGGGTAAACGCCGTATTCTTCACTCAGCGTTTTTGTAAAAAACACGCCATCCGGCAAACTGTTTTCCTGCTTGCAGGCAACCACGCACGCATTGCAGCCAATGCAGCGTTTCAGATCAAACACCATTCCCATGCTAGCCATCAGTGCACCCCCTTGCCCAAGGCAATATCGTCGACCATTTCATAGACCGACCCACCGAATTTGATTTGATCCGGCCAGTCGTCCAACTTGGTGAGTTTGACCCGGCAACCTGTTTCAGGCTGACCGGTCACCGCGTCGGTATTGCGCAGGTCATAGGGCAACAAATCGTTAAAATGCCCACCGGCGTGGCGCACAGCCCGGTTCTCGGTATGGATACGTGTCAGCGAGTTGGAAATCCCGATCGCATCCGGGTGCATGGTCTCCACCCCCATCACCCGACCGAAAATCGGTCCGCCGTAGGGTGACTCCAAACGGATAATATCGAGATCCTTGAGTCCTTTTTTCGCCATCGTAGCGTTGTTCAGGAGGATTGAAGTATGGACCGGATCACGGTAGACGATGTCCTTGATCCATGGATTGCTCAGGCTTTCGCCAAAGTTCAGTTGTATATCCTTGTAAAAGAACCCGTACAGGTCGTATTCAGCCGGGTCCTCATGAATGGGATCCAGGTCCGGCGTCGGCAGTGGCTGGTAATCTTCCCAATGCCACTCATCAATAAAAGGCACACCCTTTTCTACCATTTGCGCCTTGAGGTCATCACGAATGTTGAGCAGGTCCTCAATATAGAAATTCAACCGCATGCCTTCCCAGGGCCGATAAGCCTTTTTGGACTGACGCAGTGTGGAGGAATGGCCATGCTCAATATACCAGTCCAGGTCCTTGTCGTTCCAGAGTTTGCCCTTGAGTTCGGCGATCTCCTTGTCTGAATAGGCCTTGTCGCCCTGTAACATCAGTTCGGGTTTCTGGTCGAGACCCAGAACGATATTGATCACCTGGTTGTAGGCTTCCTGAATGCCCAGGCGTTGTGAAAGCTCATTGAAAATATCCTCCTCGCTCTTGGTGTCATGCAATGGCTCCACCACGGGCTGGCGCAGACACTGGCCTTCCGAGAAGGGTGGCTCGATCATCGTCATATTCCATGATTCGAGCGCGTCGTGACTGGGTAAAATGACATCGGCGAAATCCGTGGTTTCAGTCGGTATGAGATCCGAGACGACGATAAAGCGCATGGAGCGCATCAGGTCGAACCACTTCTGGCGTGGGCCCTGCATGGACCATAGCGGGTTGGAATGACAGATGATCATCACGTCCGGTTCAAATTCAACGCCAAATTTCTTTGGGTCTTCCCTTACCGCCAGGTTCAGGTGCGGTGGATGCACACCCACCGGGAAATAACTGAACAGGTGGTACTCATTGGGTGGATAGCTCATCGGCGGCACCGGCCCCAGCTGATGTGGCTGACCCAGCATCTGGCCACTTTCGCCGGGTTCGCAGCGAATCCAGTCGATCATGTGTTCGTCCAGGTTCACACCCAGATGACCGCCGGGGGCGTCGATGCTGCCCACCAGGAAATTCACCATCTTGTAACTGTGGTTTGCCTGAAAACCCTTTTTCCGGCCCTGTGCGCCGCGGTAATAATTGAAAGCCGCCGGGCGTAATGGCAGGGTACGTCCATCGATTTCGATGGTTGAACCAATCTGGGCCGCCGCGGCAAATTCACGGGCAATACGCCGGGCATCGTCAGCCGGCACCGTGGTAATCTTTTCCATCTCTTCGGGACTGCAACGGTCAAGGATGTCCTTGAATTTCTGGAATGCGGGTTTACACGGCTTGCCATCGACCACGTATTCACCTTCCAGTGCGAAATCACCAATACTGTCGTCATTCCACAGCTTGGCCTGGTTGTCACTGGCGTCCCAGACCCAGATATCACCATTTTCGTTGCGCAGGAAGCGTC
>CAZYVH010000024.1:0-11424 GCA_964650905.1 uncultured Wenzhouxiangellaceae bacterium | reverse complement strand
TTGTCACTGGCGTCCCAGACCCAGATATCACCATTTTCGTTGCGCAGGAAGCGTCCGTCCTCGCCTACCAGGTACGGGGCATTGGTGTCTATTTTCAGGAATTTGTAGTCACATAACTTTTCATTGACCATCACGTGACACATTGTCAAGGCAAACTGACGATCGGTGGCCGGTTTGATCGGCACCCACTCCTCCGACTTTGCCGCAGATGTCGACAACCTGGGTTCCACCGTGACGACCTTCATATTCCGGTCGCCCCTGGCGTTGGCCACGTGGTAGGACGAGGCGGCGGGGTGCAGGTGCGAAGAAAACCCGTCACCGGTGCCGCAGTTGATCCAGTAATTGCAGTATTTGGCGTCGTTGATCGACGCGAAGGCCGCGTGTACAAACCCGTTAGCCGGGTGGTATGCACCACCACACATGGTGCCGTTCGACTGGATGCAGTTGGCGTTGCCGAACGCAAGCGGCCAGTTCCAGATGTTCATTTTCTGGAAATCTTCAAGCGAGGGCAGTAGTTTGCGTGGATCTTCCTTGATCGACTTACCAATTTCAGTTGCCGTGATGTCAAGTGCCTCCTCCCAGCTGATCGGCTCCCAACCGGGGTCGATACCGGGGCCCTTTTCAGGGTTGGTACGTTTCATGGGTTGTTTGAAGCGCTGTGGGTCGTAGTGGCGCATGATGGCCGAATTGCCCTTCGGGCACAGCTTGCCATTGTTTGACGGGTTGCTCGGATCGCCCTCGATCTTGTTGACCACCCCGTCTGTCACATGCACCAGGCTGGTACAGGAATGCAAACACATTTTGCAGGTGGTTCTGATCCACTCGCCAGGCTTTAAAGAGTTCTGGCTAATTTGGGTTTGATGACTCACACTTTTCTCCTTCAGCTCTTTGAGCTGATTCCTGGCTTGGGCAAGTGAACACGTGTGTAGGGGGCTGCACTTTGACCGTATTCAATTGACACATTTGTTAGAAGCATATCAACACTCCGTTATGAGGGCAATTGCGCTGCCTCCGGATCATACACCGACGCTTGTGACAGCCTTTACCACGGCCCGGAACTCGTCGTCACTGAGCAATCTTTGCGCCGTGGTTGCCTGTTCTTTGACCAGCGCCAAAACAGCAGCGTAATCGTCCTTTGACAAATTCAGTCCCAATTCGTTTGCCTTGATCTCGATACTGGAAAGACCACTCTTCTTGCCAAGCACGATCCTGCGTTCTGCATTTACAATGTCGGCTGAATAGGGTTCTATGGCTGCGGGGATGTGGAACTGGTTGGCGACGGCGCCGCTTTCACGCACGAAAAGGTTTTCCCCGACCACCGGTTTCCAGCCGTCCACCGTGTAAGCACCAGCCTGGCGAACCACCCTGGAGACTTCGCGAGCCTTGCCCAGGTCAAGTTCCACCGGTACGTTGTAGAGACAGCCGAGTGCCAGCGCAGCCTCGCAGATATCCACGTTGCCGGCGCGTTCACCCATGCCGTTGATCGTACCCTGTATCCAGCTGGCCCCGCCACGAACCGCTGCAATCGCGGATGCCGTCGCCAGGCCAAAATCGTTGTGGCCATGCCAGTGGATCGGGATATCCGGCCCGACATGAGCGGCAATGTCGCGGATCAGTAACTCGACCGCTTCCGGGGCGCAGGCGCCGATGGTGTCTACGACTGATATCTCCCCGGCGCCCGCTTCAATGGCTCTTGAATAAACGTCCTTCAGGAAGTGACTATCGGAACGGGTCGCGTCCACGGCAAAAAAATTGACCTGCATGTCGTGGTCGCGGGCATGTTTGACCGCGCTGATCATGCGCTCCATGACCTTTTGCCGGTCAAAGCCATAGGCCTTCATCTTGATTTCAGACGTGGAGATTTCGATCAGGACGTGACGGGTGCCCAGTTCGATATGGGCATCGAGATCGCCGATCACACAACGGGCGAAACCCCATATTTCGGTCGGCAGATCAGCATCGAGGATACGTCTGACCGCCTCGGTGTCGCCAGCGGAGACGCGTGGGAAACCCGATTCGATGCGGCTCACGCCCAGCGCTGCCAACTGACAGGCGATCCGGAATTTTTCCTCGGCGGTAAAGACCACACCGATGGCCTGCTCGCCGTCGCGCAGGGTCGTGTCATAAAAACGGATGGTTTTACTGCGATCAAAACCATCCTGCACCTCGTCACGCCGGTTCAGTTCGCTGATCCAGACCTTGTCACGGGGTATTGATGTACTCATTTATTTTGCACCATGTTCCTGTCAGTCATACTGGGTTTTCCTGGAACCAGTCATAAATTTCTTCTGCGGTTGTGAACCAGACGTCATCGTGTTTGAGCATATGATCAAACGCTGCTTCAAAATACCCGATCCGGTGCGGGACACCGGTGATGTAAGGATGCACGCTCATCGACAACACCCGTGGCTGTTTCGCCCCCTCGGCGTAGAGACGGTCAAACTGGGCCGTCACGCGATCAAACCACACATGCGATTGCTGTTGTTGCACCACCATCATTGGCAAATCACTCAGTTCCATGGTGTACGGCATTGCCACCACTGGTGTGGTGGTGGTGCGCATGGCAACCGGCTGTTCATCCATGGGCCAGTCGCAGACAAATTTAAAACCCACCTCGGCGAGGTAGTCGAGGCTGTCGAGTGTCTCGTGCAAACCTGGGCCGAGCCAACCTTTGGGTGCGGTGCCGGTGTAATCTTTCAGTGCATCAAAAGCGGTGCGGATAAACTCGCGCTGATCCTCGACGGTGTGCAACGCCGCCTGTGTTGCCCCATGACCCATGAACCCCCAGCCGGCCTCGTGCATCGCCCGTGCCACGGGTTCGCCCGCGCCGGTGCAGACACGTGCATTGACCGCGGCGCTGGCCTTTAGCTGGCGTGACGACAATGCTTCCAGCAACCGCCAGAAGCCGACCCGCATACCGTACTCGTGCCAGGACCAGTTGGGAATATTGGGAATGGTGACCACCCCCGCGGGGGAGGTGACGTATTCGCGCGGGATCGGTCTGTCAATGTCCCATTCTTCAATGTTGACCACGGTGTAAACCGCCACACGCGCATTGCCTGGCAGCTTCCACGGCTTGCGCTCAACAATGGCCGAATAGTCAAATCGTTCTTCGGGGCGCATCCCTAAAGGTCCTTATTCAACTGCACCACAGAGGCTTAAAATCGCCTGGATATAGACCTTGACGATATCCATCATATCTCCGATATGAACATGCTCGCCCTGGTGGGTGGAGAAGCCACCGCCACCACTGCGTATACGCCCGGCCGAACCGTAATTAACCGTTGCAATGCCGTAACGGTTCATGTGCGCTGCATCGCTGTACCAGGTCTCGGTCCCCATTTTTGGCGGTTCACCCAGTTGCTGGCTGTGGGCAGCGATTATGGTCTGTACCAATTCGTGGTCGTCCGGGATTGAGGTACCAGGTGCGGATACAAAGATATCCACCCGGGTGCCTTCGAGTTGCGGGTTGTCGCTGACTGCCGCGTCGACCATTTCGCGCACTTCGGCATAGGCGTCCTTGGGAAATTCACCCGGCAGGGTGCGCACGTCCATGTAAATCGTGCAACCGTCCGGGGTTCTCGCGCCGCGCCAGGGCCAACCGCCTTCGATGGCCGAAACGTTGACCTGCGGTCTGAAGTCACCCATCTTGTGGCGTTCCACGTATTCAGGTATCCACCGGTGTATCGCGTCCAGGATTACGCGGCTTTTGTTGATGGCGTTCTTGTCGACGTCGGACCAGGCCGTGTGTATCAGGTGACCGGGCACGGTGATCTTGACCCAGGTCGTGCCGCAATGACGCGGGATCAACATCATGTTGGTGGGTTCACCGAGAATACAGTAATCAGCCACGGCACCATGGCTGATGGCGAACTTGGTGCCGACCCCGTAGCCCTGGTAATCGGGACCTTCGAAATCATTGACCGGTGCTTTTTCAATCTCACCGGCAACACCGGCAATCACAACGTCCCCACCCAGCCGGATGCCGGCCTTCTGGATAGACTCCACCGCGGTCACGTAGGTCGCCATGGCGCTTTTCATGTTAAAGGTGCCCATACCGTAGATCCATTCATCGTCGATCAGCGTGCCCTTGCACTCGTAACCAATGCCGCGATGGGCCTGCTCGGGGCCAAAAGAGGTGTCGAGGTGGCCATTGAACATCAGAGATTTACCGCCACCCTGACCCTGCAGACGTCCAACGGCGTTGTAACGACCGTCACCGATGGGTTGCAGGACGGGATTAAAACCGGCCCCGTTCAAGACGTCATGCACGGCGCGTGCCATATCGGCTTCGTAGCCGGTCGGACTCGGTATATTGGTCAGGTCGATCACCAGCTGCACCAGCCGCTCACGGTCGATTTGATCGATGGCACTCGCTAAAACATTCGGATCAATTGCATTACTCATAAACAGGCTTCCATGTTCATTCCACGATAAAGGTGGTCAGTGTGCCGAGCTTGTCGATGCGGGCATCGATACGGTCACCGGATTTTAAATATTGGGGATTGCTCATACCGGCAATCACCCCAGGCGGGCTGCCAGTGGTGATCAGGTCGCCCGGTTGCAGCGTGGTGTTGGACCACCAGGAAACCAGTTCGGCCAATTTATAGACCATATTGGCGGTGCTGGAATTCTGACGCTCCTCGTCATTGAGCTTGAGGACCATTTTCAGGTCGTCTGAATCACCCACCTCGTCCATGGTCACCAGCCACGGACCCAAAGGGCAGGAGCCATCGAAACTCTTGCCCAACAGGACGACCTTGTTGGAATGCTCTCGTGACTGTATGTCGCGGGCCGAAAGGTCGTTGAAGATGGTCAGACCGGCAACATAGTCAAACGCATCCTCCTTGCTGACCCGGAACGCCTCCTTGCCAATAATGATGCCCACCTCGATCTCATAATCAAGTTGCTTGGTAAAATGCGGCACCTTGACCCTGGCGCCGCTGGGCACCACCGAAGACGGCGCCTCGAGGAACCCGGTGGGGTGTTCAAAGTGAAAATCGCCCCAGTTGTGCGACTGCCACTCCGGTTCGTTCCAGGTCGTCAACTCGGACAGGTGGGCGGAAAAATTACAGGACGTATGCATGATCTTGCCCGGTTTGGGCACGGGCGCCAGCAATTCCACCTGTTCTTCATTGTAGAGGCTGGCGTCTCCCACCCACTCATCGGCGCTCAACGCCCGTGCACGCGCCATGGCGGCCTCTCCCTGTTCAAGGAACTCGATCATGGTGGCTGGCAGTTCGCCGTCACTGGCCGCATGCAGATCAAGGTAGGCGTCCCCGATCACCACACCCACGGTTACAGCGCCGTTTGATTTGAGCTTCAGACTAACAAGTTTCATCGCATCAATTCCTTGCAGATCAGCTGAGGGCTGGACCCGGTTTGAGGTTTGGCACCACGTGTTCACCCATCAGGCGGATGACCTCGAGATTATACGCCTCGGACTCACCGACGACTTCCAGCAACGGCAGGTTGAGACCCGCGTCCACCAGTTCCTGGGTAATCTCGAGGCAATCATCGGGTGTACCCGAAATCACGGTGAACTTGCGCATCATTTCATCGGTCACCAGGTGCGTGACATCATCGTCGGTGCCATCGGCAATGGCCTGGCGGAACGGTTCCCAGGCTTCGTCGGGCAAGCCCGATCCGGCCAGGATGACATCGTTTTTGATATTACGGATTTTATTGACGATATAGGTGCCTGTGTAACTGCGGGTGGCATCGCGTGCCTTATCGCCATCCTCGGAACAGGAGCACAGAATGACACCACCTACCGGAAAATCACCCGGCAGGGTGCGTCCCTGGCTCGCAGCACCCTTGCACATATTGTCGATCGCGTATCGCACGAAGTTAGGTGAAGTCAGGCCGGCCAGCAGCATACCATCGCTTTCTTTACCCGCCAGTCTCTGCATATAGGGACCGGTGGCGCCCACGTAGATGGGTATCTCGGTGCGCAGACCGTCCGCCGCGCGGTCATAGGCCGGCATCGTGGACTTGAACAGATCACCCTCGTAATCGTAGTGCTCTCCCTTCCATACCTTGCGCATGATGGCCATGGACTCCCTGTGAACCGGTACCGGTTTCATTCGATCGATATCGTATTCCAGGTACTCGATGCCGACCTTGCCCACACCGATGCCCATAATAAAACGACCATTGGAAAGTTCGTCAAGGGCCGCCGCTTCGGAAGCCTGTATGGTCGGGTGGCGCAGGTATGGAGACGTGATACCGAGGCCCACCGGAATTTTTTCCGTGGCCATGGCGACGGCTGCCAGGGTGGTGAAACAACCGCGTGATTCAAGACCGTATTGACGAAACCAGTGATAGGCCTCGGCGATCCAGAATCCACCGTTCATATTCGACGCCTCGGTCTGCCTGGCATAAGCCTGCATTGCGGACAGCGGTTCATACGATTTAAAAATAACGCCGACTTTCGGCTTTACAGATGTGTTCATGGGTGTGTCCTGTGTACGCTACTAATTACTATCCAACGCCCGTTACAGGAGCATTGGGCCCGATAATTATATGATACTAGATACGTGCAACCAGAGGGTCTTGCCCCTAGGGGTCGCGCTTCTTGATTCTGAGTGCATCACGGTTTATTTCAGTGACGACAGTGTCTTGAGACGCGTTGCGTTTTCGGAAACGGCAGATGATAATAGCCCACACTACGGGCAAGGCAGACATTCTGAACCGACCTGCTAGCGAACCACTTGGAGAAAGCCAGTGTCATTGACAAGCGTTAAAGAATACTTCACACCCAGCGGCCAAGATGAAGTGCTCGACCTCCTCCAAAACTATGGCGACAGTGCCCTGATCGTCGCCGGCGGAAGTTTTGTTCACGGTCTCGATGCCCGCGATCTGCTGATCGGGATCGATGCGTTGATCGATATCGGGAACATCGGGCTCGACCAGGTCACAACGGGTTCCGGCGGACTGTCTGTCGGCGCGATGGTCACATTCACCGCATTGCAACAAGTCAGCGAAATTCAGAGTTCCGCCGCTTTTGGCGCGGTCAGGGATGCTTTGGAATATCCACCCCTGCAAATCAGAAATCTCGCCACAATAGGCGGAAATATTGCTGCAGCCTGTCCTTACTTTGACCTGCCGACCGCCGCCATGGCGCTGGATGTCTGCGTCCAGGCACAGGGCGCGAACGGCGCACGGGACATTGAACTGCAATCCTTTTTCGAAGGTCTGTTTCAGAACACGCTGGCCACGGGTGAATTCGTGACCGGGCTGTCATTCCCGCAGTTACCACCGCACTCGGCCAGTGCATTTATCAAGCTCGAAACCAATGCCAACGATCTCGCGATTGTCAATGTCGCGGTGCGCGTCACGCTGGATGAAGCGGGTGTCTGCCAGCAAGCGCGGGTCGTAGCCGGCGGCGGGGTTGCAGAGACCCCGATCCGTGCGCAAGCCGCTGAAAACCTGTTACAAGGCGCTGAAATTTCAGACGAACTGATGCAAAGTGCGGCCGAGGCCGTGGCCTCAAGTTTGCAGCCGATGTCGGATCACCGGGCATCCGCAGCCTATCGCCTTGCGATGGCAAAGACATTGACCCTGCGCGCCCTGAAACGGGCTGTTGCGCGGTTAAACTAACGGGAACATGACCATGAAAAAACTTATCACCCTCGAAATCAATGGTGAACGTCAGGAGCTCTCTGTGGGGCCTAGCGAAAGCCTGCTGCAGGTTTTACGCAAGCAGAACGGCTTGATGGGAACCAAGCGAGGCTGCGACTCCGGTGGTTGTGGTTGTTGTACCGTGCACCTCGACGGCAAAGCCGTTTATTCCTGCATGGTATTTGCCAGTTCACTGCAAGACCGCAAGGTGACGACCATTGAAGGGCTCAGCCAGGATGGTGAACTGGATCAGTTGCAGACGGCATTTGTTGAAAAGGGCGCCGTCCAGTGCGGTTACTGCACTTGCGGCATCATCATGACCGCCAAGCAATATCTGGCAACAGAAGATGCGCCCGACGAGGAGCAAATCCGGCATGCCATCGCAGGCAACCTGTGCCGTTGCACGGGTTACCACAAGATCGTAGAGGCCATTAAGACAGCGAGCGCAAGCAGCTAAGACGAAACAAGGTGAGTGATATTATGACGAAGACAACCGTCGTTGGCCAAAGTGTACTGCGGCCCGATGCCTATGAAAAAGTTCGGGGCGGCAAGGGTTTTCCGGTCAATGTAAATTTACCGGGAATGCTCCACGCCAAGCTTTTACGCAGCCCTTATCCCCATGCCCGCATCATCAGCATCGATGCATCAATGGCCGAAGAATTACCGGGCGTGAAGTCCGTTCTGTTACCCGAGGACGTACCACAAATAAAATTCTGCCCGGTCTACTTCGTGCCGACCATGGCGCCCAGCATGATCCAGGACATGCTGATCCTGAGCGATACCATCCGCTATACAGGCCAACCGGTCGCGGCGGTAGCGGCCATCAGCGCGGAGATCGCCGAACAGGCGCTGGATTTGATCGATGTGGAGTATGAGGAACTCGATGCTGTCTTTGATACAGATTCCGCGATGCAGGACGGCGCGCCACGTCTGCACGAGGAGGCCGAACATAATATTGCCATGAATCCCATATTTGAATTTGGCGATCTGGAAGCGGGTTTTGAGGAAGCTGACCATATCTTTGAGGGTGTCTACAAAACACAACGGGCCCACACCTGTTACATGGAACCACGTGTGTGCGTGGTCGATAGCGATGCGGACGGGCGCCTGACGGTGCATTCGTCCATGCAGCACATGTTTGGCCTGCGTGAAAAACTTGCCTTCGTGCTGGACCTGCCCGTCAACATGGTCAAGGTCATAAAACCACCTTATATCGGTGGCGGCTTCGGCGGTAAACTCGACCTTGGTTACATCGAACCCCTTGCCGCCCTGCTGAGCCTGAAAACCAAAAGACCGGTGCGTATGGAGCAGACCCGCTTTGAGGACTTCATAAGCACCACCCGCAATCCCATCGAGGTGCACTTAAAGACGGGTGTCAAGGCCGACGGCACGTTCACGGCCCGCTACGCCAGGAGCACGCTGGACTGTGGCGCGCACGCAACGCACGGTGCAGAAGTCATCATGGTGCACGGCATGTTCGGTATCCTGCTCACCTACCGTTGTACCAATCAGACCTGGGAAGGCAGGACGGTTTACACCAACAACATGATTGGCGGGGGTTACCGGGGTTACGGTTCACCACAAGGATGTTTTGCGGTCGAATCCCAGATCGATGAAATCTGTGACACCCTGGGTCTTGACCCGATCGAATTTCGCTTGAAAAATGCGCATCAGGAAGGTTCCCCGCACCCTTTCCTCGAAGGTTTCACCCTATCTACTTATCGTTTCGAGGACTGCCTGCAACAGGCTGCGGAGCGTATCAACTGGTCAGAGCGGACACCGCCCGGAAACAAACAGGGCGTTGTCAGACGTGGTGTCGGTTTTGGCTGCCAACCCCTGTGGGTCAGCGGTTGCGTGGGTTTTCCCGATATTTACGAACACAGCGGTGCAATCGTCATACTCAATCCAGATGGTACTGCCAACCTTTCCAACGCGACCGTCGATATGGGCTCAGGCCAGATTACCGCGCTCTGTCAGATCGCCGCGGAAGAACTCGGTCTTAAGGCCGAACAGGTGCGTATGACCTACGCGGATACCGAAACGGTGCCGTTCGACGCACCCAGCCATGCCAGCCGTGTGACTTATTCAGCCGGCAATGCCGTCAAGGCGGCAGCGGCGGACGCCAAACAAAATTTGCTCAAAGTTGCCGCCATCATGCTTGATACCGACACCGATAAGCTGGAGGTTCGGGATGGTCACGTGTACCTTGAGGGCAGCCACCAAAAACTGTCTATTGCCGAAGTCGTCACGCGTGCAGAGAGCCCTTTTGTGCAAATGACGGCGGAAGGTCCCAAGCCGACCACACTCGCGGAGAAAGGCACCATCATCGGTGTGGCCAGCATGGCACCGTCATCCAACCCGTCGCCGTCCTCGGTCGAGTTCGTCGAGGTGGAAGTCGATACCGAAACCGGCGAGGTGAAAGTGCTCCGGGCTGTGTTCGCACATGATATTGGCAAGGTCATCAACCCGGTGGCGGCCGAAGGCCAGGTCGAAGGTGGCTTCCAGCAAGGTATGGGTTATGCCCTTATGGAGAATATCCAGTTTGACGCTGAGACCGGCACCTGCCTGACGGGTGATTTTCTGGACTACAAAATTCCAACAGCAGTGGAAATGCCACGCCGGATAGAGAGTATTTTTATCGAGTCGGATGAACCCACCGGACCGTTTGGCGCTAAAAGTTTATCGGAACCCTGTTGCACGGTCCCGGCACCGGCGATCGCCAATGCGATCTTCAATGCCGTTGGCGTGCGGGTGAAAGAACTGCCCATTACGCCGGAGAAAATTCTCGCCGGCCTCGGCAAGCTCTGAACCCGCCGCAATGAACGTCGACAAGCGCTTTGTCATAGACGCACCACAGGAAAAAGTGTGGCAGTTTATCAGTGCACCCGAAAAGGTTGGTCTGTGCTTCCCTGGCTGCCAGGGGGTTACCGCACTGGGTGACAACAAATACCAAACTGCAATAAAAGTTCAGATTGGTCCGATCAAAACGCTCTTCAATGTTTCATTCGAGGAGACCCACATACGGCCGATGGAGTATTTTGCCTATACCAGTCGTGGGGAAGAGGGTAACCGCGCCAGCCGATTGAAGGCGGAAAGCTCATTAACCCTGACTCCCGTAGATGCAGACCACACCCAGGTTGAGTACACATCGGAATTGTCGATCGTGGGCCGACTGGGCAAGTTCGGACTCGGCATGATGAAGAAAAAGGCCGATGCGATGGGCGATGAATTCATAGAATCTTTGCGTGCAAAGATCGAGGGACCGCCAACGACTGCAACAGCGCTTCCGGCAACCGCTGAAGTATCCCATTCCAGCACGCGCCAGAAGATATTCGCGGCCGTGGTTGCCGCGGGTATCATCGCTCTGATTTACTATTTCGCCACACTCTGACCGCGAATGCCGGACACCTGGCAGTCGTAGGGCTTGCCAACGACCCCGGTTTTCGAATCCGGGGACCTTGACTCATTTACCCGTAACGACAAAACTTAAGCTGGACATTTGACTGAGGCGGATTTAAACCATGGCTAAGAGCAAGGTCCCGTTTAAAACCAATGTCCACCAGTCTTTAAAAAAGGGCCGAAACCAACCGGGATCAGAAACAGACCAAACCAAACGGCTAAAAAGACCGCTGAAGCTGTGGGGCGCAACACCGAAGAAGATCAAGGCCCGCAAGGTCAATATCCGCCAGCAAAGAACTGAGCGAATCATCTGGTTCACCAAGTGGGTAGTCGTTATACCGCTTGGAATTTATTCACTCTCATGGATTTATCTTATTTTTACCGACTTGTTTGGCTTCTGAT
>CAZYVH010000023.1:37682-38842 GCA_964650905.1 uncultured Wenzhouxiangellaceae bacterium | reverse complement strand
TCGCGCTGGTAAATCTCGGTCAAAAGACCCAGTGCAAACATATTTTTGCCGTGCTGCGGATTGTCGACAAGTTTGAGTGTCTCCTCCTCAATGGGTACCGGGATAAAGCGGTAGTTTTTGGACGACATTTCTTCCATCGCCTTGCGGTAGGCTTCACGCACGGCTTCGTCTTCGTGAGTTTCCCACATGCTTTCATACAGGATGATGCAATTGTCATCAAAAGAATCGAGACGGTGGCGTGACAGGCACACCTGCTCATTAAACGCGATGGCCAGCTTCGACTGATCACCCCAATTGGTGACCTTGTCGGTGCCAAAGCGGACGATGTTACCCGAGGTGCTGGTGACCGTGTGATGCGGTGGCTCGATCTCGGCCGGAATGATCTCCACCGTCCAGACGCCATTGCCCATCTTGGCACATGTCAGACCAAAGATCTGGGCGCACTTCTGGGCGCCTTCGCCCGAGTTGGTAATGACCTCAATAGTATGCTCCGGAACTTCTGTTACCGTCGTTTTGCTGCTAGCCGTCCTTTTCAACACTTACTTACTCCCAGTACTCCGGAATCAGGAAAAAGCCTTCCCGTCTTCGCGGTGAAGATGTCAACAATAATATATGAATAGCCCACTCGCATGGTAGGTCATGGCTTGTGTTCGTAAATTGATATTTGTCAATTAAACCCGTATTAATAAAACTAAAAAATCGGTGGAAATTTGCCTGATTTTACCACCGGTTTCGAGGCTATGCTGATCTGAGAACGGTTGTAAGTGATTTCCGCTAAAGTGGGTGCACTCGGTTAGTCGCTGCATGCGGGTTACTGTTGCCAACGACTATGTTCGGGTTAATATCCCAACGCAAACAATACATTCTCCGGGGAGCTAGCCATGAAGACATTTTTTTACCTGTTTATAGGGATGCTGGCGGTGTCAGCCTGTTCAAAATCACCGCAACCGGAAAATATCGAAGTAAAACCGCCCGAGATTAAGGCCTCGGTCGTGGTCCCGGCTTACCCTGATATTGTAAATCTGTCGGCCTTGCTGGGCACGGGTGACGCTACCGGCGTGGCCCTGGTGAAAGAGGCACTTTTAAGAGCGCAGCAAGACACCGGTCTGAATGCATTCATTACGCTCGCGGCTGAGGATGCAATCCAAGCGGCAGCCGAG
>CAZYVH010000023.1:0-37582 GCA_964650905.1 uncultured Wenzhouxiangellaceae bacterium | reverse complement strand
CAATGCGGCGTTTGGCGCTGTCAGGAATCCCTATGACCCCACCCTGATACCCGGCGGCAGCAGCGGCGGGACCGCGGTTGCAATTTCAGCCGGGATCGTGGCGGCCGGTCTTGGCACCGATACGGGAGGGTCTGCACGTATCCCTGCTGCCCTGACCGGTATCGTTGGTTTCAGACCCAGTACGGGACGCTACCCGTCGCAGGCCGTGACACCCATCTCACACACACGTGACACCGTCGGGCTGTTGTCGCGGAGCATCGCCGATCTGGTGGTGCTTGATAATGCCATCGTCGAAGACAGTTCTGCGCTTGAAGTTGTTCCGGCAGATACCCTGCGACTCGGTGTCCCGCGCGGGTATTTTTACCAGGGTATCGACACTGAGACATCCGTCATTATTGAGGCCGTGCTTAGCCGTCTGGCTGCGGCAAATGTGCAATTGTTTGAGGTGGATATCCCGGATATTGGTGATCTGATAGCCAGGAGTGCGTTCCCGATTGCACTTTTCGAGGTGGCACATGACCTGCCCGCCTATCTTGAAGATTTTGCCACCGGGGTGAATTTTGGCGCTCTGTCTGCTGCTGCAGCGAGTCCTGATGTGCAGGGTGTTCTGGCACTGGTGAGCGGTGAGGACAGGGTCAGTGAAGCCAGCTATGCCGCTGCATTGCAAGCGAGGACGCAGCTGAGAAAGAATTTCCATGACTATTTCATACAGGGGCAATTCGACGCCATCATTTTTCCCACCACGCTGTTGCCGGCGCGGTCGATCGAAGACAGCCAGGAAACTGTTGACCTCAATGACGCACGGGTGCCTGCCTTTCCAACCTACATCCACAATACCGACCCTGCTTCCATTGCGGCCTTGCCCGCGATCAGTCTGCCCGCTGGCCTGACCGCATCGGGTCTGCCGGTCGGCATCGAGGTGGACGGTCCGGAGCAATCCGACCGCCATCTGTTGGCGGTGGCCAAAACCCTGGAAGATCTCATCGCTTTTGGTGGCCGGCCAGGGTCGCGCCCATGATGGGTAACAATCCCCCGGGTTGTCCTCTTTTGTGTGGACACCGCCGTTGTCGGCAATTCATTAGTATTACAAAATCAGGAATTCGTATTGAGTTTTTGTATCGTTTTACCCGGGTTAGGTGTAGCCTTTAAAAGGCGACAGCATGATAAAAAGCGCATGACAGCCCTTGTTGAAGTGCGTGAGAGTTGCCCCGGGGTCACATAGGGAGTTGCACAGTGAATTACTTTAGATATAAAGTAACTCGGGGTTATGTGTAGTCAAGTAAATACATAAATCAACTTTTGAGGTAAATACATAATGAAACTAAAAGGCATGATTTTGAAGTGTGGTCTGGGTTTGCTGGCGAGCGCCGGCATGGCTGGCACAGCCAGCGCCCAGGATGCAGATGAGAGCAGCGGGAAGCTTGAGGAGGTCCTGGTCACGGCAACGTTTCGTGAGGAAAACGTCCAGGACATCCCGGTGACCGTCACCGCGATCGGCGGGGATGAGCTGGAAAAAGCCGATATCTTTGATCCAACCACGATTGCGTTGCGCGTACCTGGCATGACCTATGGTGAGTTTTCACCCGGCCAGGCCATCATTTCCCTGCGCGGTGTCTCCTCGGCTGATGACGGCGCCGGCCTGGATAACTCGGTGGTGGCGTTTCTTGACGGTGTTTATGTCGGCCGCGTTTCAGTGATCAATTTCGATATGTTCGACCTGGAACGTCTTGAGGTACTGCGCGGGCCCCAAGGCACGCTGTTCGGCCGCAACGCGATCGGTGGCGCCATCAACGTGGTAACCGCCAAGCCGAGCGATGAAGTAACGGCCAAGGCCGGCCTGACGGTCGGCAATGAAGGCATTCTGCGCTATCGTGGATTCCTGAGCGGTCCATTGAGCGAAGGTCTGAAAGCAAAAATTTCCTACACGCACCGTGAGCACGACGGCTTTGTCAGGAACGTGCTTCTGAACAAGGACATCGGCAATGAAGACCAGTCTTCCGTACGAGGTCAACTGATGCTTACCACAGATTCCAGTGAATGGTTGCTATCGGCCGATTACATGGACGACGACCGTGACGACATGGGCAGGACACCGGTGGTCAACCGCGCACCCCTGCTGCCAATCCTGGCGGCCAACGGTGGCGGTGGAGACCATGAAACGGCCATTTCGAAAGATGGTTTTTCCAAGCGGCACGGAGGTGGCGTCAGCCTGCAGGGTGACATCACTTTCGATAAGGGCAAGCTGACCACGATCACCGCGTTTCGCAGCGCCCGCACCAATTGGGAAATGCCTTCGGTGGGCGCCCCTCTGGGTGCCATCGGTTTGCCGTTTGACGAGGTCATCGATGACATCATCGAAGACGTCGATACAGTCTCCCAGGAATTACGCTGGACCTCCAACCTGGATGGAAATCTGCAATACACAGCAGGTCTCTACTACCTGAATGAAGAAACCGAGCGCACGGAGATATTCCGTATCACCAAGGCCGGAACCTTCGGCGACCCGTCGAATCCGTTCCGTGAAACCGACGTCGGCTCGCAGGCCATCATCGGCAACGAATATGCGTTCACTGCCAACGAGACCGACAGTTACGCGGCTTACCTTGAGGCCACCTGGCAACCAAATGATCGCTGGAAAATGACTTTCGGCGGACGCTTCACACGTGATGAGAAAGACTATACAGCCATTTCCGTCAACTGTGCACTGGTCAAAAACCACGACCCGTCCATCGTCGGCACCCAGTTCGAGAACTTCCCCGAATGCGGGGGCCAGGGCGGCAGCCTGAAGATCATCGCCGAGGCGTTTGAAGTCAATCCGTCGGATAGCTGGAGTGATTTCTCGCCAAAAGTCTCGGCGCAGTATTTCGCCAGTGAAAACACGATGTTTTTCGGTACCATATCCAGGGGCTTCAAGAGCGGCGGCTTTGCCGGTTCACAAGGTGTCGAAGTGGTCGCCAGCGATCCGGTCGATCAGGAAACCGTGACCAATTTCGAACTCGGCATGAAGGGTGATTTCTTCGACCGCACGTTGCGCTTGAACGTCACCGGTTTCTACATGGACTACCAGGACCTGCAGATCGTCCGCTTCGGGCCGGTGCCACAGTCAGAGTTTGGTACCTTCCTCACGACCAACGTCGGCTCGGCTGACATTTACGGCATGGAAGCGGAAGCGACCTGGTTATTGACCGACCACTTCCAGATTGCAGGGTTTTTGGCGCTAATGGATACCAAGGCCAATGACCTGGTCATCAACGGCCAGGACCTGTCCGGGTCCAAACTGCGCCAGGCGCCGGACTTATCATACAACGTCCGGGCAAATTACAACTTGCCGACCAGCGTTGGCGCCTTCGACCTGAACGTTGAATTCAGCCACGTCGATGAACAGGCCAACGACTACCTGTTCACGCCGACCGTGATCGATGAGCAGGATCTGCTGGACGCGCGTATCAACTGGACCAGCGACGATGGCCAGTGGCAGCTCAGCCTGTGGGGCAAGAACCTCACCGACGAGGGCTATTTCTCTCACACTTATGTGATCGGCCCTGGCGTGATCGGTGTCTGGGGGCCACCCAGGACCTATGGTATTACCGCGACCTGGTTCTCCAGGTAAAAGCGTTCGGGAAGTAAATAAAAAGGGGTGCTAAAACGCACCCCTTTTTATATATTATTCAACATTATGAGAAAATATTATTATATTCTGCTTGTACTGCTTTTAGGCGCCTGCGCCGCGCAATCATTCGAACCTGGCCAACAATTGCGCCTGCTGCGTGATACTTACGGTGTTCCGCATATTTACGCCAGTGATATCTACGGGCTTTATTACGGGTATGGTTATGCGGTAGCCCAGGACCGTCTGTTCCAGATGGAAATGACCCGCCGCAGTACCCAGGGCATGGTTTCAGAGGTGCTCGGAGCGGACTACCTGGACTATGACAAGACCACCCGCAGCCTGTTTGACCCGGCTTCCATCCGGCGGCAACTGGCGGCATTGGATGCACAGGACAGAGATATTTTTACCGGTTTTGCGGCAGGGATGAACGCCTGGTTGCGGCGCATCCGGTCCAATACCGGTGAACGGTTGCCAAAACAGTTTATCGACAACGATTTTATGCCCGCTGACTGGACCGCCTACGATGTGGCGATGATATATATTGGCACCATGGCCAACCGCTACGGTGATTTCAACACCGAACTGGATAACCTGAAGATTTATCAGTCACTGCGCAAACAGCATGGCGAGATACAGGCCAGACAACTATTCAACCTGCTCAACCCGCGTTATACAGACAACGCACCCACCAGCATACCGCCTGCGGACTGGTTGGTGCCACAGCCTGATCCTCTTGCCGGACCGTCCACCGTTTTACCGTCAGCCGTTGAGTCACTGGCCGCTTACCCGGTATTTTCCGCACCGGTGACCACCGGCATGAGCAATTGTTTTGTGCTGGGTAAAGACAAGGTTGAGGGCGGGGGTTCCATTCTCGTCAATGGTCCGCAGTTTGGGTGGTTCAACCCGGCCTATGTGTATTCGGTTGGTCTGCACGGTGCGGGTATAGACGTGGTCGGTAATACACCGTTTGCCTATCCGATGATCATGTTTGGGCACAACCGCTCGATCAGCTGGGGCAGCACCTGGGCTGCCGGCGATATCGTTGATATCTACGCCGAACAACTTAACCCGGACGATGCTGCTCAATACTTTTACAAGGGAGCATACCGGGACTTCGAACACCGTGTTGAAATCATTCGGGTGCGCAACGCCGCCAACGTCAGCCAGGATGTTTACCGTTCGGTACACGGGCCCGTTATTTACACGGACCATGACGCCGGGCTGGCTTACGCCAAGAAGCGCGCCTGGGACGGTGCCGAGTTGGCCACCTTGCTGGCGTGGATAGCGAGTACACGGGCCAATGACTACGCTGGATGGTCCAGGCAGGCAGCCAAATCCAATATTAATGTCAATATGTATTACGCCGATGTGCACGGCAATGTCGGCTATTTCTTTGGTGGTGGGTATCCCGAGCGGGTGCATGGCCACGACAACCGTTTTCCGGTCACGGGCGACGGCAGCAAGGACTGGCTCGGCCGACTGCCGATTGAGCAGGCCAATCCGCACATTGAAAACCCATCTTCCGGTTTCCTCGCCAACTGGAACAACAAACCCGCTCAGGGTGTCATGAATCCGGACTTTTTCTTTTTCAGTTGGTCAGCGGCCGACCGTATCGATATTCTGCACCAGGCACTTGCAGGCAAAGACCGCTTCACGGCCGATGAAGCGTGGTCGGTCATTGCCAAAAGTTCCTATGCGGATGTGCACGCGCAGTACCTGTTGCCGTTGCTGGACAGTGCGCTTGAAGCCGTGGACGATGAACGGCTGAAAATGGCCAACGGCTTGCTGCAAAGCTGGGATAGCCAGTCACTCGATGCCGATGGGGACGGTTTTTACGATGGTGCGGCGACCGCCATATTCCGTCGCTTTGTGAGTGTGTTGCTGGACCAGGTGCTGGCCGATGACCTGGGTGATGTTTTTGGGCCGTTTTCATCCAGCGGTTATCCAACCGCCGAGACGCCCAGCGGGGCCGGCACCAATATCCAGACCGGGATGAAGGCGGTTATCGAAGCGCTTAGCTCTCACACGGATTACGATTTGCTCAATGGCGAGGAGCCAGCGGTTGTGCTGGTACGCGCGCTCACGGCAGCGTTGAACTCGCTGGCGACAGAGCAGGGTGATGATACTTTGGCGTACCGTTTGGCGGTTGCAAGCCGGCCGTTCTCCAATGTGAATTTTCTTGGCGTCCCGCAGGCGGGTGATGATGAACTGAAAACCGCCCCCATCGAGCAGAACCGGGGTACCGAAAATGACATGATCGTGATGCGCGAAGATGCGATCGTCGGCTGGGAGGTTACCCCACCCGGTCAGAATGCATTTATCAGCCCCGCGGGTAAAAAAGGTGCGCATTATGACGATCAGTTCGACATGTATAACCGTTTTGGCAGGAAACGCATGTGGTTTTACCCCCAGGATGTTGAGGCCAACAAGGTCTCGGAGGAATACATCAGCTATGTGCGCTAATACACTTGCCCGTATCCGGGCGCGTTGTAAAAAGGAACCGTATCCTGCGCTATTGGGTATTGAGGTCCTTGAAATAAAACCCGGTTATGCGAGGGTTGCGATGACGTTCAGACCCGACATGCAGAACATTTTCGGTATGTTGCATGGCGGCGCCGTGTTCTCATTACTTGACGAGGCTTTTCAGCTCGCTTGTAACGCCCGTGGAGAAGTGGCGGTTGCACAGCAGGTCAATACCTATTTTGTCGCCGCCGCCCGCCCGGACACACGTCTGATCGCCGAGGCAAAGGAATTGAACGCAACCCGTAAGACGGCACTTTATGATGTCCGTGTTTTTGAGGAAGCGGATAAGCGCCTGCTGGCCACCGCCCAGGCGCTGGCCTATCGCAAGGGCGGCTCTCTGCCGATCGATGAAAATGGTGATTTGCAATAAAGGCTCGTCACTGGAACACACCGATGATGCTGGATAGCTGGATCTCCCATTGGGCTCAGTCGACACCGCAAAAAGCCGCGATCATCTTTCATGGGAAACCGACCACGTACGCTGCGCTTGAGCGAGAGATCAGTGGCCTTGCGGCCGATTTGCGACACAGCTTCGGCATTGAGCCGGGCGATCGTGTCGCCTGGCTGGGCCACAACAGCCCACGGGTGATAGAAATTCTGTTTGCCTGTGCCCGCATTGGCGCCATCCTGGTACCCCTGAACTGGCGGCTAGCCGTGCCCGAACTGATCCACATACTGGAGGACGCCGGGGCCGAATTACTCGTTGTTGCGGAGGACCAACAGCAGGTGGCCACCACTCTCGTACCACAACTGGATCACTGTCGTCCGGTGCATGCCTATCAAGACCACGGCAATGATGCATGGCCGGTATTGCGTGCTTTGCCGGGGCAGGGTGAAGTACATCGTGCGCCTGGCCGGGACCCGTCGGACAACCCCTTGCTGATCCTGTATACCTCCGGTACAACCGGCAGACCAAAAGGCGTTGTGTTAACACACACGGCATTGGCCTTTAGCGCCCGCAACAGCGTACGGATGCATGGCATGAGCGCTGCAGACCATATTTTGATGGTATTGCCGATGTTCCACGCGGGTGGATTCAATATACACACCTTAGCTGCCCTGTCGGTTGGTGCGACACTCACCTTGCACAGCGGCTTCGAGCCCGCTTCGGTACTGGCTGAAATCAATCGGGGTGAAATCACACTGACCGGGTTGGTTCCCGCGCAAATCAGCGCGTTGGTTGCCCATCCTGACTGGCTGCAAACGGCAGTTGGCAGTTTGCGCTGCGTGACCACCGGCTCTACTTTTGTCCCTGAAGGGTGCGTCAATGCATGGCGTGAGCGCGGTGTGCCGGCCATTGAAGTCTATGGATCGACCGAGACCTGTGCCGTTGCCATCCACGACGGTCAGGCTGCCGAGTGTTTTGAAGTCCGTGTTGTCGATGCACAAGGACGGGCGGTAACACCGGGTGACAACGGTGAAGTGCTCGTCAAGGGACCGGCTCTGTTCACGTCGTACTGGAACAAACCGCAGGCCACAGCCGAAGCCTTGCGGGATGGTTGGTTTCATAGCGGTGATATCGGCCTTCAAAATAAGGATGGCCGGTTTGTTATCACAGACCGCAAGGCTGACCGGATCATCTCCGGCGGGGAAAATATCTACCCGGCGGAACTGGAATCGGTACTGGATGAACACCCGGATATCAGTGAAGCCGCGGTCATTGGGCAAACGCATGCACGCTGGGGTGAGGTTCCGGTCGCTTTCGTTGTTACAAGCAAGCACACGCAGCTCGATCAGGACAGTGTGCTGGCGCTGTTCAAAAACAGGCTGGCGGGCTATAAATGCCCTCAGCGGGTGATATTTATGGATAACCTGCCACGTAACGCCATGGGTAAGATTGAGAAATTTGAATTGCGCAGGCAGTTGCGGCGGGAAAAGGCTGACAATTATGACTAAGCCCATCAAAACCCCGTTCCAAGCCGACCCCGAACAACTGGCGTTGATGCCGGAATGCTCAGGAAACAGCATCAACGGACTGGGCGAGGCTGACGTACGCCCGCCAAAGCGGGTTTACTGGCACAAGCCGGATGCGATCGCCCACGGCAATATCCAGCGATGGATGGTGGAGCGGTTTAACCGGGTGGCCGACTTTAAAAAGGTCTATGCTGAGGGTGACCGGGGTCCGCGGTCACTCGACCCCGTTTCACCAGACCGCGATGAGGACAACCCCGCTGGCTGGTCAGACAGGGCCAGGTCTTTTGCGTTGCACCACGAGGTGGATCTGGTCGCCATTGCCCGGCTGGACCCCAACTGGTTGTATGCCGATGACCAAGCTGAAACCAAACAGGAAGCCATACCCGGTAACTGGATCATCGTACTGGGTGTGGTCATGGACCACGCCAAACTTGCACAGGCGCCATCATCCGACAGCGACACGGCATCGGCGCTGGAAGTCTCGGTGCAATATAACCGTGGTGCCAGGGCAGCCGCCCACCTGGCCAACTGGGTGCGTGGGCACGGCTATGAGGCCACGGCGCACGCCGGTCCCTGGGCTGGCCCACTGACCCTGACCCCGGCGGCTCTGGCCTGTGGTCTTGGAGAGTTGGGTAAACACGGCAACCTGATCAACCGGAAATATGGTTCGTCGTTCCGTCTGTCTGGTGTTGTGACTGACATGCCGCTGCTTGGTGATGCGCCCGATGAATTCGGTGCAGATGAGTTTTGCACGCGTTGCCAGGTATGTATCAATGCCTGCCCGGTGGACGCCATCAGCAATCACAAGCAACTGGTGCGGGGTGTGGAAAAGTGGTACGTCGATTTTGACCGCTGCATCCCGTATTTCAATGAGACCCATGGTTGCGGTATCTGCATTGCTGTTTGCCCGTGGAGTAAACCGGGTACGGCGCCACGGTTGGTGGAGAAAATTGCCCGCCGGAAACAACGGCTTGCGCAAAGTAATTGAATCCCGACAAGATTTTCGGGTTAGCCCGCATGTTTCAATACGCGAACGTTAAAGTGCTATGGTCAAATGATCAGATACTTTGTGCCAAACAGGCGGGATCAAGCTGCTTCAGTCACCTTTGAAAACAGGTTTTTGTTTATTGACAAAGGCATCATAGGCGCGGGTGAAGTCCTGGGTTTGCATACAGATAGCCTGTGCTTCGGCTTCGATTTCAAGCGCCTCCTCGATGCTGGCATTCCACTCCTGATGCAGACATTTCTTGGTCACACCATGCGCAAAAGTGGGGCCGTTGGCCAGCCGTCTGGCCATTTGGGTCGCCATCTCCAGTACCTCACCGTCTCTGGCCAGGGCATTGTAAAAACCCCAATCAAGACCTTCGGATGCGCTCATGGATCGACCGCTAAAGAGCAACTCGGAGGCGCGCCCCTGGCCGATGATCCTGGGCAGGATCGCGCAGGCGCCCATGTCACAACCAGCCAGGCCGACACGAGTAAAAAGAAAAGCGGTTTTACAGTCCTGTGAGCCGTAGCGCAAATCACTGGCCATGGCGAGGATGGCGCCGGCCCCGGCACAAACACCCTCAACCGCAGCTATGACTGGCTGTGGGCATTGACGCATCTCCCTGACCAGGTTACCGGTCATGCGGGTGAAGGCGAGCAAACCGGGCATGTCCATTTTTGTCAAGGGGCCGATGATGTCGTGGACATCGCCACCGGAACAGAAATTCCCGCCGGCGCCGCTGATGACCACCACCTTGACATCATCCGCGTACTGTAGTTGATGGAAGGTATCACGCAGCTCTGCATAACTTTCCAGCGTCAGGGGATTCTTACGTTCAGGCCGGTTGAGGGTGATCGTGGCGACACCCGCCTCGACCTGCCAGTCAAAATGTTTTGGCTTGAAATCTGCGCCCTTCAATCTGTACATACGCTGTGCTCCTGGAACAAACTTTCAATCTGTTTTTGCGTGGTGCCCCTGATGTTCTCAGATGAGGGTGTCCCGGGCAAGCCGGGCAATACCGTGATCCTGGTGTGCCCTCATCCGGGATCGTGCGCAGTGGCGTGACGGTATGCACGCATGTCGTCACCGCGCAGTTCACACAACGCGTACCTGCTATAGACTGGGATAAGCTTTTTTCTCCACAGCGGGGTGAGATCGGTATTGTTCACGGGCTTGACACAACGGGCCAGTATGCGACCGGTTTCCTCGATCACCTCGTCACTGAGTTTTTTACCTTCAAGAAATTCGGAGGCTTCAGCGGATAGCATTGGTCTGGATGACAATGCTCCCAGGACCATGCGCGCCTGCCGGACCGTGCCCCCTTTGTCGACTCGCGCGGCAGCGGCGACCGACAGGATGGGGAAGTCGATCGAACCCCGTCGGCGGAGTTTCCAATAGCAGCTTTTCCGGTCGCTGGCGGGTTCCAGCACGACCCCGGTGAGTATTTCACCTGGTCGAAGATCGGTGTAATCCATGCCGTCATCGTGATAAAAGTTGCCCAGCGCTATGGTGCGCTCGCCGCTGGCTGAAACCAGATGCACCCTGGCGCCCAGGGCCACCAGCGCCGGCGCGGTATCCGTTGCTGAAACCGCCCGGCATTGCTTGCTCTTGGTGACCACCCAGCAGACGTCACCACCGGTTTTCAGACAGTGATTGATCGACTCACGCCAGTGCTCGCTCTGGTTGTAGAACGTGCATCGGGTATCGAGGCAGATGTTGCCGCCCAGGGTGGCCATATTGCGCAGTTGCGGGCTCGCTACCAGCCCGGCTGCCTGCCACAGGGCGGTGAATTGTTTCTGTAACATGGGGTTGTTTACGATGGCAGTGAGTTTCAACCCAGCCCCGAGTTGCACTGCGGGGTCTTCCACTGAACCCGTCCCAACCTGCCGCAGGGATTCGATCCGGCGCAGCGCAACCAGGATTGCCGGTTTTTGCTGGCCCCGCTTCATATTGGGTAAAAGATCGGTTCCACCAGCCAGCAACATGGCGGCCGGTCCGCTATCGGACAGGATGCGGGCGGCCTCGGCCAGGCTGGCCGGTGTGTGGAGTTGAAAATTTGGCAGTCGCAACATGGTCAGTTTTCCGCTTTGGCTACCTTGTCCATGCTGTGCATTTTGGCCGCTCGTTTGCGTGCAGGCATGACACTGGCTTTGCCGTCACCGCCTTCCCAGGGTGGCAGCACAAACACGGGTTGCGGCCATTCGATGACCGGGAACCCTGTTGGCCCGGTACGTGGATCCTTGCCCGCGGCTTTTTTCTCCAGTGCCCGGAGTACTTTTTCCGGTGTGATCGGGAGCTCGTCAATACGCACGCCAACGGCGTCATACACCGCGTTGGCGATAGCCGGCATAACCGGCAACAACGGCCCCTGTCCGACTTCCTTGGCGCCAAAGGGGCCATTGGGGTCGGCGTCTTCGACGATATCAACGAGCACCTGTGGCATGTCATTGGATGTCAGGGTCTTGTAATCGAGCATCGACGGACCCTGGTGTAACAAGGCATCGGAAAGCCGCGCCGATAAGCGGGTTGAGGCGTGCTCTTCCATCAAGGCCTCACCGACACCCATGTAGACACCACCGATCACCTGGCCTTTTACCGAAACCGGGTTGAGAGAACGGCCGATATCATGGGCGAGATAAACCCGGCACACCGTGACAATACCAGTCCTGGTATCGACATCCACCTCGGCAACCGCCGCGGAATAGGAGTAGGTCGGGGAAGGGCCAACCCCAGCACCCGGATAATGCCCGGCCCGTTCGGGCGGGGCATAGGAACCTGCCGTCACCAGCGTACCGTGCGTTTCCTCGGCGCACACAACCGCTTCCTGGAAGGTCATGCCACGGTCAGGATCGCTGGTATCAAAGACCCGGCCATCGGCAAAACCCACCTGGTGTTCAGAAATTTCCAGCCTGGCGGCAACCGCCTGGCTGATCAGTTCACAGGCATGACCCGCCGCCTGGATAGCGGCATTGCCCATCATCAGTGTGACGCGGCTTGAATACGAGCCCAGGTCAACCGGTGTCAGGTCGGTATCACCGGTGACGCATTTGACATCGAGTGTCGCAACACCGAGCACTTCAGCCACCAGGCTGACGAGTACGTCATCGGATCCCTGTCCGACATCGGTGCAACCGCAGTAGACAGTGACCGCCCCACTGCGGTCGAGTTTGAGTTGCACACCGGAATGCGGCATTTTGTTCCAGTAAATGGCGGTCCCGGCGCCACTCATATAGGCGCCACAGGCCAGACCGACACCCCGGCCATCCCGCATTTTACGGTGCTTGTTGCTCCAATCGGCCCTGTCGACGACACGTTCGATGCATTCCCGCATACCGATACTGCCGATTTTCAGGTAGTTACAGGTGAGTGAGTCGGCCGGCGCCAGCATGTTGAGGCGTAGTACCGCAGGGTCCATTTGCAGTTTTTCGGCAATTTTATCGAGTTGAATTTCCTGGCCAAAACGTGGCTGGGGTGTGCCGTGGCCGCGTTTGGGCCCACACGGTGGCTTATTGGTGAAAACCCGGCAGGCGCCGTAACTGTAACGGGGTAAATGATAGGGCAATGGCTGTAACACCGAGGTGTAAAAGGTGCTGGCGATACCATGTGAGCCATAGGCCCCGCCGTCCAGCAGGGTCTCAAGGTGCAGCGCGGTCAGTTTGCCATCCCGGTTAACACCGGTACGCAATTTCATGGTCACTTCGTGGCGGCCACGGTGACAGTAAAATACCTCTTCCCGGGTCAGGCAGATTTTCACCGCTCGTCCAAGTAACAATGAAGCCCTGCTAACGACGATCTCATGGTTGAACGGGTCGCACTTACCGCCAAAACCACCACCGTTGGGGCAGGCGATAACCCGGATATGGGCCGCCGGCATTTCCAGCGCCTTGGTGAGCGCGCGGTGCAGGTAATGCGGGTTCTGCGTACTCGACCATAAGGTCACCCGGCCATCGGGATCGGCGCTGGCGACCGATGCGTGTTGCTCGATGGCCATGTGTGTGCTGCCCGCGTAGCTAAAGGTGTCCTCGAACAGGTAATCGGCCTGATCCAGCGCTTCTTCGACATCACCGAATGAATAGACCAGGCGCCGGTGAATGTTGTTTTCCTCGGCATAGTCCTGGATGGGCGTGGTGGTGGTTTGCAGTGCGTCGTCCAGCGTGGCAATGGTGGGCAGAGGCTCATAGCTGACCTCGATAAGCGCGAGTGCCTCCTCGGCGGTTTGTTCATCATTTGCGATGACCGCGGCCACCGGGTCACCCACGAAGCGGACCTTGTCACGCGCGAGCGGCCGCTCATCCTGGCTGACCGGCATGATGCCATATTCAACCGGGAAATCTTCACCTGTCAGCACCAGCTTCACACCCGGATGCGCACGCGCCTGCGTGACATCCAGGTTTTTGATCAGGGCGTGTGGTGCAGTGGAACGCAGTAGCTTGCAGTGCAGCATGCGGGGCAGGCTGATGTCATCGGCGAAAACCGTCTGTCCGGTAACTTTTGCCAACGCATCGACACGTATACGTGGCTGACCGATGATGCTGAATGGTTCGTTGCGACTCATGAATCGAATTCCCTGCTGTTCTCAGCGCCATCCCTGATCCTGGCGGCGGCGTCTTCGACCGATTCGATGATCTGCTGGTAGCCGGTGCAACGGCAGAGGTTGCCTGAAATGGCTTCGCGGATGTCAGTTTGTGTCGGGCTGGGTTGTTTTTCCAGCAATGCCTTGGATGTCATCAACATACCGGGAGTGCAATAGCCGCATTGCAGACCACCGCCCTCGGCAAAGGCCTGTTGCAAGGGGTGCAATCCGGTATCACTTGCCAGGCCTTCAACGGTCTCAATACGGGTCTCATCGCACTCGGCAGCCAGCACCAGGCAGGCCAGTACCGGCACGCCATCAAGCAACACGGTGCAGGCGCCACATTCACCCAGTTCACAGCCATGCTTGGTGCCGGTCAGGTTGAGGTCCTCGCGTAACAGTTCAAGTAAGGTTTGCGCCGGTTTTACCAGTACCTGGAAAGTCTCGTCGTTGACCTTCAGATTCAATTGAATTTTTTCCTGGTGTGTCATGGTCAAAGAATATTGTTCAACAACGTTCGCATGTCTTCAGGAATCGGTAAAACACAATTGCTATCCAAGTCCATAAATACCTTTGTTATCTGGGCTGAGAAACAGATTTTAGAATCGTGCTTGCGACGGATCTGGTAGTCAAACATCACGGAGCTATTGCCAATTTTATTGACCGCCAATGTGACCATCGCGATGTCGCCATAACGTAATGGCGCAGTGAATTCAGAATGGATGGCGACCGTCGGAAAACCACGCCGTTTGTCATTGATCAGTTGTGGATAAGAGATGTTCGCGGCATCGTCGAAGAAGTCCTCAAAGGCTTTGTGGCAGAGGTGAAAAAACTGTGGATAGTAGACGATCCCGGCACCGTCGACATCATCAAACCTGATCTTGAGTAGACTGGTAAAAGCCATGCTTGAATCCGGGGGACTGCAAATATTCGCCAGTGTGCGTCAGGCACCCATTGAGGTCAATCGAGGGCGCAGGACAGCGACAAACGTTGTGAAGGTCTGAAACCGCAACTTTGTAAAAACCCCAGCAGGCCGAAATTGTCCCATTCGACTTCCGAGCGGACCGATTCCACTTGCAACGATGCCAGGTTTGCCAGCAACTGCGACAACAGGGCATGGCCGACTTTCTGCGAGCGGTACGCCTTTGATACACCGAGCGTGTCGATCACGGCCTCGGAAGCGGTGCGGCCAAATTCGCCGAAGTCCAGACGCGCCATCATGAAGCCTGCGACCATACCATCTATTTCTGCAATCAGTGATATCCGCAGTCCGGATTCATACAGGACTTCCTGGAACTTGCGTTGACAAAAGGCACGCCGGTCGTGGCCGGTGATCTTCCTGTCGATCCTCACCACTGCTTCCAGGTCTTCGGGGGTCAGGGATCGTATCAGCACCTTGTCACGTGACAGGGCGTCAAAGTCATCACCTGTCGGGTTGCTGTAATCAGCCTCGGCACTTGTGGTATTGGGATGTTCTGTTGCCATCGGGGGTTTCCTTTAGAATCTTACATCGCGTGTTGAGCGTTCCAGGATCAGCCTGGGCGCCATGGCAAAGCCCGTATCGGCAAAAAAGTCGAGCATTTCAGGCTGATTCCAGACTGCCTGGGTGCGTAGTTCCCGGCCACCGCGTTTGCGTACCTCGGTCATGAGGGCCGCCAGCAGTTCATGACCGACACCGTGGCCCTGGCTGGTGGGTTCCACTGCCATCGCGTCGAGTACCGCGATCAGCTCATCGCTGCCAAATTCGCCCTTGAGCAGGTGGCAACCGATAAAGCCGACCAGTGTGTCTGCCTGGTATGCAGTGATGGAAATAAATGCCTGCGGCTGGTTTTTTTGCGCCTCAAAACGTTTGGTGAAAAAGTCTTCTCTGCGGCTGCCGTTGGTGGCGCTGTCGAGTTTGACGATCTGCTCGAGTAAGTCAGCTTCGAGTGTAGCGGCGTCGATAATATTTAATTGTGTCATCGTCTCAGTCGTGCAAGGAATCATATTTCATTTGCAATTCTTCCGGGCTTTCCACAAAGTCGGGGTTGGCGACGATGCAGTCATCGACCGGGCAAACCAATTGGCATTGGGGTTCATCGTGTTCACCGACGCACTCGGTACAACGCAATGCATCGATAACATACGGGTCACCTTCTGTAATGGCCTCATTGGGGCACTCCAGGATGCAAGCATCGCAGACCTCGCAGTTGTCCTTAATCATTAATGCCATGTTTTATTACTCCTTTGGTTGTCAGGAAACTTTTGCCAGAGACTCCATGCGCTGGAGCTTTTCATATCTGAAGGCACCCCATAAAGCCGCACCGATGGCACCGGCAAAAATTGAATCCGGGTGACTGCGCGCTTCGACGTTGATCTTTTGCTTGACCAGCGATTCATTGAGCGCTGCCATCAGACCATCGTCGAGCGCCAGGCCACCGGTCGCCAATGTGACACCCTCCCTGACCTTGATGACGCGCAGCAGTTTTGCCAGGCGGCCCGCCATGGACAGGTGGATACCCTTGAGAATATTGGGAGCCGTGATACCCCGTGAAACCATATTGATGACGTCCGTTTCTGCCAGTACGGCGCAGATACTGGACACGACTTCCGGGTCGTCGGCCTGTTTGGAGAGTGTACCGATCTCATCCTGGGCAATACCGAGGTAACGTGAGATATTCTCCAGGAACTGACCCGAGCCTGATGCGCACTGGCTGGTCATGCGGTAGCCGAGGACCTTGCCGTGTTCATCCATCTTGACAGCACGACCATGCAGGGCGCCAATGTCCAGCACCGCACGGGCGTCCGGTTCCAGGTAAATGGCCCCTCTCGCGTGGGTCGTCATCGAGTAGAAGTGACCGGTTCGAAATGGGATCGTTTCACCGTCACCGGTGGTTGCGACATACTGCACGTCTTTACGTGTCAGACCAGCACTTGCCAGGACGTCGTCGTAGCCCTTTTCGGCCAGTTCAAAGGGATCACGCTGGCGGATGCGGTCCGCGCGCCGGGCCAGCCACTCGACCTTGTCTGTGTCAGTATTGAAAAGTACGAATTTGATCGTGCCAGTGCCCAGGTCAACGCCTGCTGTGATGGTCATGTCATGCCTCCATGGCACGGCGCGCGAACTCGGCCGCGCCCAGTGCACCTGTATAAATTGAATCGGGGTCGATGTTGATTTTTACATCACCATAGTTTTCAAACACGAGCTTTTTCAACTCCCTGACGGCGGCTTCATTCTTGGCAACGCCGCCGGTGAACGTGAATTCGGAGGTGACGCCACCCGACCTTGAGATAATGGACATGGCCCGCAGCACGATGGAACGGTGCAGACCGGCCAGGATATCCGCACGGCTTTCGCCCAGCGCCAGGCGGTCGCGTAATTCCGCACCGGCAAATACCGTGCAGGTCGAATTGATACGTATTGTCTTGGTCGCTTCCATCGCGATGGGTCCCAGTTCATGCAGACCGATATTCATCTCATCGGCAATATAACCGAGATAACGGCCGCAGCCCGCGGCACAGCGGTCGTTCATCTGGAAATTGACGACAATTCCCTTGTCGTCAACCTGGATACCCTTGGTATCCTGGCCACCGATGTCCAGCACGGTGCGGGTCGCGGGGTACATCAGGTGGGCACCCAGACCATGACAGAGTATTTCCGAGCGGATGTGTTCTTTGGGAAACGGCAGACGTACACGGCCATAACCGGTGCCCACGACATAGGTTTCTTCCAGTTCGATGGCCAGCGTTTCCTTTACCAGGTCCCTGATAAACTGTTGCTTGACGGGCAGGTCCGTCATTTCGTTCATAACCCGGTCCAATGCACGCAGGAAGGTTTCTTCCAGTTCCTCGTCCGGTGGCCGGTTCTCAACCTCGATAATGGACTTGTCATAAATGTTGATCAGCACGTCAAACGGCAGACTGGCCTCAGCCGCGACCTCTTCAGCTTTGTTCATATAGACAGAGCCGGCCAGGTCACGGAAGAAATCAGATTTGCGGTCCACACCGGGAGCATAGAGGCCGACAAGCTGATCTTGCATACGCTTAAAGATTTCCCTGAGCGCGCTGGCCAGTGCCTCGCTGATGTCTGCATGGCGAACGTCTGCCGCGTTGTGAAAACAGGTCGATCGCAGGTCATCGAGTTGATTGAGGAACAATTCGAGTCGAAAGTTGCGTTCCAGTGCAGTGACCAGTTCATCGGCGCTTTCCTTCATTTCCGGAACATTCTTCAGCGCCCGGCGGCTGAGTTCCAGACGCGTGCTGACCACGGCCTCGAGCTTGGAAACCTGGCTGGCGGTGTCATAGTTCGAACGTGAATTGGTGATGCCACGGCCCAGTACATCGCCGCTGGTATCCATCATCACCGCTTTGGTGGTGGTTGACCCCAGGTCAATTCCGATAAAACACTTCATATGCATTCCTTATCTTATGGATTCAGGCTGCTGAACGCGCACCCTGGCGTTTTTGTTCAATCATCTGGAAGTAACTTTCCAGTCGGTTCTTGACATTGGCTGCTGAGAAATAACGCGGATCAACCAGGTCGGTCTCGATAAATGCCCCGGGCTTGCCGGTGCGTTTCTCAACTTCCTTCATCATCATCAATTGGCCGGCAGAAAAACTGTTACAACTCTTGATGGAATTGATCAGCAGGCCATCCGCATGGTATTCGTTGACATATTTTTCGAGCATACCGACACGCTGAGAAAGATTACGATTGGTATAACAACCCAGGCAGTAATCGGCCAGGGTTTCGAGCGGGTTATCCGGGTCGTGCCGGAAGCCGAGGTCATAGACCCCGCCAACCTTGGTATAAGTGCTGGCGACCACTACCGCACCGTCTTCATAGAACATCTTCCAGAATTCGCGGAAATTGGTCCAGTTGGGTGGGCCTTCCACGACCAGACGGTAGCGTTCATCGCTCAGGTCACCGTCGGGGGTGATCGGTCCTTTGCCCTCCTTGAGCCGTTGTTCGATTTCCTTGCGCAGCAGCTTGTAATAGTCGACGGCTTTCCCGGTGCCACGGAAGGCGGTAAAAATGGGGCCGATGTAGTAGACACCACCGAAATAGGCATCGATGGGGGAGGGACGGTTCTTGGCACTTTCCAGTACCCATACAAAATCATCTTCTGCCCTGGCAGAGTTACGCAGGTTTTCACGCAGGCGGTCGATGTCGAACTTGACGCCGCTGACCTTTTCCATGGCAGGGATCACGTTTTCCTTCAATTGCTTGACCACGTAGTCACGCATGTTCTGCGTGATCACACCATCACCTTCGTAAGGCACGTGTAACATCGCCGTCTCACAACCGTATTCGTGACGTAAAAGCTCGAACCATTTCATGAAGGTAAAACAGCCGGTATAGGATAAGAGCAACAGATCCGGTGGCGGCATGGGTTTGCCGTTGGGTGCGATACTGCCCCTGGACATCGAGCCGATATCCGCCTTGACATAGGTGCATACATCCTCGGAATGACCCTGTTTTTCAGCCTGCATGACCATCGCACCGCTTTTCTTGCGCATGCCGTTATTGATGGCATTGATCTCAGGCAGGTTATTGAGCATGTCAAAGCACATCACAAGTTCGTTCAGGTTGCCCGGCACAAAGGTTGCCGAGATTTTTTTGCCGGTCTCCTGTGTGCTGGTGAGCGCGTCGTAATTCTCCGCGATCATCGATTTTTGTAACAGCATCGATGAATCTTTAATGACTTGTGCAGGTGTGGTACTCATTGGCTAGCTCCAGAGTTTGATCGAATCGGCAAAGGTGCCGGCCTGTTCACGGATGGGCTGCATCTGACCGGAGTTCTCGGCATACTTGAATGAAATGTAGGGAACATTGTGCTCATCCATACGATCTGCCAGCATCGGGCGTTCCAACAGCGCTGGGTCGCAGAAGCTGGGTGCCGTGAAGATAACACCCTCAGCCGCTGATTTATTGACGGTTGATAAAAGGTAGGCACCAACGTCCTGTGCACGCTCGCAATACTTGGCGGCTGTATCTGCGGATTCATGCAGGAAAGCGGATGCGAGGTTGGTGAGCGGGTCACCCTCCAAGGGTACATCTTTGAGTAACCAGCGGTTGATCAGCATGTAATCATCGTCAACGATATAACAACCGGCCATTTCAATGGAACGGATCAGGTTCAGTGGCGGTTGTTCGCAGAACGCTCCGTTGATGACTATACGGCAGTTATCCCTCACCGGCCGTTCTTCAACGGCTGCTGCTGCGAGGTAATCTGTCAGCATCTGGTTATGCTCCTCGACCGGCAGCACCATACCGGCGCGCATCAACAGGTAGACTTCAACTGAAGGCGCTTTCGAAGGTTGCTGGGCGCGGAAGTCGTAAACCGCGTTGATGAGACGGCGGTTTTCGTTATAAATCGCGGTCGACGCACGCAGGGCCTCTGGCGTGATGGTGACGCCGCCGAGTTTTTCGAGGCCCCTTTGCAGTTCCTTGAGTTCTTCGATGTAGTATTCACCACCGATATCGTCCTGGTAATTTTGCGGTACATCAAAATAACGCACATAGGTATCCGGGAACATCAGTTTCCACATACCCGAGAGGTTACGGATGACATCACAAATGCTGGGGAAGAGCATCCCATCGACAAAATCAAGCCGTTTGGTCAGACCCAGCTCAATAGTGGAGCGGGGGATACGGCAGATATAGCTCTGGTAATAGGCATCGCCGTGTATGACCTCCAGTTGGTCACCGCCACCGAGAATGCCAAGTGGCAGCATGCCGGCAGCGTGGATGATCTCACGTGGTACGTAGACCGGCATATAACCGATGACCTTGCGTTTCGGGTCGGCGTCTTTCCAGGCGCGTGCACTGGAAAAGTCCAGGTCATCGTAGAGTGCCTGGCAGCGTTCAATAATTTCTGTTGTTGACATGGTTTCTTTTACCTTAGTTGTTGGCCCAGTTAGGTTTGCGTTTTTCGACAAAAGCCATTAGTCCTTCCAGGGCATCGTGGCTGGCCATCAGCTCACTGATATAAAGCTGCTCCACCCTGGCGAGCTTTTGCTTGATACGTGGCAGGCTGTCAAGACGCGCGGCACGCACGGCGTAGCGTAACGAGCTGGCGCTCAGTGGTTCTATATGCAGTCTGAACCAGTCGAGTGCTGCCTGTTCAGGGTTGTCGCTGACGTGCTGGACCAGGCCCATTTGCAGAGACTCCTGTGCATCCACGTTACGGCCTGACAACAGCAGGTCTTCCGCGTGAACCTGGCCGATACGTTCCGGCAGCAGGCAGGAAGCAGCGGGTGCAAATACCGCCAGCTTGATTTCAGGCTGGCCAAAACTTGCATTGCTGCCGGCAAATATCTGGCTGGCGGCGCAGACGAGTTCCAGACCGCCACCGAGACAGTGTCCCTGTACGGCCGCCAGGATTGGCAGCGGCGCTTCCAGTAGTTTGATAATCAGGCCATGCAGACTGGCGAGCATCGCCGCGCAGTGCTCGGGCAAGTGTTCCTCGACACTTGCACCGAAGCTGAAATGAGGGCCTTCGGCGTCCAGTAATATGCATGTGAGGTCAGGTGCGTCGAGGTAACGGTCAAGTGCCGCATCCAGGGCTTTGATCATGCGGTCATCGACCAGGTTCGCCTTGGGACGTGCCAGACGCAGACGCAGAAGACGCCCGTCAAATTCCAGCCAGTCTTTCAATGCCACGTCAGCCATATTTAGTCACCGGCGCCCGGCATCAGGCTTTCGGTCAGCTCTGGTGTCCACG
This sequence comes from uncultured Wenzhouxiangellaceae bacterium, assembly GCA_964650905.1. Lineage (GTDB taxonomy): Bacteria > Pseudomonadota > Gammaproteobacteria > Xanthomonadales > SZUA-36 > SZUA-36. The sequence goes on along the minus strand of CAZYVH010000023.1, from coordinate 16,268 downwards.
GTGTGCCCTTGGCAAGCGCCCTGCGCAGCGCGATGAAATCGATCTCGCGGCCGGTTTCGCGTGTACCTTCATTGAAGGCCCGGAAGCCGGCACGGGCTTCGGTCATCATGTTCAGTGCCAGCCACGCACGTGAATCCTCGTGATTGCGGTTCCACGCTTCGAGTTTGGGTTTGCGCAACTCTTCCAGGCTCTTGCTCAGACAGTCGGGAAAGGTCATTAAAAGTTTGCTGCACATGGCCTCGACCGCTTCATCGAGCAGGGCAAGATCAATCTCGCCGCTTTTGAGCAGGGCCTTGCCGTCAGCCCTGGCCTGGCCGGTTTTGAATTCACCATGTACGATCCTGCCATATTCGTCCAGGAAACGGTCGCTGACGACCATCGGGTTGGCGATAAAATCACCCTTGACTTTGAGTGCCGGTACCAGACCCGAGGCGATACCCAGACGGTAGGCCTTGTGGGCTGAGAAAGGTTCGCACAGGGTTGCTGATATCATTGCCTGCTCGGCACCGACCATCAATGGCAGGAAATCGGTCGAACCGCCGATGGCTGCGGAACCGTGCTTGGGGCCAGCCTGGCCAAAGTTGGCGAGGTCCTGGGCAATGGTAAAGTCACAGGCCATGCCGATCTCCTGGCCACCGCCGATACGCATACCATTGACGCGGCAGATAACCGGCTTGTCACAGCCGAGGATGGCTGAAACCATGTCGTTAAACAACCTCATGTACTGTCGGTATTCCTGTGGGTTGCCGGCATAGTATTCTGCGTATTCCTTGGTATTGCCACCGGTGCAAAAAGCACGGTTACCGGTACCTGTGAAAACGACGCTGGCGACATCACGGGCGTTGGACGCCGCCCGGAAAGCCAGGATGACACTCTTGACCATGGCCGTGGTATAGGAATTGAACTGCGTGGGATTGTTCAGGATGATCCAGGCATTATACAGACCATCAACTTCATTGCCGTCCGCGGTTCTGGCGGGGCGCTTTTCATACAATACACCCTCATCTAAGTCCAGTTGCACCAGGTTGTGGTCGAGCAAATTGGCGGGTGCCGTTTGTGTAGAAATTTCAGGGGTTGTGGCCATTTTCTAAGTTTTCCAGTTAAGGTTTCCAGGATCGTTTGTTTATCTGAAGCTTTAATTTGACATGTATTATAATGCTCTTATCAAGAAATATCTAGTCATTAATTAGAGATTAGTGGTATTATATTGCATATTCTACTGGGAGTAATGAAAATGAGTCGACAGAGTTTGTCCATTGCATTGAGTGGCAGTGGGGGGTCCGGCGTCATGACCATTGGCGGTATGTTGCTGGAGGCTGCCAGCAAAGCCGGCTGGTATGGGATCATGACGCGTTCCGCCGGGCCGCAGATTCGCGGTGGTGAGGCGGCTGCATTGCTGCGTTTTTCCGATCAGCCATTGGAATCACACGACGACACATTCAATCTGGTGGTCGCGCTGGACCCGGCCAGCATGACGCGTTTCGCCGCTGAGGTGCCGCTACGCCCCGACAGTGTCGTCATTTGCGACTTGAAGGGCGGCCGACACAGTGACAGTTTGCCGGATTCCGATGCCCGGGAATTTGACTTTCCAATGAAGCAATTGGCCAAGACGATCAAAGGTGGCCGACCGAACATGATAGCGTTGGGGGCCGTGGCGAAGATGACCGGGTTGCCTCTGGAGTCAATATATCATGTCGTGGAAAAACTGCTGCGACGCAAAGGCGACGAGGCGCTGCAAGCGAGCCGGGCCAGTGTGCAGGCAGGCTACGAAGCCGCAGCCGGGTTAGCAAATGTCACCGGACCATCAGCGACCGGCGAGGCTGCCGGGGAACGTTGGAGTATCACGGGCAACGAGGCTGCTGGTTTGGGCGCCTTAGGTGGCGGTGTGCGATTTGTCGCTGCTTACCCGATCACACCAGCCACGGAAGTCCTCGAATGGCTGGCATCAGCATTGCCCAAGGTGGGCGGGGCCTTGGTACAGGCGGAAGATGAACTGGCATCGATCAACCAGATCATCGGTGCTTCCTTTGGGGGTGTGCCGTCACTGACGGCGACCTCGGGTCCCGGTCTCGCCCTGATGACCGAAGCCATCGGCTTGTCGCTGTGTTCAGAAACGCCCGTGGTTGTGCTGGATGTTATGCGTTGTGGCCCGTCAACGGGTATTGCCACCAAGAATGAACAGACTGACCTTAATATCGCGCTGAACGGTTTGCACGGTGATACGCCGCACCTGGTGCTGGCGCCGACCTCGGTAGCCGATTGCAAATTTACCTTGCAGTGGGCAGTGCACCTGGCCGAATCATTACAGGCCCCCGCCATCGTGTTGTCGGACCAGTCGCTGGGCCAGACGCGGGCGATTATTGACAAACCCGCTGAACTCGCGTTCATGACAGGGCGCAAGCTTGCCAGCCGACCTGCTGAGAACTACCAACGCTATGCGATAAACGGCTCGGGTATTTCCCCGATGGCGATACCCGGACAGCCGGGTGGGCAATACACAGCCGATGGTCTGGAACACAGCGAGAGCGGCGCACCTTCGAGCATGTCGGAGGATCACCTGGCACAACTGGACAAACGCCAGCGAAAAATCAGTTCTTACCACTATGGTGATCATTGGGCTGATCTTGATGGCAGTGGTGACACGCTGGTGATCACCTGGGGCTCAAGCTGTGGGCCGGTCAGGGAGGCCTTGTCACGATTGTGGGCCAGTGGTCGTGATGTGCGTCTGCTGGCGATTCGCCTGCTGGCGCCGGAACAGCCGAAGGCAATGAGCGCGGCATTTGAAGGTGTAAAACGGGTTCTGGTAGTTGAACAGAGTCATTCCAGGCAGTTTTACCGCTATCTGAGAGCGGCCTATGATCTGCCGGGTGAGGTCAGGGTGTTCAATCAGCCTGGCCCATTACCATTTCGCCCTGCCCAAATCATTGCGCAACTGGCAGATTGGTGTGGAGGTGAGAAGACATGACGAACAGTAATACAGGCACACGTTTGGAAGCGCGTGCATACAAATCAGGCGTCAAACCGGTGTGGTGTCCGGGGTGTGGTGATTTCAGTGTGCTGGGCGCACTGACCAAGGCGCTTTCCGGCTTGCAACTGGTGCCGGAAAAAGTTGCCATGATTTCCGGTATCGGGTGTTCTTCGCGTTTGCCAACCTACCTGCACACCTACGGGTTCCACGGTGTACACGGTCGTGCGCTGGCACTGGCCACCGGTTTGAAAGTGGCCCGCCCCGACCTGACCGTGATTGCCGCTGGTGGTGACGGCGACGGTTTTTCAATCGGCGGCAACCACTTCCTGCACACTTGTCGACGTAACCCCGATATGACCTATATTGTCATGGATAACCAGGTTTACGGGATGACAAAGGGTCAGGCCTCACCGACCACCGAGCCCAACTGGGAAAGAGGCAAGCTGACCCCCAACGGTCCTGGTATCAACCCTTTTCAGCCATTGGTCATAGCCCTGGCCTCCGGCGCTAATTTCATTGCACGCTGCTCCAGTTCCGACCAGAACGGCACGGCCAGGGTCATCATGGAGGCGGTGCGTCACCCTGGGTTCTCAATGGTACAGGTGCTTAGCCCCTGTGTGACCTTCCGACCGGAGCAGCGCGAATGGAAAAATATGGTGCAACCCGCACCGGTTGAGGCGACCTCGGACCCAGCCCGCGCCGCCCGTCGTCTGTTAACCGACGAGGGTTTATTTACCGGCATACTTTTCCGAGGCGAACGTGCGCCATACCAACCGCCGCTTGAGAGCAGCATCAACAATCTTGCAGAACTCGAAGAGGAATTCCGGCTATGAGCAAAAAAGTGAACAATCCGGCACAAATCATCGGCAGCACGGAAGAGTTGCTGGCCCATTCCCTGGCGATGGAAAAAGAAGCAGTTGACCGCTTTACCGAGCTGGCCGAGCAGATGGAGGTGCACAACAATCACGAGGTGGCCGACCTTTTTTACAAGCTCGCCGAAATAGAAGGCAAGCACGTTGAGAATGTCAACCGCGCATCAGAAGGCAGGCAATTACCGGATCTGCTGGCATGGGAGTTCGACTGGATCGGACAGGGGCAATCGCCGGAAGGTGGTGCGCTGGAAGACGCGCATTATCTGATGCAGCCCTGGCACGCGATCGAGTTGGCGATGCGGGGTGAGCAGCATGCGGTGGCTTTTTTCCGTCACGTGGTCAATACCGCAAGTGATAACGGCGTCATCTCTCTGGCAAGGGAACTGGTCGCTGAAGAGGAAGAACACGTGGAATTGCTCCGGCAGTGGCAAAAGCGCTTCCCACCGCCAGAAGAGGGCTGGGATGATGACCTTGATCCACCGACCCTGCAGGAATAGTGGCCACATTGATTGAATTCTGGCAAAGGAGAATCTGATGACTCAAACGATTACACGATGGGAAATGCGCTCCACTGAAGAGCCGCTGGTCAAAAACCGGGTGGAACTGGAAGGACCGGCTGCCGGTGAGGTCCTTGTAGAGGTCGCCGGTTGTGGTGTATGTCATACCGACCTGGGTTTCTATTACGACGGGGTGCGTACACGACAGCCTTTGCCGCTGACACTGGGCCATGAAATCTCTGGCCGGGTTGTTGCCAGTGGCACCGATGCCGGGCAATGGCAGGACGCCGCGGTGATCGTACCGGCGGTCATGCCCTGTGGTGAATGTGATGTGTGCCAGCGTGGCCTGGGTAATATCTGCAGCCGGCAATTGATGCCGGGTAATGACATGCACGGTGGCTTCGCCAGCCATATCATAGTACCGGCACATGGTCTGTGCCGGGTCGATGAGACGCGTCTGACTGAGGCGGGTCTGGACCTTGCTGAGATTGCTGTGATCGCTGATGCGGTCACAACGCCTTACCAGTCTGCACTGCAACTGGCTGTCGGGCCGGGTGACCTGGCCATCGTAACCGGTGTAGGTGGTGTTGGTGGTTATGCCGTGCAAATCGCCAGCGCTCTGGGCGCCAGGGTCGTGGCGATTGACGTTGTGCAGGATAAACTGGACAAATTACGCGACTATGGTGCAGGCCTGACACTCAATTCAGGTCAAATCCATGGCCGTGATCTGAAAAAAGCCATTCGGGAATTTGCCAAGGATAATGGATTGCGTCAGACCGAGTGGAAGATATTTGAATGTTCCGGCAGCGCCGCGGGTCAGCAGACTGCATTCGGTCTTCTGAACCATGGCGCCAGGCTGGCAGTGGTGGGGTTCACCATGGACAAGATAGAAGTACGTCTTTCCAACCTGATGGCGTTTCATGCGCAGGCGATGGGAAACTGGGGTTGCTTACCCGAATACTACCCGCCGGCCCTGGATCTGGTACTGGATGGCAAAATTTCAATGCGGCCCTTTATCCGCCGCTTTCCACTGGATCAGATCAACGAGGTATTTGCAGCATCACGCGCGCACGAAATAGAGCAGCGTCCGGTGATGGTGCCGTGAACGAAGTGGAATAATGCCAGTCATTGACAAGGAAATACCGGATAAACTGCTCGAAGCACTTGGCCGCAAGGTCAGGGCGCTGCGGGCCGGACGTGGTATGACGAGGAAAATGCTGGCGGCGGATTCAGCGGTCTCGGAACGCTACCTGGCCCAACTGGAACAGGGCCAGGGTAATATTTCGATCAGCCTGCTCCAACGGGTGGCGTCCGCGTTGCGTTCAGACCCTGGCGAGTTGCTGCGCGGTGGCGATGAGATCAGTGCGGAACAGGTACTGATCAATGAACTGATACAGCGCCTCGACGCCGATGATCAGCGGCGTGCCCTGCAGTTACTCTATCAGAGTTTTTCGGCCAGCAAGAATTGCGATCGCATTGCGCTGATCGGTATGCGCGGCGCCGGTAAAACCAGTCTCGGTGCACGTCTGGCAGAGCGCCTGGCTATCCCCTTTGTTCAAGAGGTTAAGGAAATAGAGAGACTCGGCGGTATGGCAGTGGGGGAGATACTTTCCCTGTCAGGACAGGACGGATACCGGCGTCTGGAAGAACGGGCCTTGCTGGACGTATTGGCCGGTTCGGAAAAGTGTGTCATCGAGACGGGCGGCAGCATCGTATTTGAAACCAATCTGTTCAATGTACTGCTTGCCTCCTGCCAGGTGGTGTGGATCAAAGCTACACCTGAAGAACACATGCAACGGGTCATCGACCAGGGCGACCTGCGTCCACTGGCCAGCAACGATGACGCGATGGCGGACCTGCGCCGGATCTTGAGTGCACGTGAGCCCTTCTATGCTCAGGCGCACACCGTCATTGACACCGCTGGCAGTACCCTGGAGGAAAGTTTTAGCCAGTTGGTCGCATCCTTGTCAAAAAAATTCCTGGAACCTGAACCGGGCTAGGCCGGGTGCTCGCTGTCGTGCAGCAAGACATCCACCGCGTCGCAGTGGATGTCCCGGATTTTGATATGGATAATGAGGCCGGTCCCCAAGGTTTTATACGGCTTGCGCAACACGCTGCTTATGCGTACCCTCTTGTAACAAAGTTCGAACAACACTGTGTGAGGGTCGCCGCTCAAAGGAGTGTCCGGTTCTGCCCTGAATGAGACCGCCAGTATGAAAATAGAAACCAGCAATGTGCTCGGCCACCTGGTCGACATCAAAACCGATTATTTCGTTGCAGAACTGAAATCAGGACCCGAAGGTTTTCTGTCCGAAAGGATGATCGGTATGGACAAAGTTCGTATCGGCCAGATCGGTTCCTACATGATGGTCAAACAGTCAGACTATGAGGTCCTCAGCATGGTCGAGCGCATGTGGAAGGGAAACGATACAAGCGGACGTGAAATCTACATGCTGCGTCTCACACCGCTGGGGGAATTCAGTCGTAGTGGTCATTTTGCACGTGGTATCAACCATTTTCCGACCGTCGGTGCAGAACTACACGTGGTCTCCAACTGGCACCTGGAGAAAATATTTTCCGATTACAGCGAGGAGTACTACAAGGTCGGCAAACTGAGCACCTTCGAGGCCATAGATGTGTATTTCGACGCTTCTAATTTTTTCGGCCGGCACGCGGCCATCCTCGGCCAGACCGGGTCTGGCAAGTCCTGGACCGTCACCAGCCTGATCCAGTCAGCCCTGCGTTATATGCCAAACGCCCATATCATTGTCATGGATATGCACGGTGAATACGGTGACAAGAAAAACAATCTTGCCGTGTCCTCACCCTTCCCGCCCAGCAAGGTGCGTTGTCTGGATGCTTTGGAACTTGAGATACCCTATTGGCTATTGACCTATGCGGACCTGGCGGAATTGCTGATCAATCCAGAAGATGTCAACGCCTCGGTGCAACTCGCATATCTTCGCGGAGTCCTCAACAAACTCAAGAAGGAAGCCAACAGGCACCTCAACCTGGGCCACATCACGGTCGATTCGCCGGTTTATTTTTCACTTGAACAATTGTGTGATGAATTTGTGGAGGAAAATGAAAAGATCACCGACTTTGGCCGCGCCAAAGGGCCCTTGTATGGACGCTTTGACCAGTTTCTGGTGCGTTTGCAAAGCCTGATGAACGATGGTCGTTATGATTTCATGCTCAAGCCAAAACTCCGTACCTCCACCGAAACCATGGCGGGCCTGATGCGGGATTTTGTTGGCCTGGGTAACCCGAAAGCCAACGTGACCGTCTTAAATTTGAGCGCCGTTCCGTTTGACGTGGCGCCGACGGTGACAGCACTGATTGGTCGCCTGGCGTTTGAGTTTAACTTCTGGAACCCGAAATGCCTGGAGTTCCCGATCTGGCTGGTGTGTGAAGAGGCACAGGAGTATATCCCGCGTGGGGACCATTCACGTTACAAGGAGGCGCGACGCAGTATGGAGCGGATCGCCAAGGCCGGTCGCAAATACGGTGTCGGTCTGTGTGTCGTCAGCCAGCGTCCGAAGGAGGTTTCGGAAACCGTGCTGGCGCAGTGTGGGACCTATCTGTGTATGCACCTGTCCAATCCAGATGACCAGGAATATGTGCGTTCCATGGTGCCGGATGCAGCCCGTGGCACATTCGCGGCGCTGACCTCTCTGGCGCGTGGTGAAGTCGTGGCAATGGGTGCGGCAGTACCCATGCCGGTGCGCTTTCAGGTCAGTATACCCAACCCCCCACCCAATTCCAGCGATGTTGATTACGCCGGGAAGTGGAACAAGGGCGGTGAGGAAATCGACGTAGAGGGGCTGGTCACAAATTGGCACAGACAAGTCCGTTAACGTGGGTTCCATTAAAAAAGGGGTCAGGTTGAATAAATCGAAAATTTGGTTCAACCTAAGCTCTTTCCATGTGATTTAGTTCAACCTGACCCCCTTTCTTTTATGACATCCATTCACGCCACCCTTGCGCGCGTCTTTGGTTTACATGCATTCAGAGCCTGCCAGCAGGCTGCCATCGAGCAGGTGTTGGATCGAGGCCACCGCCGCGTGTCCGGTGGTGCAAACGTCAGGGTACTACTTATTCTGGCTGACGATGTACTCGACTGCGGCCCGTATGTCGTCCTCGGTAGCGTCAGCGTTGCCGCCCTTGGGTGGCATGGGTTTTTTGCCTGTCATCACGGACGCGGTCAACGTGTCCACGCCTAGCGCAATCCGCGGCGCCCAGGCAACCTTGTCGCCCATTTTCGGTTTCATAAATTTGTGGCAGCCAGCGCAAGTCTTGTCAAATACATCTTTGCCGTCGGCGGCCGTAACATTGCCACTGAGTATCAGTACCGCAACGGTTCCAGCCAAAATCATTACTCGTTTCATTTCATTCTCCTTACGGTTTAGAGGGACTCTGCCTTCGCGCTATCTTGCGAGTGAGTTGAGGCGAGCCTGACGCCGGGAGCGTCCGTCATCTCCTTTGCCAGTGAGGTGAGGCCTGCCATTGAGCCCAGGCCCATCGTTTCCACCGCGCTTGAAGGGACAATAACGATGGTGGAGTTCTGTCGCATTCCTTCCAACAGGATGTTCATCGCCCGAAGATGAAGCGCGGTGGGGTTGTTGTTGTAGGCTTTGGAAGACTCTTCAAAAACGCGTGACACCTGGCGCTCCGAGTCAGCCAGAATCACCCTTGCCTGGCGCTCCCTGTCCGCTTGAGCCTGCATGGACATCGCATTTTGAAGACCCTCAGGTATCTTCACGTCACGGATTTCCACAGAGAGCGCCTTGATGCCCCACGCTTCAGTCCTTTGGTCGATCATTTCGCACAGATCTTTGTCTATTTCACCCCGGCCCCTCAACATCTCCGCAAGGTCGGTTCTGCCTATCACGTCCCGCAGAGCGGTCTGGCTCGACCAAGCGATGGCGTGCCGGTAATTCTCCACTTCTACAGCCGCCTTTTTGGGATCAATCACGCGCCAGAAGAGGACGGCATCCACGTCCACAGGGACGCTGTCTTTGGTAAGTGTCTCTTCGGCATTGAAGGGTGTTGTAACTGTTCGCAGGTCGATCCAGTAGGGTACGGTGTCGATAACAGGAAGAATGAAAAAAAAGCCCGGACCCTTCAAATCCAGGTATTTTCCAAGCCTGAGAATCACAGCGTTTTGCCACTGACGGGCCACGCGGAAGGAAAGAACAAACAAAACTGCGAGGACGATGACAGCGGCTGCGATAGCCGTGCTCTCAAGCCCGACGCCCAATATGACGCCCGCAGCCACCATTGCGACAAACACAACTATTGTTAGCGGATGAATACCCATTACTTATCTCCTTGTTTCACTTGCATCATTTTCAGAATCCCAGGTCCTCGACGAGCGCAATCAGATCCGCAAAACTTGCGGCTTCGAGTTTGGTCGCCAGGGCCTCTTTGTCCAGTCGTTCACACTGGAAATTGGTCTCTCTCACCTCGAAGGCCAGTTCGCGAATTTCCTGCGGGGCCATGAAGCCTGCGTCGCAGACGTGCGCTATGCAGGCGCGCTCGGCTTGCGACAGGTCGAGACCGTAATGGCGCATCATCTCCAGATAACGTTCCGCCGTGCGGTTGATCTTTCCGCTGATCTCCATCGTATTGGTCTGGGCCGCGGTGAGAAGCGCGAGCGGTGGACCGAAGTAAATTCTGGTTTTCAGGTTCATTGTGAGACTGTGTCCGGGTCGTGAGCAGCATTGGATGAAGACGCGCCACGGCCTCGCACGCGGTCTCGCACATGCTGCAGCCAACGCTTCAACCGCTCGAAAAATTGATCAGTAGCGGAGGGAATCGTGTCATGGTCCTCGTCGCGTTCGTGATTGGCGTTCGCCAGGCCCTTGGGCAGCATGGGCGCTTGTTCGGGTTCGAGCTGGGCAAAGCCGCTGTTCCTCGCGCCCTGCTGAACGTCATGCGGATTATGGCACTCTGTACACACGAACCAGCGCTTCTTACCGTTGCTCGCCCATTCGCCGATGCGCTTGCCGTGGATGCCGTCCCGCCAGTCCCGCAGAATCGGGCCATGACACTTGCCGCACAGCTTCTGTGGCTCGTTGAAGCTGATCGGTTTGCCGAAGTTGTCTATCAGCTTGTTGCGCTTGGTCGGATGATGGCAGTCCAGGCACCAGATGGCGCCACGGCCGTGCTGAAGATTAAGTGCATCCGGCACGATATCCTGGTGCATGGTCAGCGCTCGCGGGTTCTTGTCCTTCGGCGGCGGCGGGAAGGTTCCGTTGTGGCAGGCTACCCCGCACAGCGCCATCAGATTGAGCTTGTCCTCGCGTGGCCTGACCACGGCAATGCCCTTGGAATAATCCCCTGGCGCCGGCATCTCACCCATGCCGATGGTGCCGTCGAAGGGATCACCCCACCATAGCACTGCACCGGTTTTTGGTGAGCACTTCTCGCTTGGCAAATCCTCCTGAGTTTTGTGCGGGGTGAGTTCAGAGGCGCCTTTGCGGCTTTCGAAGCAGGTTTTGTCCGCTGATAAGACAGATGACGCCGCCAGGCAGCAAAGCGCCAGAACCAGCTTATTGAATGCATATTTGTTCATCGGAGCTTGTGCACCCGTTTTGCGGGCTCGCTGTGGTCTTGGCGCCGCCCGCGGTTTCCCATCCTTGTATCACCACCCGCTTCCCGGTATGCGTCCGGGTTGCTCAAAATCGGGTCACTTGAAGACGCCCACGGCTGTATCTTTGCCGGTTCACCACCGTGTTGATAAAAAGGCACAACGTCGCCGCTGACCTGCCATGGCACGCTTGTGTACTTCACTTCTCCGAGTAGAATGCCGATGGCACCCTTCACCAGTATGGTCAGCATGAAGAAGCCGATGGCCCAGTTTCCCAAAGTGACGAAAATTTCGATCGCTGTCGGAGAGTAATTGGTGAACTCGCCGATGGGAGATGGAATGAACCCCGGCACGAGCAAACCCATGCCCTTTTGTACCCAGATGCCGGCGAAAGCAAGCATGCAAGCCACCGGAAGGAGGCGGTAATTCTTGCGCACGCGGGGATTGAGGAGCATCACGAAGGCGATGACGGTCGCGGCGAGCGAGGCCCAGAACCAGGGGACGAGGGTATTGAGGCCGTGCACACCGAACATCAGGTATTTGAGACCCTGGGTATGCTCACCCGGCAGGTATAGCTCGGTCACGATTTCCGACATGAGCAGGAAAAGCGCGATTCCGAGACAGTAGGTTGCGATGGTTGAAAGCAGGTCAATCGCTTCATCGGAGATCCACAGCTTGGTGTTCCTGCGGATGATGAGGAACATTACAATGATCAGCCCCGGGCCGGCCGCAAATGCCGTGGTGATGAATTGAATTGGCATAAGGGCGTGGTTCCAGTGCGGGCGCGCCGGCATCGTGTTGATAAAGAACGCGGTGATCGTATGTATGCTCAATGCCCAAACGATGGAGACATAGATAAGCGGCTGGTACCAGCGCTTGTTGATGCGGCCGCCGGTGTACTTTGTGTAGAGAAAATAGAATCCACCCACCAGGTTGAGAAACAGATAGCCGTTCAACGCCAATACGTCGAAGGCGATCATCGAATTGGGGACATTGTAAATGCCGATGATCGGAAACAGGTGCCACAGCCGATCGGGCCGACCCATGTGCGAGAGTACGAACACATTGCACATCATGACGGCGGCGATCGCCACCATCTCCCCCAGTACCGTGACCTCGTGTAGCGCTTTGTGGTCATAGACGTGAGCCGGAAAAACGACGGTGACCGCTGCGGCGGCAACACCGACAAGGAATATGACATTGCCCAGGTATAAGCCATCACTCACCTGGCTGGTGAGACCGGTGACGGCCAGGCCCTCGATCATCTGCACGCTAAAACAGTAGGCCCAGATCGCAATCAGAACCCCCAGACCAGCCAACCAGGCATAGAACTTGGGGCCGCCCCTCACGACATAGGACACGTAGTCCACACCAAATCTGATCAGCTTATGCATAGAGGGCTCACATCAATCCATGAAATAGAAGAACTTGGGATAGGTATTGAGATCGGCTCGCAGCGTGAACACGCGTTTTCGATCAAGAATGCGGGACACTTCGCTGTCCGGGTCGAGCAGGTTGCCGAATTTGCGCGCGCCGACCGGGCAGACTTCAACACAGGCCGGGTAACGTCCGTGGCGCGTGCGCTGAATACAGAACGTGCACTTCTCGACAACGCCGTTCATGCGTGGCCGGTTGCCGAGGTAATGCGTCTTGGGGTTCATCTCCTCTTTGGGAAGATTCGGCTTGCTCCAGTTGAAACGGCGCGCCCAGTAAGGACAGGCATCCATACACTGGCGGCAACCGATGCACCAGTTGTAGTCGATGACCACAATTCCGTCCGGCTCGCGATACGTCGTTCTCACCGGACAGACCTTGACGCAGGGCGGCCGCTCGCACTGCATACAGGCAATCGGCATATAAAAGGCGTCTTTGTCGGGAACCTGCTCGGGTTCGTAGTAGTGCTCGCCTTCCAGTGTGACCCCGGCGGGGCTGTAGGCGTTGCCCCCCACCTGGATGCCGTCAGGGTCGGGATAGCCCTGGTTCATCTTCTCACGAGTGAAGGCACCTTTTTTCATCTTGATGACGCGAATCCATTCAATTTCCTGCTCGCTACCGCGCGACTGGTTGTTTTCATCAACGCAGGCCTTGACACAGCGGCGGCAACCGATGCATTTCTGGATATTCAGTGCGTAGCCGAATAGCACGCCCTTCATTGCCGGCGTGGTGTCGACCGTGACGGGCTTGGCGTATTCCTCCGAGTAGCGCCTCTCCAGCCGGGCTCTGGTCTTCGCCTTCTCCTCATCGGTCATCAGGCGATAGTTGCCCTGAAACCATTCGGCCCACTCTGTTTTCGCCTGGGCATCATCGGAGTTGGTCAGCAGCGCGGCCGTGCCCATGAGTGAGGCGAGACTGAGAGTGCCCGCGTCTTTGAGAAAGCCGCGGCGCGAGGAACTTAACGTTCTCTTGGGTTTCCCCGCCTGCCCCGGCTGGGCTTCACGGTGCGAGGGTGGCTTCACGTCAGGATCGACGTGAGGCGCCCTTTCTTGAGTGGCCAATTTTTTTGGCATGGCTCGGCTGTTACCTCCACGAAGCTCGCACGAGAGGAGCTCACGCAATTTCGCGACTGACGGCGGATATGCACTGTCTCAAGGTCAGGCGGCACGCCTGACAGGCCTCTGAACCGTATCTACCCGCTCTTTGGCCAACCACCGCCTTAGATCACGGCGTGACAACACCGCCTGTACCTTGCCGTCTTCCACGATTGGCAGGTGTTTAAACTGACGCTCGGTGACCAACTGCATTGCAGCACCGATGGTCGTCATCGGTGAGACGCAGCAAGGATCCAGCGTCATCACTTCGCAGATTCGTGTGTTGCGTGGATCACGGCCTGGAATCAAAACGTTACGCAGTGCGTCCCGGTCTGTGAAGATGCCGACAATATTTTCGCCATTCATGACCAGCACGGAATCGCATCGTTGTTCGGTCATCATGGTGATGCAGTCCATCACCAGAACATCGGCTTGAACCATATGTGCCATGTCGGCTCCGCTCAACAAAGTGCGCAAAGGTACTGCACTCTTGTCCTGCAAAGGCATAGGCTTGAAATATACGACGACGGCAACTGCGATAACAATCAGAGCAAACGCGCCCAATGCAATCGTTGAAACGAGCGTCTGTACCTCTTCCAACTCAGCGGCAAACACCGCTGGGGAAAGCAGCACCAGTCCGGCGCCGATGGCTGACCTATCAAGAAGCTTTCTCATCACTAATCTCCTCAGCTAAGGGTTATATGAATCTCGTTGAGAGCCTGGTCTAAGTTTTTTGAACCGTTCATGTGCTCTTGGCGTCATCGTGCGGGAAGTGCAACGTCCCCAGCAAGAGGCGAAGAGCCTGAATTGACAGGGACTTTAGTCCCTAATTATGCTGGGACCTTTGTTACTAGCAGTGAGAATGTGCTTGTGATAAGTTTGCATCGTTATCATCACTCCGGCGGTCGTAATGGGCTTTTCGCTCCCATGAGCTTTACCCGATATCTGCAGGTCGGCGGGTTCGCCGTGCTGTTGATCGGCATGCTGGTCATGGGTACCTGGCTCAGTGGCGCGATGGAGCAACGGGTGGTCTATCACGAAGGGGAACTCTTTGCTCTTTATGTGGACAGCGTCTTTTCAGACCGCGTTGAGTCGCTTGCAGACGGTGAACTGCTAAGTGATGCAGACATCATTGCACTGGATAAACTATTTCACGGAACCAAGCTCGGGAAGCGCCTTGTCGAGTTCACGCTCTGGTCGAGTGATGGCCACATCCTCTACAGCACCAAGCTCACCTCGATTGGTGCCCGGTTTGAGCCAGGACCGGAGCTTGCAGCGGCTTTTCTCGGTGAGACCCAATCGCACATGTTTGTGCGCAATGACCAGGAGCGCCAGATTGAGGGCGCGCGCGGGCCGGCGCGCATCGAAATCTACGCGCCGGTGCGCGATGCGGGGACCCAATCGATCCTGGCGGTCTCGCAAATTTCTGAGACCAGCGATGTCCTCGCTCAGGCCATCAGCGCGGCCCGGCTACAAAGCTGGATGGTAGTGATCGCCGTAACAACGGTCATGTACGTGCTCATTGCCACGCTAATCAGACGCGCGAGCAACACCATTATCACCCAACAGAGGCAGTTGCGGGAGAAGGTTTCCCAGCTCACGAACCAGATCAGTCAGAACGAGGAGCTTCATGAGAGGGTAGCCAGTGCCGCAGGACGAGCGACGGCGCGGAACGAGCGTTTCCTGCACCGCATTGCGGTCGATTTGCATGACGGTGCGGGTCAAGGCATTGCGCTCGCGATGATGCGTTTGGAACAATTGGCGGAGGTGTGCAGCACCTGTTGCACCGGGACCGGCGGCGGGGGCGAGACGGTGGTCGGGCAATTAAGGACCCTTCAAAAGGGGCTGAATTCTTCGTTGAGGGACATGCGATCGATTTCGAAAGGGCTGCAGCTGCCCAATATTGAACCAATGTCTCTGGCCGATATTGCGCGTCGCGCGGTGCGCAACTACGAGCGCACCTCGGGTACTAAGGTTGAGCTGACCATCCACAGCGTACCCGAGGACGCGCCGCTGGCCGTGAAGATCAGCTTGTTTCGCCTGCTGCAGGAGTCGTTGGCAAACGGTTTCCGGCATGGCGGCGCGGTGAATCAATGCGTGCTACTGGGCACATCGGACAACAAACTGCAGGTCGAAGTACGCGACGAAGGAAAAGGCTTCGATCCGCAAGCTGTTGATACCGAGGCACACCTGGGTCTCGAGGGTATGCGGGAGCGCGTCGAGGTTCTGGGCGGAAAGTTTCTCATATGGAGCGCTGCCGGCAAGGGTGCGGTTGTCCGTGCCGATCTGCCCTTGACCAGCACGTCGATAAAGCATGAGTGAATCGATCCGCATCGTGATCGCCGATGATCACGCGCTGTTCCGCGACGGGGTTTTCCATGCGCTTGCCGCAGAGCCTGACCTCGACGTGGTGGGCCAGGCGAAGAGCGGTGAAGAGGCGCTTCACCTCGCCATCGATCTTGTCCCCGATGTCGTTCTGCTCGACATCGGCATGCCAGGCATGGGAGGGCTCGCAACTTTGGAGCAATTATCGCAAGTGTGTCCGGTGACGAAGGTTGTGATGCTGACCGTCTATGATGAGGAAGACCAGTGGCTCGCCGCTTTCAAAGCCGGTGCCCGCGGCTATGTGCTGAAGGGTGTATCACCACGCGAGCTGGCCAACATCATACGGCAGGTTTCCGCCGGAGACGTCTACATGTCACCGGCGCTTGCCGCCGACATGCTTCGCGAACTGACCGAAGGGCCGACGCAAGACCCGTTTGGCGAACTCTCGGAACGCGAACGCGAGGTCTTGAGCCTGGTGGCCGAGGG
>CAZYVH010000022.1:0-40452 GCA_964650905.1 uncultured Wenzhouxiangellaceae bacterium | reverse complement strand
TCAAAGCGGGGTCAGAGTAAAGTGCCAGAGTAATTCTGTCTGTTTCGAAATTGATGTGCTCAATGCAGCCCAGAGCCTTGATGACCTTCAGTAAGACCTCTCCACCTTCCAAAGGCGGCGCTGTGAGTGCAGGGCAGATCGCGGTCGCATGCGTACTGTTGATTGGCGTCCTCGTTCTGGGGTACGGTTATTTTGAGCAAAACACAATAGCGCTTTACGTCGGGCTTTTGGTAATACTCGCTGGAGTCTTAAATGGACTGGTACGAATCCTCATGCATGGCAACCAATGACCTCTTGGATGTGACGCGTTATGTGTCAAAAACAATAGACAGAAATAAAACAGTAAGGAGATAGGAATGAAAAAAATGGTAACGACCCTGTTAGTTTGCCTGTATTTTTCAAGCGGAGTAACAGTAGCGGCAGAATTATCAGATACCCATGCCATGTTGCTCAAGGAATCGGGAATCCCGCTTTATGAGGGTGCACAATTCGTCAATGGAGGGTTGGGTGATGATGTTGTTGGTGCACGTTTTGCTACAAGCGCGGCGCTTGATGATGTTCGGACTTTTTACCGGGAGGCTTTTCCGGGTTGGGCATTGCAAAGTGAATACGGCTGGACGCTTTATGATGGAAAACAGAGCAAGTCACCTGCCGCCTTTACTGGAAAGAAATCGGTTACGGTGCAGGAAAATAAAAATTTACCAGAATGGTTCGGCCTGCCCCAGGACATGACGACGGAAATTATGATTGTTGTTCCCTGAAAACAGCTGCCTGAAGACTTATGCAGTGCAATCAAAACGCATAACAATGCGCTACTGTGGACGACCTTCGGCCGCCGCTGAGCTTAGACATTAGCCGCCCCGAAACGATGGGTGGGCGCCACTGAAAAACGCGGGAGTTTGGTAGGCACGACTTGGAGCAGAGACCTTTGCATTAATCCCGGTTGGCTACCTGTCTTTTCTGGGTCTTGCGCCAGCCGTAACTCGCTGCCTCAGGCGACCGCTTCGGGACCGGGCCAGCCTGCTCCACCGGAACGCTGGGACGTTTTTTCATTACACGCACAGGGCTTGTAAGCGGTAAAATAAACCTAATATGTGTAGATGCGACACGGCAACCCGTGATGTTTTAGCTTACTGCGAAATATGGAAACAACCCCGACACAAGCCACGAGTCACCCTGCCCCTGAATTGAACGACCCGGTAGAAGCTGAGGCCTTGCGTCTGTTACGCTCGCTGATGTATGTTGACTGCAGCCCCGGGCGTCAGTGGAATATCGACACCTGCCGCAAGATTGCACCACTGACGCTGGAAATCAACCAGCTAAAAAGGAACAAAAATGCGGTCATCCTGACCCACTCCTATGTCGAGCCGGAAGTCATCTACGGTGTTGGTGATTTCAAGGGGGATTCCTACTACCTGGCGGACCAGGCCCGGCAATCAAAAGCCGATGTGATCGTTTTTGCCGGTGTGGTCTTTATGGCCGAAACCGCCAAAATTCTGTGCCCTGAAGCTTTGGTGCTTGTGCCCGATCGTAATTCCGGTTGCTCACTGGCAGATTCCATTACTGCAGAAGATATGCGCCGACTCAAGACGCTCTACCCGGATGCCGCGGTGGTCTGTTATATCAATTCCACCGCACAGGTCAAGGCGGAATCGGATGTCTGTGTCACCTCCGGCAACGTCTATAACATTGTCGCGGGTCTGCCGCAAAAACGTATCCTGTTCGTACCCGACCGCCTGATGGCGGACAATATCCGCAAGGAACTCAAAACCCGCGGCATCGAAAAAGAGATCATATCTTCTGACGGCACCTGCGTGGTGCACGAGGAATTCACACCCGAACAAATCGCCGAGGCGCGCCAGTCATTCCCCGGTCTCAAGGTCGTGGCGCACCCCGAGTGCACACCCGAGGTTGCGCAACTGGCGGATTTTCTTGGCAGCACCGGCGCGATGATGCAGTATGTAAAATCCACCGAGGAACCCTACTACCTGATGTTGACAGAATGTGGGCTGGTCGGTCGCCTGGCGGTCGAGGTGCCGGAGAAAAACTTTATCGGTGGCTGCCGTCTGTGCCCCTACATGAAGATGAATACGTTGCAGAAAATTCGCAACGCGTTGGTTGATCCACAAGCAGAACAGGTCGTAACGCTGGATGATGGGCTGCGTCAACGCGCCTCACTTTGTATCAAGAGGATGTTCGAACTTGCACCCTGACGTTGACAGGCTCATCGATATGGCCTTGCGCGAAGACGCCGCGTTTTCCGATATCACAAGCCGATCTATATTCAAAGCTGGCCAGGTCTCCAAGGCGCAGGTTGTTGCGCGCGAGGCACAGGTGGTTTGCGGTCTCGAGGTCGCGAGCCGGGTGTTGATGCGTCTGGACAGCAGCAACTATGTCGAACTGACCGCCAAGGACGGTGAGCGGGTGACCCCGGACACCATCGTGCTGCGGGCAGAAGGGCCGACGATTTCACTGCTCGGGGCCGAGCGGACCGCATTGAATTTTCTCCAACACATGTCAGGCATCGCCACGCTCGCGAGCCGTTTTGCTGCTATTGCCAACCAGGCAGGCACCGGTGTACGTATCGTTGACACCCGAAAAACCACTCCGGGATGGCGCACGCTCGAAAAATACGCGGTTCGTTGCGGGGGGTGTTTCAACCACCGCTCATCGCTCGGCGAGCACGTATTGATCAAGGAAAATCACATTGCGGCGGCGGGTTCCCTGCAAAAGGCCGTGCAACTGACAAAGGCCTATGCACCGCACTGTGCAAGGATTGAGGTCGAGACCGAATCACTGGCGGAAGTCAGAGAGGCTGTCGAGTGCATGGCCGACGTGGTCCTGCTCGACAATATGGCACCAGAGCTGATCTCTGAGTGTGTGACGCTGATTGACGGCGCCGCCATCGTCGAGGTCTCGGGTGGCATCAACCTGGATAACCTGGCCCAATACACCCTGCCCGGTGTCGATGTGATCAGTATCGGGGCTCTGACGCATTCTGCCACCGCCACAGACTTCAGCATGCTCATGCGTGCCAGTACCAGAAAGTAAATTTACATTAAGGGAATCAATCACATATGCAAGTGATCCATGCCGATTGTCTCGTCATCGGTGCCGGGCTCGCCGGTTCCGCCTACGCCCTGCATACCGCATGGGCCGGTCTGGACGTCCATCTGCTGTCGCTTGGCGCACCGATCGAAGCCAATAGTGACCGCGCCCAGGGCGGCATCATTTTTGACACCTCACCAGACCCGGACCTACTCGCCCGCGACATCATGACCGCCAGTGACGGTATGGCCAACCCTCTCGCTGTGAAACAGTTGGTGCGCGAAGGCCCCGCAGCGGTGCGTGAATTGTTACTGGATAAACTGGATGTTGCCTTTGACCGTGTATCCGGTGGCGATCTGGAGCTAACCCGCGAGGGTGGCCACAGCACCCGCAGGATCATTCATGCCAAGGACCTGACCGGTCACGCCATCCTCCAAGCGGTGGCCGCGCGCGTGGACACCACCGAGCGCATCACCCGTCACACCGGTAGTGTTGCGATTGATTTACTAACGCTTTCGCACAACACCGAAACTGCCGCAGACCGCTTCCAGCCCCTCACCTGTTTTGGCGCTTACGTGCTGGATGAACACAACGGCAAACCGGCCGCAATACTGGCCAAAAAGACGATCCTGGCGACCGGTGGGATGGGGCAGATTTTCCAGCACACCACCAACCACCCGGGTACCGTCGGGCATGGTATGGCGATGGCCTACCGGGTAGGTGCGCGTCTGATCGACCTTGAGTACCTGCAATTTCATCCGACCGTATTTTTTGGCAAGAACGCACCACGTTTTCTAATCACAGAGGCCTTGCGCGGCGAGGGCGCCGTGCTGGTCAACCGGCGTGGTCAACGTTTCATGGACAACTTACACCCACGGGGTTCACTGGCGCCCCGGGACATCGTCTCGCGTGCCATTCACCGGGAGATGGCAGCCAGTGGTGAAGCCTGTGTCTACCTTGATCTGGGTGCGCTGGAAACGGACTTCATCACCGACCGTTTCCCATCCATCCACTTGCGCTGTCTTGAACATGGTGTGGATATCACGCGTGAACGGATCCCGGTGGTGCCGGCCGCACATTACGCCTGCGGCGGTGTGCACACCGATCTTTGCGGTCGTTCGAATGTGCGGCACTTAAATGCCATCGGTGAGACTGCCTGTACCGGTCTGCACGGCGCCAACCGCCTGGCCAGTACCTCGTTGCTGGAATGCGTGACTGGTGCAAAAATGACCGCAGCAGCAGACATCAACGATATAAAAAGCCTGCAATTTAACCTTCCCGAGCCACGTCCCTGGCAAAGCCCCCGGGGTGAGGCGGACCCGATGCTGATCCGCCAGGATCTCGGTCTGGTGCAGCAGACCATGTGGAATTATGCTGGCATCGTGCGCTCCGAACGGCGTCTGACCCGGGCCCGGCGCATTCTGCTTGAGTTGCGTGAGGAGATACAGTCGTTCTACCGCGACTGCCGTCTGAGCCGTGAGCTGATCGAACTCAGAAACGCGGTACAAACCGCCCTGCTGGTCGTGCACGCTGCGGCCTTGAACCCCGTCAGCAAGGGTTGTCATTTCGTAGTCAAAGACGAGTAATCATCCCGGCCCTGGAACCCTTCCGCTTTTCACGGGGGTTCATCCGGAAATAGAGACCGTAGCGAGAAAAAGTTTCTTTTCGATCTGAAGGATCACCAGCTTCAGTGTCATGCCCCGATCAGATTTTATGGCTGGACTCTTCGTGTGTACATGAAAACACTACTTTCCAAATACACGTTTCAGAAGGTCCGTGGTACGTTTTAAGGGATCCTTGCGTATCGCTGCTTCTTCTTTTGCCAGGTAATAGAAAATTCCATCCATACCTTTTTGCACTACATAATCACTCAAATCTGCATCAACCTCTGGTACAAAAGGCACTTTGTTGTAGCGCTCCATGACCCGGTCATAGGTTTTCACGGCCCCGGCATCAGCGAGACCCTGGTCAACGACAGGTTTCATCTCGAGTGCCAGTTGCGGGGACATTTTTTCTTTGAAATATTGTGTTGCAGCGTCTTCTGGCCCCTTGTAAATAGTCATGACATCTTCCACCGTCATCTCATCAATTGCCGTTAGAAACAACTGTTTTGCTTTTGGCGTTGCAAGCTCTGCCGCCCGGTTAAGCCTAAGCTCGAGGTCTGTCAGCATGGAATCCATGCCAATCTTGCCGAGCACATCCTTAACTTTCTGGATTTTACCCGGCAGGGGAATGTGAATCTGTGGATCGAGATTAAAGCCATCGGTGATACCGAGGTTGCCGACAACGGTTTGAGTGCCAACCTTGAGCGCTTCTTTCAGACCATCTCCAATCTCGCCAGGCGCAAGTGTTTGTTCCTTTTCATCACCACCGGTGATTTTCTGCTTGAGTTTATCCAACCAGCCGGCTTGCGCATTGATACTGAAACCTGTCAGTGTCAGCGATAATATAAGCAATGCAAGCTGCATCGGTTGCTGTTTTCGCTTCTGTCTAAAAAGATATAACATGATGAAATTCCTCGTCCGACCAGGTAAACGTTTCAAAACAATGGCTGACATGATACAACCTGACAGACTCAAATCAATTAACCTGCATATTTCACCCGTGTCCTGGAGGATGGTGCAGGTTTATATCATACCCGTTGCAGACATTATCGAAAGGAGATTTATCCCATGAAAAAGCTCGTCAAATGGTTAATGGCGGCGCTCGGTGCTGTTGTCGTTGTCTTCGTGATTGCGGCGTTGGTATTACCACAGGTCATCGACCCCAACGACTACAAACAGGAAATCCGCGACCGCGTACACGCACAAACCGGCCGCGCATTGAACATCGGTGGGCAAATCAAGTGGAGTGTATTTCCGTGGATCGGTCTGGATATACGCGATGTGAGCCTCGATAACCGTAACGGTTTTGGAAAACGCCCGATGATCAAGGTCGCTAAAATCGCCGTATCATTGAAGCTGATGCCTCTGTTCCATCGGGCAATTGAACTGGGTAGCGTTGAACTCGATGACATGTCCGTGTACCTGCGCAAAGATGCAGCCGGCCGGAGTAACTGGGATGACCTCAGCAATGCCGCAACCCGGCCCACTACAAAATCAGAGGGTGGTGGTGGCGATATCCAGTCTCTAAAGCTTGCAAGTATCCGTATCAACAATGCCAATATCACCTGGGACAATGCTGGCCAAATCGCCAGGTTGAAAGATTTTCATGTCAATGCATCCAATATTGAGCTGGGTCGGCCTTTTGACCTCAAGGGCGGGTTCTCGGTCATTCTGGCTGAGGCTGCGCTAGACCTGGATGTCAGTGCGAACGTGGATATTGATCGGGCTAATGACCAGGTCAAGCTGACCAATGTGGCGCTGCGTTTGTATGAGCTCGTACTGAACGGTCAAATGACAGTGCATGCGTTGTCAGGCACACCGCGTATCGAAGGTGATCTCAAACTGGCTGAGTTCAGTCCCCGCGCACTACTCAAGGCAATGGGTATTGAAACTGCACCAGGAGCAGGAGAAGAAGCACTTGGCAGCATGGCGGGCGAAGTGCATTTCATCGGCTCATCAAAAAGTGCCGCTTTGAAGAATCTACGCCTTAAACTCGACCATTCAAATATCACTGGCAACTTAAAAATTGAAGACTACGATCACCCACGACTTGCCTTTGACTTCCAGGCTGACCGGTTCAACCTCGACGACTACAGGGGCAATGGCGAAGAAAGTGAGACGTCAGATGACCTGGCCGCAGATGTGTTTCGTGGCTTCACGGGTGGTGGCACGATAAAAATTGGGCAATTGATCGTTGCCGGTCTTAACGCCACTGATGTTGAACTAACCCTGCGCGGTGACGGCGAAGGAATCCGGTTTTACCCCGTCAATGCCGCGTTCTATGGTGGCAAACATACGGGTGATTTCAGGATAGATGCCCGTGGCGATCGTCCTATGCTGGTTGCCAAACAGCAATTAACAGATATAAAGACCGCAGGCTTGCTGCAGGACCTGGCCGGCACATCCCGGCTTGAGGGCACGGGTAACCTGAAGGTGGATTTACGGACCGATTTAAGTAACGCGCGGTCCACCCGTAAATTGCTGTCGGGTAAGCTGACGCTGAACGTGCATGATGGCGCCATTGTCGGTATCGACATCACTGAATCCCTGCGTAAAGCCAGTGCATTGCTGGGTCGGCAAAGTGAAACCCCAGGTGCGGCAGGCCAGGATTCAAAAACAGAATTCTCTGACCTTTCCATGACGGCGACCATCAAGCAGGGTATCGTGCATAATGATGATCTGGTCCTGCGCTCGCCGCTGTTGCGTATGACCGGTAAGGGCCGGATTAACCTGGTGACCGAAACCATCGACTATCGTGTGAAACCCGTACTCGAGGAAGACGTCGCCGGTATATCCAACCCACAGCTCGATAAAATCCAGGGTGTGCCGATTCCCATCAGGCTCAGTGGCAATCTCTACGACCCCAGTATCAAGGTCGATATTGCCGCCGCCTTAAGTGCGTCGCAAAAAGCAAAAATTGAGACCAAAAAAGACGAACTGAAAGACAAGGTGCTGGGTAAATTACTGGGCGGGAAAGACGATCAGGATAACAACAATACAGATCAGTCCGGCCGTGAAAAACCGGACGATAACGGGGACAGTGACACGTCCTCCAAGGACTTGCTCAAAGGCTTGTTCGGCAGCAAGGAAAAAAAGGATAACAAAGACGATGATGGTGGCTAATCATCTGCTAGGAGCATGTCCGAGAATAGAGAACCTACTGTGGAAAAGCTATTTCGGCCCATTTTTCCGCTCATTTTCGTTAAATATGAGTAACTATTCGCCTCAAATGACCAAAAAAATGGACTCAAAATGGCTTTCCCTCGCTACGGCTTCTATTCTCGGACAGGCTCCTAGACCGTTACACCGCGCTAGTTGGATTCAGAGAATATCGTCCG
This sequence comes from uncultured Wenzhouxiangellaceae bacterium, assembly GCA_964650905.1. Lineage (GTDB taxonomy): Bacteria > Pseudomonadota > Gammaproteobacteria > Xanthomonadales > SZUA-36 > SZUA-36. The sequence goes on along the minus strand of CAZYVH010000022.1, from coordinate 32,462 downwards.
GATGGCCAGGATGACAGGAAACCCGCTTATCGGCTAACATAATGAAACTCGGGCATTATTACCGTCCGGGTCAACCACCATCCAATCATCAGAGGGAGAGTGCTATGAGTATGATGTCTGAGTTCAAAAGTTTCGCTATGCGTGGAAATGTTGTGGATATGGCCGTTGGTATCGTCATCGGCGCCGCTTTCGGCAAGATTGTTTCTTCGTTTGTAAACGACGTGTTAATGCCGCCTATCGGTGTGCTGCTTGGTGGTGTTGACTTCTCAAACCTTTCACTATCACTGAAGGATGCTACCGACACCACAGCTGCGGTCATGCTTAATTACGGTTTGTTCATACAGAGTGTTATCGACTTCCTGATCATTGCATTTGCGATCTTCATGGTGGTCAAAGCAATGAACAGCATGAAAAAAAAGGAAGAGGAAGTACCGGCCGCACCGCCCAAGCCGTCAGCGGAGGTCGAACTGCTGACAGAAATACGCGACACCCTGAAAAATCGCTGAGCGGACATTTATCAACACAAAAAAATCCGATTGGGCACAAAAGCCCGGTCGGTTTGCAGACCTGTTCATCAAGACTTGTTGAACGGTCGTGGTTTTCTCACATTCGGTGGACATGTGTATGAATTATTTTGGGCGTTTTATCATCGTATTCACTGCATTATGCCTGTTGCTGACATTACAACCCTTGCAGGCTGCGGATTCCAACAAACCCGCCAAACTGTTTGAAGATATCAGTGAGTGGCATGTCATATTGGCCGGGCCATGGCGCCACATCCAGAGAAACGTCAAAAAGGACGACCGTTATCCCGCGCAACTGACCTACCCGGGTACGGATGGGCAAACCCGTACAATCGCTATTCAAGTCTCGCCACGGGGTATAACACGTCGTTTGGAGGTATGTAAATTTCCGCCACTGAAAATTCATTTCGACAAACAGGTCGTCAAGGGCACCCAATGGCGTGGGAACACCAGCCTGAAACTGGTCACTTACTGCCAGACAGGGGCCAGGTTTGAGCAATACTACATCAAGGAATACCTGGCGTATCGTATTTACAACCTGATCACCCCATACAGTTTCAGGGTCAAGCCGCTGAGTGTTGAATACAGGGACAGTGGCAGTAAATCCAAACCGGTGACCCGTTTCAGTTTCCTGATCGAAGACATCGATGAGGTGGCGAATCGAAATGATCTCGATAAGCTGACCATCGGCGAGGTCCCATACAAGCAACTCGATGCCGTTGTAAGCAGTTACCTGTCGTTGTTCCAATACATGATCGGTAATCTTGACTGGGCCGCCACCAGTGGCCCTGACAAAAGTCGTTGCTGTCACAATTCGAGAGTAATCGGCCAGGGTAAGGACATCATTCCAAAGTACGTCGTTCCCTATGATTTTGACTTCAGCGGGCTGGTAAATGCCCCCTACGCCTTACCACCCGACGGTCTCAGGGTCAGGAAAGTGACTCAAAGGTTGTACCGTGGCTTTTGCGTGCACAACGACAGCCTGCCACTGGCCGTTGCCACATTTAATGAGAAAAAATCCGCCATCATGACATTGTTCAGGGATGACCCGCATCTGGATAACCGTTCTCGCGACAGGGCGCTCAAATTTCTCGAAGGGTTTTACCAGGTCATCAATAACCCCAAAGCCTTCAAGCACGAAATTATTGACAAATGCCGGGGGTCGCGACCCCGGTCATAACGTTTTCAGCGGGCTTTTCTTCTTCAACCATCGTTGTTGTCACCTTTTCACCTGCCGATGTTTCAGGTGCAGCAACTGGCGCTTCAACCGGTGGCGTGAGCATATGGTCCAGTCTTTTTTTCAGCAGGGCATTGTCCGGCCTGAGCGCCATGACTGCCCGCAAATAGGCCTCCCTGCCCGCATTATTGGTCGGAACAGGGATACGCTGATCCCCGTATATGGCAACTGCACCATCCGCGGTCAACTCGAGTGCCGCGGTATTTGCCCCATAATAGGCAGAAATACCGGCGTCATTGACGATCACACGTTGATCAAAACGCGGCCAAATGACTCCGCCGGTAGGTGTATGACCCACCACGATGCGCCGCACCCCATAGCGTTTGAGAATATTGTCCAGGGTCTGGATAAAAACGCCTTCTTCGTTTTTCATTGCCAGACCCCGATACCAGACCGGCCCCAGGTCGTCATCGATGATTGACGGCACAGCCGGGTCATAGTGCTGCAAGGCGGCAATGACCTGTTCGGTCAGGGATTGCAGACTGAATTTGCAGTATTTTGCGCTGATGCCAGCGTGTACGAAAAGTGTGTCGTTGAGCCGGATAGCCACCCGGTTGCCTGCCACTCGTTTATAATATCTGCCACCGGGAGACCAGGCCTGGCGGTGCTCCACCCAGCCGAGTGGGACCCGCTTAAGCCACTCGATGCGGTAGGTGTCAAGATCCAGGGACTCGAATGCTTCGCTGTCATTATTGCCCATCCAGTCAAGCTGTCGCTGCCATTGCATATCCTGCAAGCGTTGTGAGTTCCGGGTCGTGTATGACCTGAATTCTCCGGCTGACACATAACGCAGATCACCTGTCACGTTCATGGTCTCGTGGTTACCGATGAGCATGTGGACATAACCACCCTTTTTCTTTGCCTGTTTGGCAAGTTTTAAAAGATGATCAATAATTTTCCGGCTGTCCGCACCACGATCAACAAGATCGCCGGTCTGCACCAGGTGGGTCTTCCCCCCGGCCCATTTGCCCTTGGCGTCCAGCAGACCGGCTGAGCGCATGACGTTCAGGTACTGGTCAAAGTCACCATGCAAATCGCCAATGGCGACGACACGCTCAACACCGTTCCAATGATAATCATCCAGTTTGATCGCCTTGGCGCCCGCCAGAGCAGGGATCAGCAGCAACAGCAGTACAACATGGGCTTTCAAACGCATTTTAACTCCAGATTTCTCAGGTATTCAGTCAAATACACCACTGTCCTTTTGTTGTGCCTTTTGACGTTCTAATTCACGCGGGCTATGACGCATGTAATGTTTGGCATCTTCATTGCCCCCATAGTTCATTTCCCACAATATCAGAAAGGTATAGTTGAAGATGGCTGACATGACCGCAGCTATGATCAGCATGCCGACACCGCAGGACAAGCCCACACCGACCGCCATGAATATGAACAACGAATCTGCGGTGCTTTTCAATGCATAGCGATAACGCACACCGGCCACCACGCCGGCAAGACTGAAAGCCATGGCCAGTGAATTGTGCACGATCAAGACGATTCCGGTTACAGCAATAGGCAACGCCAGCATGGTTTCCAGCAGGGATTGATCCATCTTGGACTTGCTGCGTATCGCCATGTAGGTCCATGAAACCGGAACCATCAGGATGACTGCGCCTAAAATAGCAGCGACCAACCACACAAACCCGCCCATTTGATCGGTAACATTGGAGGCGTGGATGACGATGCCGCCGATGTCGTCCGGGCTGGTTTCCTGGCCGATCAGTTGCTCCACCACACCCAGCGGCAGGTAGCGGTGCAGGTCCGGTACCAACTGGTAACCACCCCAGATCAACAGCACCAGCAGTCCATAAAAAATATTGAGCCTTAATAACAATCGCATAAGCCATCCCCGAATATATATTTATCCTACGCCAATTGACCGCCAAGCTGCCACCCAATCAATCCCGCACTACCAAGAATAACCCGTTTGAGAAGACAGGTGTGACCGGTATACTATACCCGGCATTCCGCCAGGGCGTGCAAGGCTGTCATATACCCATGGGTGCAAGTAAAAAAATGGTGGTCATAACGGCCTTTCACGAAGCTGTCTTTTCAAATATGATAGGCGGGTAAACCGAACCGTGGGCATTCTTAAAGGAGATTGAAATGAACGATGTACTGAACCCTGTCAAGATCGGTCTGGCGCTGGTATTGCTGAGTCTGGCCTTCGGTGTGGCCCTGGGTATCTCCTTCGGCGTTAACGAGGATGCCTTCCAGTCACATATCTCTGCCGGTATCGAGGCGAACCCCGCAGTCCATGATCAAAAGAGCGCCGATAAAATCTGGCGTTATGCGCAACGTGCACACTTCCATGCAACCGGTATTGCGGCATTCTCTCTGGGACTGGTGCTGCTCATTGCATTCACCGGCATGAAAACATCTGCCAAAAAACTGGCAGCTATCCTGGTGGGCCTGAGTGGTTTCTACCCGCTGGGCTGGTTCACGATGTATATGCTGTCACCCACCCTGGGTCGACATGCTGCCCACGAACACATATTGACCGAACTGTTTACCTATATCGGCGTGGGTGGCCTGGTGCTGGGTTTTTTGATGATCGTTGCAAATGTCTTTTTGGGGGTGTTTTCTAAGACCCGGTAGCTGTTTGGGGGACAAAGGAGAACCCCGGATAACGCTGCGTATTTCCGGCTGGTAAAATATGCCGCTTAAACCGCCGGTGGTAACAACCTCGCCCGTATAACACCTTCAGCGCCACGGATCGCGCTCATAACACCTTTATCCGGCTGGTTCTCGATATCGATGATACTGTAGGCAAATTCGCCTTTGCTTCGATTCACCATGTCAATGACATTCATTTCATGGTCTGCCAGTACGGATAGAACGCTGCCAAGTACCTTTGGTATATTTTCATTGCAAAACGTAATGCGGTAACCACCGTTTCTTTTCATACGTGTATTCGGGTAGTTCACCGAATTCAGTACATTGCCATTGTCGAGGAAATCGATGAGCTGTTCGGCCGCCATGACCGCGCAATTCTCCTCTGCCTGACGGGTACTGGCACCGATGTGCGGTAGCAGCAAAACGTCCTTACGACCCAGCAGTTCGGGCTGGGGAAAGTCTGTGATGTAGGCGCTCAGTCTGCCGCTGTCAAGCGCGGCAACGACGGCCGGGAGGTCGACGATGGCTTCACGGGCAAAGTTCAATAAACCTGCTCCGTGTTTGCAGCGGGCAAGAAAGTCAGCATTGACAAGACCCTTGGTGTGCTCATTGGCTGGAACGTGCAGCGTCAAGAAATCCGCAACCCCGGCCACGGCCTGCAGACTGTCTGCTTTTTGTACCCGGCTGGACATCCGCCAGGCCGACTCAATCGAAATTGCCGGGTCGAAACCCACCACTTTCATCCCCAGTTCCAGGGCCATGTTGGCAACCATCGAACCGATGGCCCCAAGTCCGACCACTCCGAGTGTCATACCGGCTATTTCTCCCCCGGCAAAACGCTTTTTATTGGCCTCCAGCAATTTGTTCATCGCATCACCGTCATGGATATCGCTGAGAGTCTGCACATAATTCATGGCGCCATAGATATCCCTCGACCCCAGCAACAATGCAGCAGCGACCAACTCCTTGACGGCATTGGCATTGGCGCCCGGTGTATTGAATACAACGATACCGCGCTCAGCGTAGGCTTCTATGGGAATATTGTTCACGCCGGCACCGGCTCGGACCACCGCAATAACACGGTCTTCAATGACCTCGTTATGTAATTTGTAGCTGCGTAGCATCAACGCGTCCGCCGGAGCAAGGTCCGGTCCAGTCTGGTAGCGGTCTGTAGCAAAGCAGGCCAGGCCTTTGTCAGCCAGTTGGTTATAAGTCCGTACTTTTTTCATGTCTGCGGTATTTTTGTGTGGTCGAATGAAGCGACGAAGAGCGGATTGTACTGCAATCTCCGAATAAATCTAGCCTGCATATTTCACCCGTACCCCAACACCGGGCTGGCTAATCGACGTACAGGGAACTGACGGACTCCCCCTGAGCCATTCGTCGGATGGTTTCGGCGAGCATCTGGGCAACACTCAACTGGCGGATTCTGCCACAGGTCCGGGCCTCGTTGCTGAGTGGTATGGTGTCAGTAACGACCAGTTCATCCAGTTCCGAACCAAGGATATTGTTTATCGCCGGACCGGACAGGACCGGATGGACACAATAGGCAACTACTCTTTTCGCGCCTTTTTCTTTCAATGCACCGGAAGCCGTACACAGTGTTCCGGCGGTGTCGACCATGTCATCCACCATCACGCAACACTTGCCATCGACTTCGCCAATGATGTTCATGACCTTGGCGACATTGGCGCGTGGCCGGCGTTTATCGATAATCGCCAGTTCTGCATCCAGGCGCTTGGCAATGGCCCGGGCACGCACGACCCCGCCCACATCAGGTGACACGACCACCAGGTCTTTTGTACCCTGATGTTGCCAGATATCCGCCAGTGTCAGCGGCGAGGCATAAACATTATCGACCGGGATATCGAAAAAACCCTGTATCTGGTCCGCGTGCAGGTCAATGGTGACCACACGGTCGGTGCCGACCGTGCTGATCATTTTTGCAGCCACCTTGGCGGTAATGGGTACCCTTGCAGAACGCGGGCGCCGGTCCTGACGTGCATAACCGAAATAAGGTATCACGGCGGTGACACGCACGGCCGAAGCACGTTTGAGTGCATCGACCATCACCAGTAACTCGATAAAATTATCAGCCGTGGGTGCACAGGTTGACTGTATGACATACACGTCCCGCCCACGTATGTTCTCCATGATTTCAACTGCCACTTCGCCATCGCTGAAGCGCCCCACCACGGCCTTGCCCATGGGAATACCGAGTTCATGGGCGATATCATGTGCCAAACCGGGATTGGCGTTACCGCTGAACACCATCAGGGAAGGACTGCCTACCGTGTCTTTATCCTGAACCATGGAACCACGCTCCAAAAATGCTTATTGCATAACCTGAAAAATGGCTGGGACGGCAGGACTCGAACCTGCGAATGCGGGGATCAAAACCCCGTGCCTTAACCAACTTGGCCACGTCCCAATTATTCTCTTTCTGTCGGGATCACCCTGCAGCGGACAACCTGTCCAGCAATGGAGATGTATCGACACCATTGACAGCGCGAACATTATATCGGGATTTTAATTCACCTGCCGCGCTGATTGCAGCGTTTTGAGTATCAAATGATAAAAAAAACGTACTGCCCGTGCCACTCAGGCAAGGCTCCGCCCAGCTACGCAGATCATCCATGATTTCCCGAAGTTGTGGATACATCTCAAGCACGACCGCCAGACAGTCATTACGACTACTTGATATACCCTCATCTATGGATTTGATTTTTGCCGAATCCCGCTTAAGCCGGGGGTGTGCGAAAACGTCTGCAGTAGAAATACCAAAGGCTGGAAAAACCAGCAGGTAGAACCTGTTCCCCAAGCGCGCGGGAAGCAATTGTTCACCACGGCCCTGCGCCCAGGCACTGTGGCCATGTATGAACACCGGTATATCCGCCCCCAGTTTGAGCCCCAGCTCAGCCAGTTGCTGATGCGAAAGGCCACAGGACCACAAGGCATTAAGCGCGGTTAATACGGTGGCCGCGTCAGAACTGCCGCCACCCAACCCGGCGCCCACCGGTATGCGCTTTTTCAATTCAATGTGGGCACCATGGTGTACCCCGCAGTGTGTTTGCAGCAGGTGCGCCGCATGCAGACATATATCCTCAGACTCCGGTACATCGTCCGTCACACAAGAACGTGTGATTTGCCCATTGGATGTCACCGTAATCAACAATTCGTCTCCCCAATCCAGCAACTGGAACAAGGTTTGCAACTCGTGGTACCCGTCCGGTCGCCGGCCGGTGATATGTAAAAACAGGTTGAGTTTTGCCGGCGCCGGCCAGAGTTGGTGTTCAGTGTTCGGACACATCAATGGATCCTGCACGGATAAACCAGCGGCGCACGATGAGCTTCACCCGGTAGTTATCTCGCCTGGCATCCAGCTTCACCGGTAAGTATTCACCCGTAGTCGTGTCATAAGCGCTAAAATTCACCTGCCAGCCAGCCTGGACCAGACTGATCAGCTTGCCCTGTGTATCCAGTTGCAAGCTGTCTGTCTCACCGGGCGCCGCCAGACCGCGCACCCACCATTGCAACGCGGCGACAGGTATGGGCCAACCCATACGTTGTTGTATTAAATCATCAACATTGGACGCAGTGTGTTGCTCACCGTTCGCTTCGCGCAATACTGCAGCATCAGGATTAATTGACAGGTGCCAGGCGCCCCGCCCCATTGCGCCATGAAAATCTAACTCGGTTTTATCCGGCATCACGTCCCAATGCAAACTGCCACTGCCGCCCTCTTTGCCGTCATCCAGGGAAATCCTGCCTTTCAGACCCCAGCTGTGAATACGTCCAAGCCGTTCTGCACGCTCGGCATACGCTGCCGGGTTGCCGCTCACAGCTTCGCGCAGTTTGACACCGGTACAGGCATTGAGCACCAGAAAAAAGAACACCAGGCAGTAGCGCAGGTTCAAGGGGACCAGCCGAAACGGCGCATGGTGTTGATGAGGAGCTTATTGTCAGGCTCCAGTTTCAATCCTGCCTGCCATAACTCGCCAGCCTTGTCGTGTTGACCCATGGTCCACAGGACTTCTCCCAGGTGGGCGGCAATTTCGGCGTTTTTGAGTTCCTGCCAGGCAGCAGAGAGGTATTGTTCTGCTTCTTTATAACGCCCAAGCCGGTAGGCTATCCAACCCATGCTGTCAATAATCGAGGATTGCCGGGGTTGAAGTGCATAAGCCTTGCGGATCAATTGTTCAGCTTCGTCATACCGCTTAGTCAAATCCGCCAGTGTATAACCCAGTGCATTGAGTGCAGCTGCATTGTTCGGCTCAGCAGCAATGACCTGACGCAAATCACTTTCCGCAAGATCCAGCCTGTCCATGTCAACAGCGAGCAGGGCACGCGTATAGCGCAGGGACATGTCATCAGGCTTAAGCTCCAGTGCGTGGTCTAATACCCGCATGGCCTCATCTCCTTGTCCTGCTGTCTGCAATATCCGTGCTTCTGCCCGGTAACTCTGAGACTGCACCGACGGGTCTGCTTCGATTCGAATCTGTGCCAGCACATTGCGTGCTTCTTCGATTTCATCGATGCCCGCGAGCAGGAAAGCCTGGCGCATGGTAGCCTGCATAGAGCGTTCGCCCCTGACCTGTTTGTACCAGTTGATCGCCTCACGCGGGTGTTCCAGCAACTCGGCGCTTTGTGCGGCCTGGAAAGCCGCCGCAGAGGAGTCTTTGTAATGCGCGTCCTGGTATCCCTTGTAAAGAGTCTCAGCTGCTTCCCTGTCACCGGCGTCCAGCGCAAAAACAACCCGGCTGAAACGAATATCTGGCGTGTCAGGCAATCCGGCCAGTACTGCTTGCGCACCGGCCATGTCATCGCCACGCCTGAGTAATTCCGCATAGGCCATGGCAATGACGGCATTGGACGGGTCTGTTGCCCAGGCCTGCCGGTAACGCAGTAAAGCCTTCTCTTCATCCTTGCTGTTGACAGCAAGACGGCCAGACCATGCCAATAAGTCAGCCCATGCAGGTGCCAGACTGATTGCCTCGTCTGCCAGTTTTACAGCCTTGTCCAGGTCACCGGAACGCACGGCAAGTTGACTGCGCGCAAACAGGGCATCAGCGTTGGGGCCCACAACAAAATCCTTTAAAAGGTTGTTTAGCACCTTGCTCGCCTTTGACGGGTTATCCGCGGGCACGAGCAGCGCGCTTACGATACGCCAACCATGCCGCCTGTCCCCAGCCGTTATTTCAAGTATCTTGGCAAGCTGATACTCAGCACCGACGTAATCACCCTCCTTGAGTCTCGATCCCGCAGCCAGTTGACGGGCATCCAGGTTGTCAGGCGCCAGCATCGCCCAACGGTCCGAGGCCAAGGCTGCCATCTGCCATGCATCGGCTGCTACTGCCACCCTGGCAGCGCGCTGTGCAATTTCTGGATCTTCAGACAGCAAAGCGGCCTCGAGGTAGGCAGCTGCGGCTCCACTGAGGTCACCTTCATAACCCAGCAGTTCAGCAGAAAAAACATGGTACATTACGTCTGCATTGGTGGGCGGTAAGTCACTGACCGATTGGACACCGGCAGACTCATTGGCCGCTCCGGCAACCGGATTTGTGTGTGAAATGACCGGTGTCACGGGTGTCACTGAACACCCAGTTGCAATAAAAATGACATAAAGCAACTCGCAAGACACCCTTTTCATGAAACAATAGTGGTTTTTCATACTACAGAGGATAACCGCTTGCAGTCACCGAACCAATCCCTGTCAGCCAGTAATCGTGATATATGTCGGTTGCAGTCACAGGCCGAACTTGAATTCAGGGCGTTGGATAATCCGAATCGCTGCACATTTTTTTGACAATAGCTACCCATGCCACTACTCACTACAGGAATAAGCCACCACACTGCACCGCTCGAAACACGCGAGAAGATAGCGATTGCACGCCAGGATAATGCCAACAGTGTCAAGGAATTGTGTGCCCTCGACGGGATTGAAGAAGCTATCGTGGTCAGTACCTGCAACCGCACTGAAATCTATACGATCGGCCCACAAAAAGGCTGTGAACAGGTTCGCCTGTGGTTACAGACCACCGGTGCCTTGAGTGACGCAGAAATGCAGGAGCATTGTTATACACGTGAACGGGAACAGGCAGTGCGTCATCTTTTTCGAGTGGCGGGGGGGCTCGAATCACTGGTGCTGGGAGAGTCGCAGATCGTCAGCCAGTTAAAGGAATCCTGGCAATTGGCACGTGACGCTGGTGGTGTCGGCAAGGTCATGGAACGCCTTTTCCAACACGCGCTGGCGACCGCCAAGAAAATTCGCAGCAAAACCAGGATTGGCGAGCATCCAGTATCGGTGGCTTATACCACCGTACTGCTGGCCAAACAGATCTTTGGTGACCTTGCCAGCAAGACCGTTGTGCTGGTTGGTGCCGGGGAAATGATCGAACTATGTGGGCGGCATTTGCACGATAGAGGTGTATCGAGTCTGATCATTGCCAACCGCAGCATTGAGCGGGCCGCGGACCTGGCGAGCCAGTTCGATGCACAGGCGGTGGCACTCACTCAATTGCCCGCTTTGCTGCATAAAGCGGATATCCTGATAAGCTCCACAGCCAGTCAGGAACCTGTTATACGAACCCGCGCGGTGAAGTCTGCGCTCAGGCAACGCCGCAATCAGCCCATGTTCATGGTTGATATCGCGGTCCCCCGGGACATTCATCCAGATATAACCAAACTTGACAATGTCTACCTCTACACCATTGATGACCTGCAGAAAGTAGTCGATAAAAACCTGACGGAACGCAGCCGGGCAGCGGAGGCAGCAGGTGGCGATGTCGATGATGCAGTCGATGAATTCATGCGCTGGCTTAACAGCGCGCGAGCGGTCGTCTATTTGCAGAAATTACACAGGCATGCACACGAGAACGCTGAAGAACTGACTGAAAAAGCCTTGCGGAGGATTGCCGCCGGGACTGAACCGGAACAGGTTATTAAGCAGTTGGCGCGTACGCTGGCCAACCGGATTCTACACTTACCCAGCACACGCCTGCGTCAGGCAGCAGAACAACAGGACGATGATTTACTCAAAGCCGCCAGCCGGCTGTTCGACCCGGAAGAGCATTAATGGATTTATTGCCCTCGATACATGATCGTCTGCGTCTGGCACAGGAAAGGCACGAGGAGATTGCACGGCTATTGGCGACGCCGGAAGTCATGGCTGATCAAAACAAGTTCAGGGAACTGTCCCTCGAATATGCCCAACTCGAACCCGTAGTAAGGAATTGGAAGGCGTGGTGCGAGGCCGGTCAGGCTGCCAGTGAGGCGCTTGCGCTCATCAAGAGTAGCGATGCCGGTATACGCCAACTTGCCAGGGATGAACTTGAGTCTGCAACACAGACACAAATGGACCTTGAGGGACAGCTCAGCATCCTGTTGCTGCCCAGAGACCCGGACGATGACAACAATATTTTCCTGGAAATTCGTGCCGGCACCGGCGGTGATGAAGCCGCGTTGTTCGCTGGTGATCTGTTGCGCATGTATTTGCGCTATGTGGAAAGCCATCACTGGCAGATTGAAATCCTCAACACCAGCCCCGGCGAGCATGGTGGCTTCAAGGAAATAGTCGCCAGGGTGGTCGGTCGCGGCGCTTATGCCCGGCTTAAATTCGAATCGGGAACACACAGGGTACAGCGCGTACCTGAAACCGAGTCACAAGGCCGTATTCATACATCGGCCTGTACGGTCGCCATCCTGGCAGAGCGCGAGAATATCAAGGGGGTTGAACTCAAGACGTCTGAACTGAGGATTGACACGTTCAGGGCATCAGGTGCCGGCGGTCAACACGTCAATAAAACCGATTCTGCAATACGCATCACACACCTGCCAACGGGTCTGGTCGTCGAGTGCCAGGACGAGCGCTCGCAGCACAAGAACAAAGCGCGTGCCCTGTCATTACTGAGTGCCCGCTTACTGGAGCAACAAAAAGCAGAGCAGGTGCGCGAGCAGGCGAAAAGCCGCAAATTGCAAGTTGGCTCCGGTGACCGTTCCCAACGAATACGTACCTACAATTTTCCACAGGGGCGGGTCACTGATCACCGTATTGGTCTGACGCTTTATAAACTGGAGGATATCCTCGGTGGCAACCTCGACCTTATCGTAGACCCTTTATCGACCGAACACCAGGCGGAGCTGTTGACTGAGCTGGGGGACAACTGATTCGCATTCTCCTGATCATTCTGATTCTTTGCGTTTCCGATACTGCTGCGCCCGAAGGTGACGGTTACGTGCTTTACCTTCTCAGGCACGCGGAAAAAGTCGCCGATGGAAGCCAGGACCCGGTTTTGACCCGTGGCGGTCAGCAACGCTCAGAAAACCTCGCTCACTGGCTGCGTGACAGGGATGTTCTTGATGTCTGGTCCAGTAACTACCACCGCACCCTTGATACCGCAGCGCCGCTATTGGCGCAGCAGCGTTACCAATTAGAAATCTACGACCCACGGAACCAGGCTGAACTGGTAAGGCAACTGCGGGAGAAAAAGCACAATGCAGTGGTTATTGGTCACAGCAATACCATACCGGAATTGGCGCGTTTACTGTGTCACTGCAACATCAGTGACATGTCCGAAACAGAACACAACCGACTGATTGTGATCCATGTGGCCAAGGGTAAGACCCGGGTAGAAACACTCCAACAGGAGACACTATTTCAGGAACCGTAGAAATAGCCTGCTACCGCCAGGTTGACCGGTGCCAGCAATACCAGCACGTCAAGGTTGTACTGGTGTGCTGGTAATAATAAAAGCATCGCACCCGTGCCAATACCACACGCCAGCAATACCGCACCCAGACGTTTGAGGGCCGGCATCAGCGCCAGCAGCAGGAGCGGGTTAAAAAACAACAGGTTGACATTCATGCGGGCCACCTCATGATCGGTCAAAAGCCACATAGCTGCAAGGATCAAACCATTGGTTCCAGCTATCAGCAACCATGCGTTGCACAGACCGGCCAACCAGACCGGTGGCATGAATCTGCCGCTGAACCAGGCTGTAGCGGTCACCAGTAAGCCCAGAAAAAGGTAACGGTACCAGATGCGTTCGGGCGACCCGGGCGCAGCAGGTATCGATGAGACTGACAACATCATGTCCCTGACAACCAGGGGCTGACCGGGTTCACCATCTGCCAGCGGCAAGGCGGCAATTTCATCGGCCACGACCATGGGAATGAACATCTCATCCCAACGGCTTACCGCGCGGTCGACCGGATAACCAAGCGCCAGCTCCAGACCAAGGTAGTACCAGTAGCCCATCTGCGTCAGGCGGCGTGTCTGGTCCCTGAAATTCAACTGTGCCGGACGATTTTCGGTGGCCGCCAGGAGCGCACCGTCCATAGCAATATTGAGGGCGTCCCGAACACGAGTCGAACAGTTATTAAGGTAATAGTCGTAGTGGTAATTCCGGTTTTCAGGTTTAATTTCGGTCAGTAGGTAATCGCGCAGATGGCGGTATTGTAGCGGGCTCAGCGCCAGTTTCTGCAAACGGATGCTACGGTTTTCCTGCCGATAAAATTTAAACTCGCGGCTGGCCGGCAGGGCGACAGAATAATACAGCATGCGGCCCCGGACAAATCGCAACAGGAAATTCTCCTGCTCAAAATCAAAAAAACCAAAATTAAACGTATGATCCAGCCCTGCGGCAGGTTCCCGCAACCAGATCGCGTTATGCCCAAAACGCTCCCAATAAATGTCACCCGGACCAACAGTAACCAACCAGGCCTCCGTACCATCTGCAGCGACTTCAGGCAACTCACCAGCCAGGACCGGTTGACCCCAGATAAGCGCAGCAAAACCCAGTATTATTATAAATGTGCGCAAGTCAACTTTGCTTTAAATCATGCATTTCCAGCATGCTGATACGACGACTATCTGCAGCGGTAACACGAAAACGAAAACGCTTGGTGAGCGAGACATCTTCACCCTGTTCGGGTACACGGCCAAATTCTGAGAGCAACAAACCACCGATAGTATCGTAGTCCTCATCGCTCAGCTTGCACTCGAACGCCTCGTTAAAATCATCGATCTCGGTCAATGCACTGACCTGGAAGTGGCCCCCGCCCAGTGGTTTGATTGCGGCTTCTTCTTCTTCATCGTGTTCATCGTCAATTTCGCCAACGATTTCTTCGAGTACATCTTCGATGGTGATGAGACCGGAAACACCACCGTATTCATCCACCACAATGGCCATGTGGTTGCGACTGGCTCGGAATTCCCTTAGCAACATATTCAATCGTTTGCTTTCGGGGATCACGACCGCGTCACGCACCAGCGTTTGCAAATCCAGTGAGCCACTATTTTCCGTAAAATGCCGCAACAGATCCTTGGCCAGCAAAACGCCCTCCACCTCATCGCGATCTTCACCAATGACCGGAAAACGCGAATGACCGGATTCAAGGATCAACGGCAAAAACTCTTCCAGTACAGCGTCCTTGGGTATGACGACCATGTGGGAACGCGGCACCATCGAGTCTCTGACCTGCATTTCGGAAACGGCTAACGCACCCTGGATCATGGCGACCACATCGGCATCCAGTATGCCCTTCTCACAGGATTTATTGACCAATTCTTTCAGTTCACTGCGGTCCCGGGGCTCGGTTGTAAATATCTTCAGGAAACGCCCCACCCAGGTCTTCCGCCCGGAATCGTTACTCGGTTGGTCTTCGTTCATACTGGTCAGAATCTTTCAAGCCTGCCTGTGACGGCGCCCATCGCGCCCGATGTTTACATGAAAACACGCCTGCAGATTCGTGTTGTACCAGAAGCGTGCGCATATTTCAGCATTGACATCCAATAATTTGATTAACATCTGGCCTCATATGGGTCCGGAATTCCCAATCCTGCCAGTATTTTTATCTCCAGCGCTTCCATCTGTTGCGCCTGTGTTGTGTCTTCGTGGTCATAGCCAAGCAGGTGTAAAACACCATGCACTGTCATATGAGCCCAATGGTCAACCTCAGGCCGTTGACGATCCAATGCTTCAAGTGCGACCAGTGGCGCGCAGATCATCAGGTCACCGAGCACGGACGCCTGGATTGCCTCTGGCAGACCAGCGGGTAATTGCGCCGGGAAGGACAGTACATTCGTGGCGTAATCCCGGTTGCGGAATGTACAGTTAAAACGACGGGCCTCGGCTTCATCCACAATGCGAACATCAACGCTGAACCCCGGGTGTTGATTATCCAGTGCTGCTCGCATCCACCGGCGGAAATCCTCATCAGAGGGGACGCTGTTTGACGTTGTCGCCCGCTGAATATTGAGAGTAAGTTGCATTGTTCGCCACTACCGGTGGGCGCTGTCTCGCTGGCCGCTATTCTCCCTGCTTGCACGGTGATAGGCTTCCACAATTTTTTGCACCATCGGATGGCGTACCACGTCCCTGGCTGTGAAATAGCTGAAAGAAATACCCTCCACACCCTTGAGGATGACCATCGCCTGTTTTAAGCCCGATTGCTGGTGGTGTGGCAGATCGATCTGTGTCACATCACCGGTAATCACCGCCGTTGAACCAAATCCAATACGTGTCAGGAACATTTTCATCTGTTCGGTGGTGGTGTTTTGGGCTTCATCAAGGATCACGAAGGCGTCGTTGAGTGTACGCCCGCGCATAAATGCCAACGGCGCAACCTCTATGACATTGCGCTCGATCAGCCGGGATACATGATCAAAACCAAGCATTTCGTACAAAGCATCGTACAAGGGGCGCAAATAGGGATCCACCTTCTGGGCCAGATCCCCCGGCAGGAAACCCAGTCGTTCACCTGCTTCAACGGCGGGCCGCACCAGCACGATACGCTGCACCAGATCCTGTTCTAATGCGACCACAGCGCTGGCAACCGCCAAATACGTTTTGCCAGTGCCAGCCGGACCGATACCAAGATTTACCGCGTGCCGGCTGATATTTCGCAGGTAGGCCTTCTGGTTCGGGCCACGCCCGCGAATTGAGCCACGCCGTGTTTTGATGGTGATTTCATCGACGTCCTGGTCCACGCTATCAGCCACCGCGATTTCATTGATCCCGGATTCCTGTAATTGCAGGTTGATGGTCTTGGGTGTCAGGCATTCTTTGGCCGACAAGGCGTACAACTGCTTTAATAACCTGCTGGCGGCACGTGCCTGGCGTTTCCTGCCCTGCACTGTAAAGAGGTTCCCACGACAGAAAATATCCACCTGCAGGCGGCTTTCTATCTGTTTCAGGTGTTGGTCAAACTGACCACACAGATTGGCCAGCCGTTCTGTGTCGGCTGGCTCCAGCTCAAGATTGATTCTTTGACCCTTCAAGACATTACACTATTGGAGTAGATCATACATTGAACATTTCATCCTCACACACGCGCATTGGCCATTCGTGTGACCCGGGTGAGTGAATTGGGTTGGGCACGTAATAATATCCTCACTGAACAGGCGCTGCAGGTGTATGATCGCATTGGTAAAGCTGATAGTACTATAGCAAACCTCTCTGTAATGTAGGGTAAACATTTATGCCCACTATAACAGGATTATAAGCAATGAATTTTCAAAAAATAATGGTTCTTGCCATCTTTTTGCAGCTTGGCGCGTGTGCTCAGTCAGTGACAACGGACAATGACACCACCCATTTACAAGCCGATACGATCTATCACAATGCAAAGGTCTATACCGTCAATGATGCGGCTCCCTGGGCAGAGGCAGTGGCGGTCAAAGGGGATGAAATTGTCTTTGTGGGCTCCGATCACGATGCCCTGGAACTGGCAGGTGACAATACGGTCCTCACCGACCTGCAGGGTCAGATGTTGCTGCCGGGTTTTATCGATGCCCACGCGCACCCCGTTGCAGGTGGTGCTTATGCTTTGGCACTGGCGCTGGATACCTATGCACGACCTGAAGATTGGGTACAGGCAATCGCAAAATACGCTGATGCACATAAAGACTTACCCGTCATATTCGGCTATGGTTTCCTGGCCTCGGCTTTTGGAAACACCGGCCCCACCAAATCAATGATCGACGCCGTCGTCAATGATCGACCGGTGTTAATGATGGATGAGGGGTTTCATGGTGCCTGGGCTAACAGCCAGTTACTTTCAAAACTGGGTATCAACCATGAAACAAAAGACCCTGTTCCCGGACTCAGCTATTACAAACGCGACAATGAAGGCAATCCCACGGGTTATTTACTGGAAGGTACTGCCGCTAAGGCCATGGACGACCTGGATATCATCACAGAGGAATCTGTGACCAGGGGAACTGCGGTGGTGATGGAGCAAATGAACCGCTACGGCATCACCGCGGTTTTTGATGCGGGAGCATTGGAAGTAGCGGAATATCAAACCAAAATCCTGAATACGCTGAAAGAGAACGGCAAACTCAATTTACATTATGTCGGCTCCTGGATGGCTACCGATCCGGGGCAGATGGAAGCATCGCTGGAACTGGTCGAGCAATTGCGCAAAACAAGCCCGTATATTTCCATGTTGAAGATCATGGATGATGGCACGGTCGAAGGCAGGACTGCAGCGATGTTTAGTGATTACCAAAATGATCCGGGCAATAAAGGGGAAACGGTTTTTACGCCACAGCAATTGCAATGGCTGGTGACAGAAGCCGTCAGACGTGGCCTCGATGTCCACATTCACGCCCTGGGCGAGCGGGCAATCAACGATGCACTGAATGCGATTGCAGTTAGTAAAGAAAAATTTCCTGACTCAGACAGTCGCTTCACGGTTATTCATATCCAGGTGATGATCGATTCCGATATTCAGCGGTTTGCTGATTTGGGCGTCATCGCTCAAAGCACTCCCCTTTGGGCATCCTATGATGTGGAGGGTGAAGCATTTGTCAGTGAAGACCAATTCAAACGATATTTTCGTTTTAACAGCTTAAAGAAAGCCGGCGCCAGATTGACTTTTGGCAGTGATTTTCCGGCTTCGGGAGCTGGTATGTTGGGAATGTCTCCGGTGTTTAATATAGAGATAGGACATACCCGGCAGATGGCCGGTCAAAAGGAGAGTCCCATTCAGCCCCGGGTAACGGAGCGCCTGGATATCGCAAGCTTGATTCGTGGTTATACCCTGGATGGCGCCTATGAATTGCGATTGGAGGATACGATAGGTTCCATCGAAGTCGGTAAAAAAGCAGACATGGTCGTGCTTGATCATAATTTGTTTGACGTTGATCCTTATTCCATCCATCAAACTGAAGTAGTCATGACAATTTTTGCCGGCAAGGTAATTTACAGACGCTGAGGCCTCATACCAACTTGTGTCTTAGACGTTTGTAGCAGGCACAAAAAACCCGGCCACGCCGGGTTTTCGTGCTCAATGTTCAGTTGCTGGTTCAGACTTCGTTCTCAGCCAATTCGTCATCACGTGGCCGGTCGACCAGTTCCACGTAGGCCATCGGCGCTTTATCGCCGGCACGGAAACCACACTTCATGATGCGCAGGTAACCACCTGGACGTTCAACGTAGCGCGGGCCGATCTCGGTAAACAACTTACCCACGACCGCTTTATCGCGCAGACGGTCAAACGCCAGACGCCGGTGCGCCACGCTGTCGCTCTTCGCCAGCGTGATCAACGGCTCGGCTACACGACGTAATTCTTTTGCCTTGGGCAGGGTCGTCTTGATGATTTCGTGTTGAAACAGCGCCGTGGTCATGTTACGAAACATGGCCTTTCTATGACTGCTGTTACGATTCAGTTTACGTCCTGATTTTAAATGCCGCATGATGCTTTCCTATTACCGTTTACGGTTGCTCAGGCGTCTGCCAGTGCTGCCGGCGGCCAGTTTTCAAGTTTGGTGCCCAGTGACAATTCATGTTGAGCCAGTACGTCCTTGATTTCAGTCAGTGACTTTTTACCAAGGTTGGGTGTTTTCAACAATTCCACTTCGGTTTTCTGAACCAGGTCACCGATATAGAGTATGGTTTCGGCTTTCAGACAATTGGCCGAGCGGACCGTCAGTTCAAGGTCATCTATGGGACGCAACAGCACCGGATCAATCTCGTGGGATTTCTCCTCTTCCACAACCTCGGTACGCTCCCTGAAATCAATAAACACAGACAACTGATCAGCCAGGATGTTCGCGGCCAGCTTGACAGTGGCCTCGCAGTCCATAGTGCCATTGGTTTCAACATCCAGGATTAATCTATCCAGGTCTGTGCGTTGTTCCACACGTGCGGCCTCGACGCTGTAGGAAACACGCCGGATCGGGCAATAGGATGCATCCAACATCAGCCGGCCAATCGGGCGGTCTTCTTCTTCCGTGACCAGCAACTGGTTGGCTGGCTGGTAGCCAACGCCACGCATCACCTTAATTTGCATGTTGATACTGCCATTCTTGGTCAGATTGCAAATAACGTGCTCGGGGTTGACGATTTCGATATCGTGGTCGATTTGGATGTCACCCGCGGTGACCGGCCCCAACCCTTGCTTGCTGAGCGTCAGCATGGCTTCTTCGCGTTCAAACATACGCAGGGCAATACCCTTGAGATTCAGTAAAACCTCGATAATATCTTCCTGCAAGCCTTCCACCGCGGTGTATTCGTGTAGAACACCATCGATTTCAACTTCGGTGATCGCACAACCGGGAATTGAAGACAACAATACACGGCGCAAGGCATTACCCAGCGTGTGACCAAAGCCCCGTTCCAGGGGCTCTAGTGTTATACGTGCCCGGTTGGGGTTAATTTCATTCACACCTACCGCTGAGGGCCTCAGCATGTTTTCGATCACATTCATCATGTGACGTACCTCACTTATTCATTGATCTATTGAAATTCAACTGCTGGTATAGCTGGCAGGAGAACCATGATTTTACTTGGAATAAAGCTCGACAATCAGGTTCTCATTGATGTCGGCTGGCAGATCATCACGCTCCGGCAACGCTTTATACGTGCCTTCCATTTTTGTGTTGTCCACTTCCATCCAAACTGCGGCCAGGTCCATTTCCTGGCTCAGTGTGATTGCCTCTTTCACACGTAACTGATTTTTGGCCTTATCAGCAATGCTGACAATATCGCCTTCTTTGACCTGATAAGAGGGGATATTGACTGCCGCTCCATTGACCTTAATGCTTTTGTGAGATACCAATTGCCGTGCCTGTGCACGGGTCACCGCAAAACCCATACGATATACGACATTGTCAAGACGGCTCTCCAGCAATAACAACAGGTTCAGACCTGTTGCACCCTTCATGGATGCGGCTTTCTTGTAATAGTTTCGAAACTGTTTTTCAAGCACCCCATAGGTACGGCGCATTTTCTGTTTCTCACGTAATTGCAATGCATAGTCCGACAGACGCTGCCGCCGACTGGCGCCGTGCTGACCAGGCGCCTGGTTCAGCTTGCACTTGGACTCCAGCCCGCGAGCCGGGCTTTTCAGACCCAGGTCAACGCCTTCACGACGCGCAAGTTTGCATGTTGGTCCGGTATATCTAGCCATTTCTTCGACTCCTAAACGCGACGTTTTTTGGGTGGACGACAACCGTTATGCGCAATCGGTGTAACGTCAACAATATTGGTGATTTTATAGCCCAGTGCATTTAAAGCGCGCACGGATGATTCACGCCCGGGACCCGGTCCCTTGACACGCACCTCAAGGTTTTTAAGACCGTGATCAAGTGCAGTCCGGCCGGCCGCTTCTGCTGCTACCTGTGCCGCGAATGGTGTGCTCTTGCGTGAACCGCGAAAACCGGCACCACCCGAGGTCGCCCATGACAGCACATTACCCTGTCTGTCACTGAGTGTAATGATTGTATTGTTAAAAGATGCGTGTACGTGGGCGATACCATCGACCACGACCTTTTTGATCTTCTTCTTTGCTTTTGTACCTGGCTTTGCCATCAGTTTTTCACCTGCAAACGCTTAACGCTTAATTGGACGACGCGGACCCTTACGGGTTCGCGCATTGGTCTTGGTGCGCTGACCACGCACGGGTAATCCCCTGCGATGACGCAGACCCCGGTAGCAACCGAGATCCATCAGACGCTTGATGTTCATTGCAACCTCACGACGCAAGTCACCTTCAACAGCAATCTTGGCAATCTGGGCACGTACGTTTTCAATTTCAGGTTCGGTCAGATCCCTGATTTTTTTATCTGCCGCAACTCCTGCAGCCTTGCAAATCTGTAAGGCGCGTGGCCGACCCACACCATAGATGCTGGTTAAAGCCACCCATGCGTGTTTCTGATCTGATATATTGACTCCCGCAATGCGAGCCATACTACGTACTCCTGCTACTGTTGGTACTGCTCAACGTAAACAGTACATTATATCGAATCTACTAAACTGGTAAAAGCAACAAAGCAACACTCAGACAAAATTAACCCTGTCTTTGCTTGTGCTTTTTATCCGTGCATATAACGTAAACTACGCCCCTGCGACGAACAATCTTGCAATTTCGGCATATCTTTTTAACTGAAGCTTGCACCTTCATGGCAGTTCTCCTCAGATAACTAGGGTGGTCGCTTTAATCCCCCTAATCGGGTTTGAGCGATACCACCAACGATCATCACGACCAGCGCCGTGAACTCGACTCCGGTCTATCGGCGCACCACACCTGAACGTCCATAGGACTTCAGATTGGCCTTTTTCATAAGGCTGTCATATTTGTGAGAGATCAGATGCGCCTGAATCTGGGCAATAAAGTCCATGATGACAACCACAACGATCAAAACCGATGTACCACCAAAATAAAACGGTACTGACCAGACCACCCTTAGCACATCCGGTAACAGGCAAACTGCCACCAGGTACAGGGACCCGACCATGGTCAAACGGGTCAGTACATTATCAATATAATCAGCCGTGTGACGACCCGGCCTTATCCCCGGAATGAATGCACCGGATTTCTTCAGGTTGTCAGCTGTCTCCTTGGAATTAAATACCAGGGCTGTATAAAAGAAACAGAAAAATATGATCAGCGACGAATACAGCAAGGTATAAGGCAGGTTTCCGGGTGTCAGTGCAGCGGACACATCCGTTAACCAATCAAGATTTGGTGAACTGGAAAACCAGGTCGCCAGCGTCGATGGAAATATCACAAGACTGGACGCAAAGATGGCCGGTATCACACCGGACATATTCAGTTTCAGCGGCAAATGCGTCGCCTGGTTCTGATAGGCAACCCGACCCTGCCTTTGCGCATAGTTGACAGTTATCCGTCGCTGACCCCGTTCAACCCGAACGATGAAATAGACGACGGCGAGTACCAGGATCAGGATGAACAGCGTTGCCGGGATGCTCAACTGCCCGGTATTGACCAATTCAAGGGTCCCTGCAATGGCGCGCGGCAAACCGGCGACAATACCTGCAAAAATGATCAGGGAAATACCGTTACCCACACCCCGTTCAGTAATCTGCTCACCCAACCACATCAAGAATACGGTACCAGCGGTCAAAGTCACCACCGCCGTAAACAAGAAACCAAATCCCGGTGAAAATACGATGGAGGACTGACTTTGGAGTGCAAATGCAACACTGCCTGCCTGAAAACCTGCAAGTAATACAGTGAAGATGCGTGTGTACTGGGTAATTTTGTCGCGACCGCTGGAGCCTTGTTTTTTCAGTTGTTGTAACTGGGGCAATGCGCTGCTCATCAACTGAATAATGATGGATGCCGAGATATACGGCATGACCCCCAGCGCAAACAATGAGAAGCGCTGCAAGGCCCCACCGGTGAACAGATTGAACACATCAATGATGGTGCCCTGTTGCGAATTCATGAATTGCAGCAATGCCTGCGGGTTCACACCCGGAACTGGTATGAACGTACCCACCCGATAAACAATCAGCGCCGCGAATACAAATAACAAACGCTGGCGCAATTCGGTCAAACGACCGAGACCGCCAAACGTTTCAGCAACTTGTGAAGGCGTCTTCGCCATTATTCAACCTTGCCGCCAGCGGCTTCGATGGCTGCACGTGCACCCTTGGTCACCACCATGCCCTTAATGGTCACTGCACGGCTGATTTCACCGGTGTTGATGACCTTCACAGTTCTGGCATCGTGCTTAATAACACCCGCCGATTTGAGTGCAGCCACATCAACCATATCGGTGTCCATGGCTTCGATGTGATACAAACGGACTTCGGCATTATAGCGTGCGCTCCGGGAGGCAAAACCGCGTTTTGGCAGACGCCGCTGCAACGGCATCTGGCCACCTTCAAAACCCACCTTGTGATAACCACCTGAACGGGATTTCTGACCTTTGTGACCACGCCCTGCGGTCTTGCCATCGGTCGATCCAATGCCCCGGCCAACACGTTTGCCGTTCTTCCTGGAGCCTTCGGCCGGACTGATTGTGTTCAATTTCATGTCTGTACTTTCCTTGCGCGCAAACGGCTTAAGCCTGTTCCACCTGTACCAGGTAATAAACCTTGTTGACCATACCCCGTATCGAGGGTGTATCTTCCAATGTCACCCTCTGGTGCATACGCTTGAGGCCGAGGCCACGAACGCATTGCCTGTGCTTTGGCTGGGATCCGATCGGAGATCGAACCAGTGTCACGTTAATGTGTTTTTTCTTAGCCATCATTCCGCTCATTTGTGGTTTGCAAGAATTTCTTCAACAGGCTTGCCGCGCTTGGCCGCTACCGATTCGGGGTTTTGCATGGACTTGAGTCCCTTTAACGTCGCCCGCACCAGGTTGATCGGCGAGTTGGAGCCGACACTCTTGGCCAATACGTTGCGTACACCAACTGTTTCCAGCACAGCGCGCATGGCTCCGCCCGCGATCACACCGGTACCTTCAGACGCAGGTTGCATGTAGACGTTTGAACCACTATGCCTGGCCTTAACCGGATGCCACAAGGTACCGTCCTTGAGCACGATCGTGACCATTTCGCGACGGGCCCTCTCCATTGATTTCTGGATAGCGACAGGCACTTCCTTGGCTTTCCCGTAGCCAAATCCGACTTTGCCATTGCCATCACCCACGACACTCAATGCGGTGAATCCAAAAACCCGGCCACCTTTTACAACCTTGGCAACACGATTGACGGCTACGAGTTTTTCGAGCATGCCATCGCTGTTCTCTTTGTCCATTCTCGACATCTTTATACCTGCTTTACTGATTCATGTGGTCGGTTGAATTAAAACTTCAACCCACCCTCGCGTGCGGCGTCAGCCAGTACGGCAACCCTTCCGTGGTAACGGTAGCCGGAGCGGTCAAATGCCACGTCTGAAATACCTGCAGCCAGCGCTTTTTCAGCGACTGCTTTGCCAACGGCCCTGGCAGCATCCTTGTTGCTGGTGCTGGCAAGACCGGTCTTCAGTTCTTTTTGCACGGTTGAAGCCGCAGCGATGACGTGCCCGCCATCGACTGCAATCACCTGTGCGTAGATATGCCGTCCACTGCGGTGCACTGTCAGGCGGGGCATCGCCATACGCCGGATATGCGCCCGGGTTTTGCGGGCTCTGCGCAGACGCGCTGTTTTCTTGTCCATGACTAAATCCTCTTGGCCGGAAAGTTTGATCAGGCCTTCTTGGCTTCTTTTCTGACAACGCGTTCATCCGCATAACGAACACCCTTGCCCTTGTATGGCTCCGGTGGCCGATAGGAACGGATCTCTGCCGCCACCTGTCCGACTTTCTGTTTGTCACAACCACTGATTACAATTTCTGTTTGTGACGGTGCTTCGATGGTAATGCCATCCGGTGAGCTATATTCAATCGGGTGTGAAAACCCCAACGCCAAATTCAGCTTGTTACCCTGAATTTGTGCACGATAGCCCACACCAACCAGTTTCAGCTTTTTCTGAAAGCCTTGACTGACACCGGTGACCATATTGTTCACCAGGGCCCGGAATGTACCGGCCATGGCCATATTTTTTTCGTCATCGGGTTTGACCTGGTATTCACCCTCGTTCTCATCCAGTTTCACGTTCGGATGCAGATCCAGGTCGAGGCTTCCCTTTGGCCCCTTAACATTCAGTTGCGAGCCCTTGATGTTGATGGCAACACCGGCGGGTAACGTGATGGGATTCTTGGCTACACGTGACATACTCTTTTCCTCAAACCTGGCTCTAGGCCACGTAACAGATAATTTCGCCACCCTGACCAGCGGCACGGGCGGCTGCATCGGTCATGATGCCACGTGATGTACTGACGATCACAATACCGAGCCCGTCCAGCACGCGTGGCAGTTCATCCTTGCGCCGGTACAGACGCAGACCCGGACGACTGGCGCGTTTCATACTGTCAATGACACCACGGCCCTCGAAGTACCTGAGCGTAATTTCAAGTTGCGGCTTGCCATCATTGTCATCAATTTTGAAATCGTTGATGAAGCCTTCATCCTGCAACACCCTGGCGATACCCACCTTGATTTTTGAGTTTGGCATTCTGACCGAGACTTTGTTGGTTGCCTGCGCATTCCTGATGCGTGTCAGCATATCGGCGATCGGGTCACTCATACTCATGATTCAATACCTTGTTTCCTGTTAAGTCGGGTCAAAACCCGCCCAATTCGCTGTTACCAGCTGGCTTTTCTCAGCCCCGGAACATCCCCACGCATGGTCGCTTCGCGTAACTTGTTGCGTGACAGCCCAAACTTGCGATAAAAACCACGTGGTCTTCCTGTAATCTCACAGCGATTACGCTGGCGTACCGGACTGGAGTCACGTGGTAATTTTTGCAAAGCAAACATCGCCTGCTGTTTTTCTTCAAACCCGACTTCCGGGTCTGCCACGATGGCTTTTAGTTTAGCCCGCTTGCTCACGTACTTGCTTACCAACTTCGTACGCCGCTTTTCGCGATTGATCATGGATACTTTTGCCATGCCGGGTTCCTTTGCTATTTATCCTTGAATGGGAAGTTGAATGCCTGCAAAAGTGCCAGACCTTCCTCATCGGTCCTCGCACTCGTGGTAATGGCGATATCCATACCACGAATTGCATCTATTTTGTCAAAGTCGATCTCGGGGAACATGATCTGTTCCTTGATACCAAAATTATAATTACCACGACCGTCAAATGATTTTCGGTTCAGACCACGGAAATCCCGGATACGCGGTATGGAGATATTGACCAGGCGATCCAGGAATTCATACATACGTTCACGTCGTAGCGTCAGCATACAACCGACCGGCCAGCCGTCGCGAATCTTGAACGTGGCAACAGATTTTCGAGCCAGTTTGACAACCGGTTTCTGACCCGCGATCGCCATCATGTCGTTGCTTGCATTGGCCATTACTTTTTTGTCGGTAACCGCTTCACCAACACCCATGTTCAGGGTGACTTTGGTGATTTTCGGCACCTCCATGATATTTTGAAGCCCAAGCTGCTCCATCAACTGTGGAATCAACGTTTCTTTATAATGATTCTGTAATCTGGCCATTTCTATAATCTCTAGATGTCCACGGCTTCGCCGGTGGATTTGAAAATACGCACCTTGCTACCGTCTTCAAGTGACTTGAAACCCACCCTGTCGGCTTTACCTGTCGCCGGGTTAAACATCGCCACGTTTGAGACGTGTATCGGACCTTCTTTCTCAATGATCCCACCCGCTACATTGCGACCTGGATCCGCCTTTGTATGACGTTTGAGCATGTTGATGTTCTCAACCAGCAGACGTTCACCTCTAAGTACCTGGAGAACATGCCCCCGTTGGCCTTTGCTGCGACCCGTGGTGACGACGACTTCATCACCTTTATGTATGCGTTGCATTCTAGTGCTCCTTCGCTTACAGCACTTCGGGTGCCAGCGAGACAATTTTCATGAACCGTTCCGAGCGCAATTCACGTGTAACCGGTCCAAAAATTCGTGTGCCAATTGGCTCAAGCTTGGCATTCAACAAAACCGCAGCGTTACCGTCAAAACGGATCAATGAACCATCATTGCGGCGCACGCCTTTACGGGTACGTACCACAACAGCGTCATAAACTTCGCCTTTCTTGACTTTGCCACGTGGAATTGCATCCTTGACCGTCACTTTGATAATGTCGCCTATGCCTGCATAGCGCCGCTTGGAACCACCCAGAACCTTGATACACATCACCTGGCGTGCCCCGCTATTATCTGCGGCTGACAACATGGATTGCATCTGAATCATTTTTATATACTCCGGATATGAGCTATGGCCGGGCTACTGTGCCCGCTCCAGAATCTCAACTACCCGCCAACTCTTTGACTTGGAGAGCGGACGGCACTCAGCGATCAATACCTTGTCGCCTTCGCCACAACGATTGTCTTCATCATGCACCAAAACCTTCGTGGAACGTTTAATGTACTTACCATAGAGCGCATGCTTGATCTGACGTTCAAGCAACACAGTAACGCTCTTGTCCATCTTATTGCTGACAACGCGCCCGGTCTGGGTACGCTTAATTACGTCTGTGCTGATCATGCCGCATCACCTTTGGTTGATTTTTCAGTCAGGACGGTCTTGACACGCGCGATGTCACGGCGCACACGGCGCAGTTCATGAATATTGGCCATCTGACCCATGCCTTTTTGCATCCTCAGGTTGAACTGTTCCTGTAGCAGCTTATCGAGTTCGCCATTGAGTTCAACGACTGTCTTACTTTTCATTTCATCCACGTTCATCACATCACCGACCTGGATACAAAGGTGGTCCTGACCGCCAGCTTGGCCGACGCCAGCCGGAATGCTTCACGGGCCGCTTCTTCCGATACACCCTGAATTTCATACAGCACGCGACCCGGCTGGACCGGTGCAACCCAGTATTCAACGTTTCCCTTACCTTTGCCCTGGCGGACTTCAACCGGCTTCTTGGTAATGGGTTTGTCGGGGAACACACGAATCCACAACTTGCCACCCCGCTTGACATAGCGAGTGATTGCACGGCGCGCCGCCTCGATCTGGCGGGCGGTCACAAAACCACGGGTTGTCGCCTTGAGACCGTACTCACCGAAGCTGACACGATTGCCAACCTGCGCCATACCACGGTTGCGGCCTTTCTGGGTTTTCCTGAATTTTGTTCGTTTTGGTTGCAACATTACTTCGTACCCTTCTGCCTGCCATCACCTTCCGGTTTGGGCGCGTACAGATCGAAAATTTCACCTTTGTAAATCCACACTTTTACACCGAGGATGCCGTAGGTGGTACCGGCTTCGACAAAGCCATAATCCACATCGGCGCGCAAGGTGTGCAGGGGTACCTGACCTTCGCGGTACCATTCGCTACGAGCGATATCCGTACCATTTAAGCGACCGGCAATCTTGACCTTGATACCAAGCGCACCCAGACGCATCGAATTGCCCACCGCCCGCTTCATCGCCCGGCGAAACATGATACGGCGTTCAAGTTGCTGTGCGATACCTTCCGCGACCAGTTGGGCATCGAGTTCCGGTTTGCGTATTTCAGCCACCGAAATATGTGTCGGAACACCCATTAGGTTACTGACGTCACGCCGCAGACGTTCGATGTCTTCGCCCTTCTTGCCAATCACGATACCCGGCCGCGCCGTATGTATGGTGATCCTCGCAGACTTTGCCGGGCGTTCGATCTGGATACGGCTAACCGACGCCTGCGCCAGGCGTTTGTGTAAAAACTCTCTGACTGCAAGGTCACAATTCAAATGCTCTGCATACTCTCGCTTTTCCGCGTACCAGGTTGAGTTCCAGTCCTTGGAAATGCCCAGGCGGATACCGATCGGATGTACCTTCTGACCCATAATATTTGTCCCGGTCTATTCGCTGTCGGCAACAGTCAGGGTTATGTGACTGGTGCGTTTTAATATTCGAGTTCCGCGGCCCTTGGCGCGCGCCCTGCCCCGTTTCAACGTCGGGCCTTCATCTACCATGACACTGGTAATTGATAGTTCATCAATGTCTGCGCCATCGTTGTGCTCAGCATTTGCAATCGCTGAAAGCAGTACTTTTTTCATGATGTGCGCGGCCTTTTTCGTACTGAAAGCCAGCAATTGTTCTGCTTTCTCGACCGGCAAGCCACGCACCTGATCCGCCACCAGACGTACTTTTTGCGCTGAAATTCGTGCGCCTTTTAATTTTGCTGTTGCATGCATGACTATTGTCCTACTTGGTCTTACGGTCACCGGAGTGGCCCCTGAAGATCCGGGTCGCAGCAAATTCCCCGAGTTTATGACCGATCATCTGATCGTTGATCAGGATCGGAACATGTTGCCGTCCGTTATGAACGGCTATGGTCAAACCAACCATTTCCGGAAGAATCATTGAACGCCTGGACCATGTTTTGATCGGGCGTTTGTTGTTGGTTTCCACCGCAACTGACACTTTTTTGGCCAGGTGGTGGTCAATAAATGGTCCTTTTCTTATCGATCTTGCCATGATTGCTATCCGTTATTTGCCTGACCGTGAACGGGCAATAAATTTATCCGTTCGCTTGTTGCTGCGCGTCTTGTGTCCCTTGGTGGGAACACCCCAGGGTGACACAGGATGGCGGCCACCTGATGAGCGGCCTTCACCACCACCATGTGGATGATCCACCGGATTCATTGCCACACCACGAACGGTCGGACGCACACCGCGCCATCGTTGTGCACCGGCTTTGCCAAGTTTTTCCAGGTTGTGCTCGGAATTTGATACTTCGCCAATGGTTGCACGGCAACGTGCCGGAATCTTGCGCATTTCACCGGAGCGTAAACGCAGGGTCGCATATTGACCCTCGCGTGCAACCAACTGGACCGCAGCACCTGCGCTACGGGCAAGCTGGGCACCCTTACCCGGCTTCATCTCCACACAATGCACCACGGTACCAACCGGGATGTTTCGCAGCGGCAAACAGTTTCCCGGCTTGATGGCCGCATCACGGCCACTCTTGACCGGGTCACCGGAACGCAGACCTTTTGGTGCAATGATGTAGCGTCGCTCACCATCGGTATAAAGGACCAGGGCAATATGTGCAGTCCGGTTCGGATCATGCTCGATACGCTCAACCAGTCCGTTGATACCATCCTTGTCACGTTTGAAATCGATCACGCGGTAATGCTTTTTGTGTCCACCACCACGGTGACGCGTGGTAATACGACCTGCATTATTGCGCCCGCCGGTGCCTGATTTCTTTTCCAGCAGCGCGGCATGGGGGGCACCCTTGTGCAGGTGCTCGTGCTTGACTTGCACAACGCCACGGCGCCCTGGTGATGTTGGTTTTGCCTTAACAATTGCCATAACCGAATATCCTTAAACTGAATCCCCGCCCAGGAAGTCGATCACCTGACCTTCCTGAACGCGAACATATGCTTTTTTCCAGTCTTTACGCTTCCCTGCCCGGAGCTTGAACGCCTTGTTTTTGCCTTTGACGTTGATGATGCGTACCGACTCGACGTTAACCTTGAACAACTGTTCGACAGCGCTCTTGATTTCGGTCTTGTTGGAGTCAGTGGTAACCTTGAAAACATACTGGTTGCTGCCTTCGGAAACACGGGTTGATTTCTCGGTCAACCGCGGTGAAAGCAGCACCTTGAACAAACGTTCCTTGCTCATCCCAGCCACTCCTCAATTCTCTTGACGGCGTCCACCGTCATAATGACTTTATCCGCCGCCACCAGGCTGACCGGATCCAGGCTCGCAACATCCAGCGCGTAAACGTTGGGCACATTACGGGCTGCCAGGTATAGATTCTCATCAACTTCCTGGGTCACGATCAGGCCTTCTTTAAAGCTCTGCCCGGACAGCATGGTCAACAATGCAGCCGTCTTTGGCTCGCTAAGTGTCAATGAATCAACCACGACCAACCGTTCCTGGCGCAACAACTCAGAAAGGATGGCCTGCAAGGCGCCGCGGTACATTTTGCGGTTTACCTTTTGGGAATGATCCTGCGGGCGCGCTGCAAACGTCCTGCCACCACCACGCCACAACGGACTGCGGATGGTTCCCGCGCGGGCTCGGCCCGTGCCTTTCTGACGCCATGGTTTACGACCGCCGCCGCTGACATCTGAACGAGTCTTCTGTGCCTTGGTGCCTGAACGCCCACCGGCCAGGTAAGCCGTGACAACCTGATGCACCAGTGCTTCTGAAAAATCTTTAGCAAACGTCGCTTCTGAAACGTTGATTGCCTTGCCACCCGCTACCGTGAGTTCCATCGTCATTCTCCTCAGTGCATCTTCACGGCAGGCTTTACGATGACCTGGCCACCGGCAGCACCGGGTACAGCACCCTTGATCAACAACAGGTTGTGTTCCATGTCGACCCTGATCACTTCGAGGTTCTGCTCCGTGACCTGCTCATCACCCATGTGGCCTGCCATCTTCTTACCCTTGAACACACGCCCGGGTGTCTGGCACTGCCCGATCGAACCCGGCGCACGGTGTGACAAAGAGTTACCGTGTGTGGCGTCCTGCATCTTGAAATTATGCCGCTTGACAACACCGGCAAAACCCTTGCCCTTGCTGGTACCGGTAACGTCAACTTTCTGGCCGACTTCAAACTGATCGGCATTCAGCGCGGCACCTGTTTCCAGTTCCGCGCCTTCATCACCCGTCAACCTCAATTCGGTCAACGTCTCACCCGCCTCGACTCCGGCTTTGCCAAAATGACCCGCCTCAGCTTTGTTCAGCAAGTTGCTTCGCTTTTCCCCATAAGTAACCTGCAGGGCGCGATAGCCATCGCTTTGTATGGTCTTGATTTGCGTAATACGATTTGGCCTGACCTCGATCACCGTTACAGGGATACTGTTACCCTCTTCGGTGAATACCCGGGTCATTCCGCGTTTACGACCTACTAGTCCAATCGTCATTGTTCTGCCTGTTTTCCTGTTTGCTTAGGGTCTGCTAATAAGCCCTAGTACAACTTGATCTGAACATCCACACCGGCTGCCAGATCCAGCTTCATCAACGCATCCACGGTTTTATCGTTGGGATCCACAATGTCCATCAGACGTTTGTGTGTGCGTGTTTCGTACTGGTCCCGGGCATCCTTGTTGACGTGCGGTGAGGTCAGAACGGTATACCGCTCGATACGTGTGGGTAACGGAATCGGACCACGCACCTGGGCGCCCGTCCGCTTCGCGGTTTCCACAATTTCGCTGGCCGATCGATCAATCAATCGATGATCAAAAGCCTTCAACCGGATACGTATTCTTTGTTCAGCCATTTCAATTTGCTCTGCTGTCTCTATTCAAAGATCTTGGCAACAACGCCGGCACCTACGGTACGGCCGCCTTCACGAATCG